>OMYE01000235.1 GCA_900315145.1 uncultured Pseudomonadota bacterium | reverse complement strand
TACTGTAATTGAGGAACAGTTCCTTGAGGATCAACCTATTGATGATAAAACCGATAAAGAATATCTGCATGAACTGATTATCGGTACTATTACTCATATTGATGAAATTGATAAAACATACAAGCCTTATTTAAACTCCAGAAGCGTGGCTGATTTAGATATGGTGGATAAATCAATTTTACGTTTGGCCACCTACGAATTACTCTACAAGAGCACAGATGTTCCATACAGAGTTATCATTAACGAAGCCATTCTGCTTGCAAAAGACTTTGCTGCTCAGGACAGCCATAAATTTGTAAATGGAGTTCTCGATAAAGTAGTTAAAAACCTCAAAATTGGCGAGAATCAGCAGTAGTAATATCTATATAAAACAGTTGATTATTTAATCTTTATCAAAGCCATTGTCCTATTTTCAGGATAATGGCTTTATAACTTTTATTTTTCTGTGTTCATGGAATATAAAAGTTAACAAAATGCCAATGGGTAGCCGATAGTGGCAGGCATTGGATCTTAATTTAGAATCACCTCCGGAATCAGATGCATGCCCTGTAATCTGAAAAATGTTAGTTAATCAGCGTTTATTTATCAGAATCATGTAACCTGTATGAATTGTCAAGATACTGAGGTATATTCTGATACCAGTAATCTCTAGTAATGAGGTGGAGGAGTCTCTTCACTTCTTGGAGCAATGTTGGACACTTCTACGGAGTCTCTTCACTTCTTGGAGCAATGTTGGACACTTCTACAGATTTTAGCTTTCCGGCAAGAAAGTTGATTTGAATTTTCTGCTTCTCAATAATCTGTCTCAATTCATAAACCTCGTTACTGAGATTTTCCAAATTATATTCAAGGTAGGATATCTTTGATTCTAATTTTTCAATTAAGTCCGGATCAGTCAACATATTTAAACTATAATCAATTAAAAATTTGAAGATAAAACAAAATGAAGTAAAATACAAACTGGCTGACAAATGTTTGTGTTAAATATTTGCAGCTATTTTGAGTACTAATCAATTTTAAACTAAAAATTGAAAATAATCTGATGCATTATATAATGCAATATATTCGGATAAAAGTACTCTGACTAAGATAAGATAAAAACTCTGTTTTTGTTTTGTATGTAGTTACTAATAATACATCATGCAAAATGGCATCAGCTGATTGTAATATCTCTGATAATGCCCTGCAGGATCATTCAATCGACGTTACAAGTAATTAATTTTGGCAGTTAATTATACCGTAATAGTGAGTTTAACCTTAGTCAGATTTATAAAATTACTTGGTAATATTTTTTGGATAAATTATAGGATTACGAATATGTTAAAAAAACTTTCCTTATCTGTAATTGGTGCTTTAATGGCTATGTCCATGACTGCCTGCGATGCAGATGAACAGAAGAATACCGCATCAGCTGATTCCGCTGCTCCTGCTGCAAAGGTAGAAAAAACAGCTACATCAGCAGAAAACAAAACAAATGCAAATGACGCTGATTTTAATATCAAGGTTGCAAAATCAATGGGTGCTTTCTACGGGAAGAACATTCTTACCGGTATTGAAGAATTAGAAAAAGAAGCTGATTTCAAAATTGATAAAAAGGTTTTGGTAGATAGCTTCGTAAGTGCAGTAAATGGCAAAACTGAATTAACCGAAGAAGAAATGGAAAACACCATGAAGGAATTCCAGGTTAAGATTCAGCAGGCTATGAAAGAAAAGAAAGAAGCTGCAGCTGAAAAGAATCTTAAGGATGGTCAGGCATTCTTAGAAAAGAATAAGAATGCAGAAGGTGTTAAGGTTACTGATTCAGGATTACAGTACAAGATTATTACTCTCGGTACTGGTGAAAAGCCTGTAGAAACTGATACCATCAGAGTAACCTATCGTGGTACTACCATTGATGGCAAAGTATTTGATGAATCAAAGAACCCTGTTGAATTCAAATTAAATCAGGTTGTTAAGGGATGGATTGAAGCATTCCAGTTATTCCCTGTTGGTACTAAGGCTACTATCTACATTCCTTCAGAATTAGGTTATGGTAAGTTCAGCCCAAGCCCAGCTATCCCAGAAAACTCTGTATTGATATTTGATGTTGAATTATTAGATATCGTTAAACCGGAAGCTCCTAAAGCTGAAATTAAGACAGCTGATGAGACATCTGCTGATAAATAACAATCTATAATTGTAGCGCAACATGATGCATATCAATGTAGAAAAGGTGTTGCACAGAACTTCAGTTTAGTTCATATAGGAGGAGCGGAATAATTCGCTCCTCTTTTTTGTTTCATCCTGCAATTTTTATTATCGTATTATCTCTCTGGTACTAATCGTTTTACTTTCGTATTTATTATTACTTTATTCATATAATTTAATAAACAGTTAATATATCTGTATCACTTAATTTTTTATATTTGCCTTTTATAATCTTTTGTATCAATAATTATTATCTATTGATTAACAGCCAGTATTTCAAAATATTACATTACTAAATCACTACAACAGTTGACAAAAAAATAATAGTAATCAATATAAATTCAGAGTATTTTTTATACTTTGACGTT
>OMYE01000057.1 GCA_900315145.1 uncultured Pseudomonadota bacterium | reverse complement strand
ACCGTATCATCGGCATGGCGATTCCGGTAGTTATCGGATTCATCACCGGCAAATGTACTGTCTTTTCCGGCAGAACCGTTAGCAAAGTCTGCATCCTTTTCCTGAAAATCGGTATCCCGGGGAGCATCAGGCCCGGTATTCATATTTTCTCCTGAACGGATACGGCTGCCGAGAAAATCATGATCTCCGCTGTCACCGGCAAGTTTTCCGAAAGGTGAATCATAATCTTCATCACCTTTATCACCATGAACACTGTCAACAGATGCTGCATCAATGTGAGAAACCATCTCCTCCCTGCCGCTATCTGAACCGCTTACCGGCAGATCTTTTTCTTCTTCAGACTGATTAATAAACTTCTTTCCGGCAAGTTCTGCTTCATCATCTATCCCTATTAACTCATCTTCATCTGTCCTGTTTTCACTGTTCACACCGAAGATAGCTTTGGTATCAGTCTCAAAATTCTCATCTATCATTGACAGCAGCGGATATGTCCGGTGTTCGGTCGGTTTAGTCAGCTGCCAGCCGGCAAGAGTTACCACCGGAAATCCGTTTACCACAAAAATACAGTCATCATATGACGGTATATTGAAAAAACAGCCCAGACTCTTCTCTCTTTCTGGATTGTAAAAGAATCTCGCCACCTCTTTTATGGATGTCTTATTGCTGAATTTACTGTCCTCTATAAGCATTCTTGTGCGGTTGCGCAGAAATGTAAAGGCACCGGCAATAATATCCAGAACCTCCTTTTTTCTGCTTTCGTTGAGTTCACTGTACCTCTCTATGGAATCATATTTAGGAAAAACATGCGGCAGAAAGCAATCGATGTTTCTATCCCCCTGAACAACTGTGGAAAAAAGCAGAGCCTGGTACTGGAGGTAATCTATTCTGGTGACGGCCCTGTTTCCCAGAAGATAGGTATTAACAAAATGCTTTAACTGTTCCCGGCGCTCATATACGGAATTGCCGTGTTCTCCTAACGGCTCATACAGTTTTCTTTCATAGCTGTGAATCTTTTTTTCTTTATATTCTTTACTCATGAACACTGACCTCAACCTGTCCGGGAAAACATATTCCTCCGGGAATATAAGGTAATTATTAAAAAATCCGGCTGGATATCCAGAATAAATATAACCAAAAAAAAACAAAAAGTATGATATCTCAGTCAGTCTTTGATAAAAATTAGCGATGCCGGTCGGCAGTCTGCTATGATGTCACGGAATGTTCGGGTGATCCTTTTCGACAGGATCGGAATCCGGTAACTGAACCATATACCTGCCATCATTTGATAACACAAGGATTATAACTATGGAATCACCAAGACTGCAGATAGGCGACATTGTCAGACATTTCAAAAGAGAATGGGTAAAGAATCAGGAATCAAACGAATATCTTTATAAAATCATAAACTTTGCCATTCATTCCGAAACAAAGGAAAAGTATGTGGTTTATCAGGGGCTTTACGCACCTTTTGAGGTTTACATCCGGCCTTTTGACATGTTTATGAGCGAGGTTGATCATAGAAAATATCCGGAAGCCTCCCAGAAATACCGTTTTGAAAAATATCTCACCGCCAAAGCATAAATCCGGCAATCAAAAAAACTTCCTGTACCGGCTTTTTCTTTTCCGGACAATTGCTGATCTAAAAAAGGCTGCTCTTTTCGAACAGCCTTTTACTTCAGATAAATCGGAACTGAGCAGGGGAGTTCTGATTTGTTAACCGGAAACCCCGATATTATGATTAAGCATTAACGCAGCGGAGTTCCGTTAACTGTACACTTCATTATACCGTCACATACGAAATTGGTAACGTACTTGTCTACATGGTTATTCTTGTCATATTGAACCAGTAAAGAACGTACTGAGGCAAATTCCGGAACTAAATCAACTATGCTGTCAACAGCTGCCTTGTTACTTTCTAAATGGGCATCAATCTTAGTACCAGTCATTAAAGACATCGGATTCTTGGTATCTTCAGGGAAATTCATTTTTAGCTGATGTACCATTGCTCCGTTATTCATAACATACTTGGCATCAAACTCAAAGCTAGCACCGGCAATAAGAGATAAACCAACCTTTGTCTGTTCCTCCTGATTCAGCTTATATTTAAGAGAAGTCACACAGTCAGGAACTTTCTGAATATCTCTTTCAATGTTGCTAAGACCGCATTTATCCATAACATCCTTGAACTGCATATTCTTAACCTGAAGATCCAGCTTGAAGTCTTTGATGCTGTATGAAAGCTCATCGAAATCAAAAATGAACTTGTCAAGATTGAGGTTCATGGCATTGTTAAGGGTTGTTCTGTCAACAAATTCCGGATTTACAGCAAAACTCAGATTTTCAAGAACGATTTCGTTATTTTTCTTTTCTGAACCGGTGCTTTCATTCTTAGCAACAGCTTCTTCGTTATTCTGGGTATTATCAGCTGCTTCATCAACAGGAGTATCTTTATCATCAACGTCATGCACCTTTTCAACAAACTTGATACTGCCTAAATTAAACTTGTTTCTGGTGGCGTTGATATCCTTGACAATGAATGACATATCTTCATTTTCAGCAGTAAAGGTTCCGAATTTCACCTCGGCTACTGGACCGAATGAATCACCGTGAATCTCTGAAACGATACGACCGGCATCCCATTTTGCATTAAGATCACCGAGTTTTCCTGAGTAAGCAGGAAATTCAAAAACTGATGTTCCCTGACCGGCAAGCACATTGTATTCATTCACAACCTTTAAGTTTTTCAGATATTCCTTAAGACCGGTATCAGTATCTTCTATAGATTCAGGTACTACAGCGATTTCAGCACTCACAGATGTCAGACCATAGCTGTTATTCTGATTAAATACAGCAATCTTATTACTGCCGCTGTACACTTCATAGAGGTATTTATCAGAGAACAGTGAGCCTGCTGATTCATCCTTTTTGACATCAACAGAAATACCGCTTGTAATAATTGAATGATTCAAGTTAGCAACTGAGTCCTTACAACCTTTATAGAACACGCTCTTGGCATAGCTAGGAACACCTACAATCACTCCGCCGACTACGATTACCGCCAGTACGCCGCCGATGACGGCCAGCTTGGTTCCCATTCCTGATGAAGAGTTTTCAACATTACTCATATTATTTCTGTTTACTCCAGTAAAAAAATATAAAACATTCCCTTTTATTATCGCCATGCTACCCGGGCTGATTAAAATCCGCCTGGATTTCTGGTTCAATGTCTGCTGCTTTACCTGAAGGCTTCAGTCTTACACAAACTCCACTGGCGTATATTCGGGTATTATGCCCTGTTACAGCTTTCACCCCGTATATAAAGCGACTGCTTATAAGCTAGGAAATATCTTAATAAACGGGAAAAAAACGAAGTCCGGAACTTTTTTCTGCAACCGGTAACGGGCTCTTGATTTTTTTCAAGCAACTGCATTTTAACATTTATTTGATATACATTAAATAATTTTTGAACTATGCTTATTTTTATGTTTTTTATATAATCACTTATTAAATATTTATTTTATATCTATCAGCTTGTATCTGCCAGTATCTGCAGTTTAAGTCTTCTGAATAATAGAGAGAGAATTTCAGAAAAAACGTAATATCAGGATCCGCATATCATTTTTAAGATCAAATACTTCCGGTCTTTCACAAAGTTCTGATGAATACAATAATATATAAAAATGGATACAGTAATATATAATCCATATAATTCCGGAGGCTTAATAATGTACAGAAGTGTTAATACCAGATATTTAAGTGAGGATTATCTTCTTGCCGTAAACAATCTTTTGAAAAAAGTACACCGGAATTACGTGCTTCCTGAAGAACTTGCCAGCGAACTGAACATTGATCCGTCAGAAACAGACGGTGTAATCAGTGAACTTGTGAATAACGAATACGCCTATCCTGATGATGACGGCCGGATTGAACTCTCAGAATATGGTGAAGAACGGGCGGAATTTTATCAACGCATTAAATCAAGCATAGCCAGATTTCTGGTTGACACTCTTGAAATTGAACCCATGGAGGCCTGCAGAAACGCCGCTATGTTCAAAAATATTCTGGAAAATAAAGCGGTTGAAGCGATTATGCAGTACTCCGATGAACATCATCTGCCGGAACTCGCCGAAGAGGAACTGACGTTTAACGGTAATATCGCTTTCGATGACTATCTCAAAGAGACTTTCTATCATTATCTTGACTATATCTACATCACACGTATATCAGACGATAATCCTTCAGAAATTGTCACCGTCCAGAGCATAATAGAACAGGCCTATCAGAATGATAAACACCATCAGCCAGGTCTGGAGACAGCTCTTGCAGTTATGCAGAAGAGAGGACTGATAGAAATTGCTGAAAACGGAATCATATCAACTACCGGAGAAGGAACCATAAGAACAAATGAGTTCGTTAAAAAACACTATTACCTTACGGCATTTTTCAAAGCCGCACTGAATCTTAACGAACTGGATGCTCAGGAAGCGGCATGGCGAGGCAAATACATGATAACAGAAAAAGCCTTTGCAGCCGTTGAGGAATACCTGCGTAAAAAAGGCATTAAAATTGAATTATATGGATTACAGGGCCTTGATGATACGGCATCAGATGTCTGACGCCGGCTGATTATTTCAGGTAACGTATATCATCCGATTAGCTTAATTGTCGGTATTTTTTACTGAATGTTTTATTGAATTCTTCGATTTTCAATCGGTTTTTTCTCGTGAAAAAATTCTATAATTTTTTTATCTTTCAGCAGTATGATTTATTTGCTGAAATCTGAAACAGCAGTCATTCAGTTAATTATCCGGGATAATCAGCATGAAACTTCCACCTTTAGACAGTTTAAATGAAGAGCATTATCGAAAAAAACTTCAGGGAAAAAAAGTAACAGAAAACATTGTGCTCTGTCCCGACGGCTTCTACCGTTGGTATTATGAATTCCATATGCTGAAGAACCCGACAATCCTTATAACCGTATGGAAGGTTCTGCTCCTTTCATTCTTTATTGTTTTTCTTTTTGTTTTCTCCCTGAATCTTATCGATGGCAATTTATCACTGGATATGTTCAGAGGGAAAGAACTGGAAAACACCGTCAAGGATATTCTGATAGGTCTGGGCTTTATTTTATTCTTTATGTTTTTATCCGTGGTGGCCTATATAATTGTAGCCGCCAGAAACAACTGGAAATATATCGTTTTATTTGAAATGAATGATGAAGGCATCACTCATACCCAGCTTAAAAGCCAGTTTAAAAAGCAGAAAGCCCTGGCATGGCTGGTTATTATGGCCGGGATACTGTCAAAAAGCCCCTCAACAGCAGGTCTGGGAATCCATAATGCCACCGTGGACAGTATCAGTTCCACCTTTAAGAAGGTCAAAAACATCAAGGTAAGCCGCACCTGGAATGTTATCAAAGTTAACGAAATTCTCTATAAAAATCAGATTTATGCCGGAAAGGAAGATTTTGATTTTGTGCTCAACTATATTATGGAACGCATACCGGAGTCAGCAAAGCCAAAAACAAAGGTTTAAAACTGATTCTATAAAACGGGCAGCAAAGTCTGACAGGTTGAAGTTCTGCCAGAGCTTCCCGCTTAGACATATTTAGGGAACAGTTTAAACTGATACTGTTGTTAAACTGTACAGAGCACTGAGGAAATCTACGGCCGGTAGTCACTGCCTTTATTCATGAACAGTCAGTGACTACTGAAGAACATGAACTACTTTCTGATACCGGCCTGAATCAGATCATGAATATTGAAGGCTCCGATTACCCGGTTAACCTCATCTATAACCACCAGAGCGTTTATTTTCTTATCCTCCATCAGCATCAGGGAATCATAGGCCATCTGATCCTTACGTACAGTGTAGCACCCTGCTTTAACAAATTCTGAAACTCTGGTGGTTCTGAAATCAAACCCGGCGGTGAGAGCTCTTCTGATGTCACCGTCGGTGAAAATACCGTAGAGACGCTCATTATCATCAAGCACTGCCACAAAACCGAGCTTCTTATGACTTACCTCGACAATAGCCTCTCCTAAAGTATTATGCACATGAATAACCGGTATTTCATCGCCTACATGCATAACATTTTCATTATGTACCAGCAGTCTTTTGCCGAGAGCTCCGCCAGGATGACTTGCCGCAAAATCATTTCTGGTAAAATTGTTCTTTTCCGCAAGAGCTATGGCTAAAGCATCACCAAGCACCATGGTTGTGGTGGTACTGGAGGTAGGAGCCAGATTCAGACTTCCAGCCTCCTCTGTGATATAGGTGCAGAGATGAATATCCGCAATGAGAGCCATGGATGAATTAGGCTTGGAGGTAATGGTGATAATTTTGTTTCCCCGTCTCTTGACTATCGGAAGGATAGTCATGATTTCACTGCTTTCCCCGGAATGAGAAATAGCAATAATAAGATCATTCGGCTGAATCATTCCAAGATCCCCGTGGCAGGCCTCACCCGGATGAACAAAGAAGGCCGGTGTACCTGTACTTGCCATGGTAGCAGCAATCTTTGAGGCAACATGTCCCGATTTCCCCACACCGGTAACCACGATCTTTCCCTGACATTTACCAATAAGCTCAACCGCCTGCATATATTCAGGCTCATCAAGGTGCTTGGCAAAAATCTGGAGATGTTCAATTTCCTTATCCACCACATTTTTAATCGGGTTCATGCAAAATCCTCTCTGACTGTGTAGTTTTTTCAGTAGCTCCGGAAGCAATAGCACCGGATTCTCTGCCTATCTGAAGATTATACAACATTAAGTACGGATAAAGGAACAATAAGAAATTCTGAAGGTTTTAGACTGAACACCATCTTTCCTTTCAATAGCTTTTCTTTCACTCTACTTTCTTTTTGCCTCTAAATCAGTATTCAGGTCATGCAGTTTTTTATCAGGAATTCAGTCTGACTGCCAGATTATGTTCCAACTTACCTGTTTTTTACCTGTTTTTTAAAATCCTACTTAATTACTATTGATTTTTAAAAACAGATATTATATTATTTCCACACATTCATACTGATTTGGTATGTTTTTTTTATTTTACACCATTCAGTATTTTTTGTTTTGTTATTTATCAGTTGTTTACTTATACAGGAAACCATCATGTGTTGTTTTTTTGTTCCCACTGCTGAAGCCGTTGTTTTAGCAACAGCATCACTGGCATTGAATCATTTAAACATTAAGGGAGGCAAATCTCTGGCTTTTCACTGTAAAAGACTTTCTCAGACACTTTTCGGAGGTTCAGTACTGCTGGCTGTTGAACATATGTGGCACGGCGAGTTAACCGCCTACCCTCCGTTCATCACCGCAATGAAAAGTCCTGAGGATACAGCGGAAATGCTCCACGAACTTGCTACCGTCGGCGTATCCATGGCAGTACTGGTAACAGTTGTATACCTCGTATACAGCATTGCTGAAAAATTACTTTCCGGAAGTAAAAAAGGCGTTGTCTCTGAACAGCAGGCCGGTCATACCGCCGGTAACTGATTCACCGTTTTAACAACTACCGGTCAGAATTACTATTCAGGAGAAAATAAATGATTTTAGTTATAGCCATGCTGATATGCAGTCTTCTCACCATCTGGGGAATGGTTGCCGATAAAAAGAAAAAAATGCATTTTGAATTCTTAGGATACATGTTTTTCGGCAGTCTGCTCATGTGGAGTGTAGATCTCTACACTGAATTTTCCGAAGAAGGCATGGAGGTGTTTGCTCCAAGCCGTGAGGACGCCATTGATGATCTGCTGCTCAGTCTGACAGTTACCGCCACTGCACTTCTTTTATGGGCCGGTTTTCTGTTCATTAAGCGCAAATCAGCAGACAGAAACGAACTTTGCTGCGGTTAATCCGCCCGGTTAAAGCACCGGAAAAAAGCTTTATACAGGCATAAAAATACAATTGAGATTCGCAATGGAATAAGAACAGCCGTTATGCATAACCGCAGAGGATTCACCTCAGATATGTAAAAACCGCACATTTTACGATTATTCCATTGCGAACAGAATATAAGAAACTGCTTTATTAAGATATCAGCAGTTCACCATACACAAGACAGGAGCATTACCATGACCGGAACGACCCATAATGACAAACATCAGGATACTTTACCTGATACCGGTAAATTAAAAATCAACGCCATCGGCAGAAAAGTATCAGCCGAATCACTCAATAGAGAAGCGGTCACCGGTCACAGTACCGAAGAACATCACCACGATCATGATCATGACCATGAACACTGCCACGATCATAGTCACAGTCATAATCATAACGATTCTCCTGCGCATATTCACACCCACCGCAACATAATCGGTTTTGATGAACACGGAGTACCGGTGGTAATCATGGCAGGAGATCATCACCACGATGAAAACGGCGAGAGTGAAGATGAAGCAGCCGCATTCATCAAAGACTATACCAAAGCCGTCAATGAATACAGAAAGACATTTCCGTCAAAACAGGATGTTATTGACAACACTCCAGATCCGGCTGTAAGAGAAATGATTTTAAGAGCTGAGCAGATCGGTTTTGACACAGCCTTTGACCGTTTTGACAAACAGAAACCGCAGTGTAATTTCGGACTTGCCGGAATCTGCTGCAAAATCTGCAATATGGGTCCCTGCCGTATCACCCCTAAAGCATCCCGAGGTGTCTGCGGTGCCGATGCGGATCTCATTGTAAGCCGTAATCTGCTCCGCTCCGGAGCCGCCGGTGCAGCCCAGCACGGCATGCACGCCCGTGAAGTGGTTCTTAACCTTAAGTGGGCCGCCCAGGGGAAGCTTGACGTACCTATTCTAGGCGGAAACAAGGTTATGGCCACTGCCAAAGCCTTCGGTATTCCTACGGAAAACAGAACAGTTAATGAAGTAGCCATCGATCTCGCCGACACTCTGCTTGCCGACCTTTCCCGTGCCGAACCTGATGAATACAGAACCATCGAGGCTCTGGCTCCTGCTGAAAGAAAAAAGGTATGGAAGGATATGGATATTGTCCCGATAAGTGCCTACCACGAAGTGTTCGAAGCCTATCATAAATCAGGCTGCGGCATAGACGGTGACTGGCGCTCCATCCTGCAGCAGTTCCTCCGCTGCGGTCTGGCCTTCACCTTTACCGGTGTGGTAGCCACCAGCATTGCCACCGACTGTCTTTTCGGAGTCGGCGACCGGGTGACCTCCATGGTAAACCTCGGGGCGCTTAAAAAAGGCTACGTCAACATTGCAGTGCACGGCCATCTGCCTCTTCTGGTAAGTCAGATTGTTAAATCAGGACAGTCGGAAAAAATGCTTGCCCTCGCCAAAGAAAAAGGGGCTCTCGGCATCAGATTCTATGGTATCTGCTGCTCCGGACTTGCCGCTATGTACCGTTATGCCGGGGTAATTCCGCTTTCTAATGCCGTATCAGCCGAGCTGGTACTCGGAACCGGAGCACTGGATCTGTGGGTAGCTGACGTTCAGGACGTCTATCCGGCAATCATGGATGTAGCCAGATGCTTCCGCACCACTGTGGTTACCACTTCAGAAAGTGCCCGTCTTCCGGGGGCGGAACGCTTTGAATTTGATCACCGCCATACCAATATAGACAAAGCAAGAGAACTTGCCGACAGTATTGTACTCAGGGCTATAGAAAGCTACGAATCCAGAAAAGGCATTCCGGTATATATTCCGCCTTATGAAGTAGAGGCTGAAGTAGGCTTCTCCGTGGAGTACGTCTGCCGTCATTTCGGCAGCTTCAAGCCGGTGCTGGAGGCATTGAAATCCGGAAAGATCCTCGGCATTGTCAATATGGTAGGCTGTAACAACACCAAGGTAGTCTACGAAAAGGCCATCATTGACGTAGCTGATGTACTTCTTAAAAACAATGTACTCATTCTCTCCAACGGCTGTGCCTCATTCCCGCTGATGAAACTGGGGTATTGCGCCAAAAGCGGCGTAGTGAAGGCTGGAGACAAGCTTCAGGAATTCCTTAACGGAGAACTGCCACCGGTATGGCATGTAGGGGAATGCATTGACAATACCCGTTCGTCCGGCATATTCGGAATGCTGGCGGGTGAAGCAGAACACTTTATTTACGAAATGCCTTTCGGTTTTGCCTCACCTGAATGGAGTAATGAAAAAGGCATCGACGCAGCCTTAGGCTTCAGACTAATGGGGGTGAATTCCTATCACTGCGTAGAGGCCCAGATTCACGGCTCCAGGAACGTCATTGAATTTCTGAAGGAAGGCACCAGAGAAACTCTGAAATCAGTTATGTACGTAAATACCGATCCGTTTATGGTAGGAAAGAAGATTGTTGACGACATGATTGTAAAAAGAAGAGCTTTAGGCTGGGATGTACCGGAAAGAATCATTGATCCCCGTGTGCCCGCAGAAAATTAACACTCGAAAAAGCCTGTAGAATCAACCGTCTCTTTCCGGGCTCTTTACATAACCTGAAGTAAAGAATGCCCGAAACCGTCCCCTTATGGAAAAACTGAACAACGATCTATAAAAATTCCGTTATTCAGCTACCGGTAACATATGAGGAGACGGCTGAGGCTGGCAGTAATTAAATGAATTCCAGACAACAAAACAACAAAACAACAAAACAACATAAATACAAAACAATATAAAACAAAACACACCTCATCTAGATAATTACCAGTTACAGGAGAACTCACATGAAAAAAATTATGCCTCATAAACTATCCAGAGCCATTCTTCTTACCCTTACCCTCTCTGCCCCGGCCTTTATCACCGGCTGTGACGGTAATAACGAAAAGCCGGCAGTTCAGGCAGCAGACAGCACTTCAGCCGGAGCAGTGAAGAACACATCGGTCCAAAAGACCTCTGGCACAGAAAACCAGGCAGGAAAAGAAGCAGAAAAAAGCAGCAGTGAACAGGCTGCGGTACCTGAAAAAAGAACCATTAAGATAGCCTATCTGCCGATTACCCACGCAGTTCCCGGTATGGAGCTTGCCGACATATCCCAGAAAAAAGACCTGGGTTTTGATGTAGAGCTAATCAGATTCAGTTCATGGACTGATCTCATTGATGCCCTTAACGCCGGCAAGGTTGACGCAGCCTTTTCTTTAGTTGAACTGATTATGAAAGCCAAGGAACAGGGGGTTGATGTTTCTCTGGCTGCCCTCGCCCATCATGACGGCAACGTTGTAGTCATCGGTAACAACTACACCTCCATGGCTGATATCAAAGGAAAGACCTTTGCCATTCCGCACCGTCAGTCAACCCACTATATTCTCCTTAACGATGCTCTCGCCAAAGAGGGTTTAACCATAGACGACATTAAGATTACCGAAATGGCACCTCCGGAAATGCCTGCTGCCCTGGCTTCAAATCAGATTGCCGGATACTGTGTGGCTGAACCGTTCGGAGCAAGAGCAGTCAGCCTCAATCTTGGCAAGGTGCTCTACCAGTCTCACGAGCTGTGGCCTGATTCCGTGTGCTGCGGTCTTGCCCTTAACAATAAATTCCTGGCTGAACATCCGGAACTGGCGCAAAAACTCGTAGATGCTGTAAAGGAGGCCGGTGCCCACCTCGATGCCGATCATGAGCACAGTATTGAAATTTTAACCAGGAACCTGAATGCTCCGAAGGAAATTCTCGAGCTCTCCTTAAAATGGATTTCCTTCAGTAATCTCGACATAACCAGAGAGCAGTATGAAAGTCTTAAGGAAAAGGTTGTGAAATACGGTCTTTCAGAGAATCCGCCGGCATATGAGGATATAGTAATAAATGTCAAGTAATAGTAAATCCGCCTCCCTGACCGGAGGCTTAGCCAGAAAAGCCGGAAATATAGGCTTTAACATTTCGTCTGTTATTCTGCTTATTGCCGTCTGGCAGCTTATCTGCACCCTGACCGGTGTAAATACAGCGCTTTTTCCAAATCCGGTGAAAACCTGGGACGCCTTCATCGAAATTATCGGCGACGGCTCACTTGCTGACCATATAACCAGCAGCATGTATCGTTTTTTTGTGGGGTTTGTTTCTTCAACGGTTGTTGCAGTGGCTTTAGGGCTTATCTTCGGGCGTATCGGTATTCTGTTCAGGTTCATAAATCCCGTACTGCAGATAATGCGTCCGATATCACCGATTGCCTGGATGCCTTTTATCGTTCTGGGATTCGGTATAGGGGACGTTCCGGCAATTGTGATTATCTTTCTGGCTGGTTTCTTTCCGGTATTTTTATCAACAGTAGCCGGAGTAAAAAACATCCCTGGCATCTACTTCAGAGTATCCGCAAGCTTCGGCGTTGGACCTGTGGAAATCTACCGTAAAATCATCTTCCCGGCAGCCTTTCCGCAGATAACCTCCGGAATACATCTGGCTCTCGGTACCGCCTGGGTATTTCTGGTGTGCGGTGAAATGGTCGGAGCGCAGTCAGGACTCGGATACCTCATTGTCGATGCCAGAAACAATCTGCGCTATGACATATTAATGGCAGATATCTTTGTTATCGGACTTATAGGTTTTGCTCTGGATATCATTCTGGCAAGATTTGAAAAGATCATTCTCAAAAAATGGGGGTTAAACGAATAATGTACATCAATATCAGCAATGTCAGTAAACGTTTTACCAGAAAAGGACAGGAATTTACTGCTCTGGATCATGTGAATCTTACCATCGAGAAAGGAGAATTCATCTGTCTCCTCGGTCCGTCAGGCTGCGGTAAAAGCACCCTGCTGAACGCTATTGCTGGATTTGAACTGCCGACATCAGGCAGTATTACCATCAACGGCGAGGAGGTACGTAAACCTAATCCTAAGCATGTAACCATATTTCAGAACTACGGTCTTCTGCCATGGCGCAATGTAGTGCGCAATGTTGAACTTGCTCTGGAGTCTGTAAAGTGCACCAAAGCCGAAAGAAGAGAAAAGGCGGAAAAGTACCTGAAAATGGTTGGGCTTGAAAATTTTATGGAGGCATCCCCGCATCAGCTTTCCGGCGGCATGCAGCAGCGTGTGGCCATTGCCCGTGCGCTTACTGCTGAACCGGACATAATTTTTATGGATGAACCTTTCGGGGCTCTTGATGCCATCACCCGTATCAAACTGCAGGATGATATTCTGGATATTCAGAAAAGCCAGAAAAAAACCATCATTTTTGTAACCCATGATATCGAGGAGGCAGTATATCTTGCCGACCGGGTAGTGGTAATGACTCCGAATCCCGGCAGAATCAAAAGAATTCTGACCATCAATCTCGGACCGTCAAGGGACAGAACCTCTGAAGACTTCTTTAAAATCAGACAGCGTATTTTTGAAATATTCAATATGACCCACCAGTACCCTATTGAATATGCTATTTAATCCATGTAATTAATTCTGTCTTGTTTGTTTTTAACCGGTAGTGAACGCTGTTCATTACCGGTTAAATTTATCTATTCTGTCTTGTTTGTTTTTAACCGGTAGTGAACGCTGTTCATTACCGGTTAAATTTATCTTTTTTTCATCATCTAATCAGTCATCCTGCAATCTTTCTGAAATGAACATACAATCCGGAATAAGCATTTTTATCTTCTAAAAATTTCTCCAAACTTAAATATGCCTATATGACTGTAACGGAACTGTTTGTTTCTGATTTTTCTAAAATCATGAACAAATAACATTTAAAGTGTCCTTGACAAGGTGTACGATTCAGACAAAGGGGCTTATTTCTGACTTTTTCCTAGTAGCAGATCACACGTATAAGAGCCGACAGTTTTTGGCTGTCGACTACAATAAACAGACAAAGAAATTCTTTCTACTGTTCTTCTAAAATGTACTTACAAATCAATTTATTTGTTGCCACATCCAACCCGTATATTACTTTCTGATCTTGGGATATAAAGTACTTCTGTGTCAGCTGAGCTATATAATCCTTAAGCCGATAATCTCTCCCAAAATCAAGGAAATCATCCATCTCCTTAGCCCAAAGGATAAATAATTCCTCAAAATTATCTATATTATACTCATCAGTATAATTAGCATCAGGTTTAAAAACTCTCAAAACTTCACCGCACGAAACTGCCTGCACTTCATAAATACGTCTGCATTCAGTACAATACCAATATTCAACTGGTTCTGAACGTTTTTGAAACGAATTCCAACATTCAGCTAATTCATCCCATCCGGTATAAAAATCCCATAAAGGGATATCAGGATTATATGATAACACCTCATCAACCTCTGATTTTAAAAACACATTTAACCGATGAGGCGATGGTCCTTCTGTGTTTGTCATATCAGATCCGCAATAACATCCTAATCGTGCCATAATCTTCCCCTATCGCAAAACAATTTTAGTTTTATTGGATGTTAACCTAGATCGCTACCACTTTTAATATTTTTCTTTGACCGATTTTAACCAAATTGTTTTACCATTTATTTTTTTCTTAAAGTTCTGATTTTTTTAAATTTTTTTCAGCGTTCCCCTGCGAATTTTTTTTATCAATACAAAATTACCCCTATCAAATTTTTCTTAATGCTAAATTCATTACCTTGAGTGTAGTTTTATGAAACTGTCGTCGGTTTTATGAGACTGTGCAAATATTAAACAATGCCAGTGTGACTTTAGAGGAAATAAACAGGTATTTCG
>OMYE01000197.1 GCA_900315145.1 uncultured Pseudomonadota bacterium | reverse complement strand
GTCACAAAGAGCATTTACAACAGGAACTGAACCGTATTTTACCAGTTCCTGCAGAGTGCTGTGTAAAAATACACGGGCAACAATACCATTTACCCAGCGTGACATATTGCAAGCGTAATCCTTAACGGATTCTCTATGACCGAATTCACCATTTTTCTGGTCGAGATAGATGCTGTGACCACCTAATCTGTACATACCTGCTTCAAAAGTCACTCTTGTACGTAATGACGGCTTTTCAAAAAGAGTCACAACTGTCTTACCGGCCAGATTAGTTGAATACTTCGCTGGATTATCCTTCATATCCTTAGCCAGCTCAAGAACCTGAAGATATTCATCTGAGCTGAACTCAAAACCAGTTAATAAATGACGCATATTATCTCCTAAAATATTATTCTGGGAGCACTCTTGTACCGATGGCTTCACCACTTAACAAAGCGTTAATCTTATCAGGATAACGCCAGCTGGCCACGCTTAACGGTTTATTTAAAGCCTTGGCAGCCTTAAGAGCTGCCTTAACCTTAACTTCCATGCCTCCGGTTATGGTACCGTCCGCAATTAAATCTGCGGCATGCTTTTCAGTCATGGTGGTAATCAGATTACCATTCTTGTCCAAAATGCCATCAACATCTGACAAAAGTGCCAAATCAGCTTTTAATGAGATTGCCAAAGCCACTGCAGCCTGATCAGCGTTAACATTCATAAGCTTTCCATCGTCAGTTATACCAATAGAACTGATGGTTGGCATATAACCAGCTTCCAATAATACTTCAAGAAGCTTTGGAGAACCAATTGTCGCACTGCCTACAGCACCGAGTTCCTCATTAAGCTGAGTTACTTTGGTGATTGATCCGTCGGTTAAACATAAACCTACGGCATCAACACCCATTGACTTAGCCTTGGCAAGCATCAGCTTGTTAGCAGTACCAGCCAAAGCACCTGTGATATAAGGGATCTGATCAAAAGGAGTCACACGAAGGCCATTTTTCTTTTCTGACTTCATGCCAAGTCCCTTAAGTAAATCATCAACAAGACAGCCGCCGCCGTGAACAAGGACAATCGGTCTCTTGTGATCTTTCAAATATGAAGTTAATCCTTCATATAATGCAGTTAACGCCTCATCGTTTTCAATCAAAGCGCCACCGAGTTTAATGATTAATACATTATCCAACATAGCCAACCACCGTATTATAATAAACCTGCAGTAGGTTCAAAACCAAAACGAATATTAATACACTGCATTGTATGAGCTGCGGCACCTTTCTGTAAATTGTCTATTGCAGAGCATACAACCAGAGTATTTCCTTCTCTCTGATAATGAATGTCGCAGAACGGAGTAAATTCAACATCCTTTACTGCAGGCCAGTGATCAACGATACGAACAATATTCTGTCCTGCATACTTTTCCTTATATGCCTTTTCTATCATTTCATCGGTAACACCATCTCTGAGCTGAACATAGATGGTTGCAAGAATACCTCTCTTGAAATTGCCGAGATGAGGCTGGAACAAAACCTTCTGTCCGAGATGATGACTGATTTCAGGACGATGTCTGTGTTTGAACACACCGTATGCGTTAAGACTTACTTCGCAGAAACTGTTGGTTAATGAAGCCTTTCTGCCTGATCCGGTAACTCCTGAAACAGCATTAATGATTGGCATGCTACCTTCGGCGATCAGATTGTTAACTGCAAGAGGCTTTAATGCAGAAAGAGAAGCAGTTGGATAGCAGCCTGCTACTGCAATCAGGTTGGTCTTCTTAATTTCCTCAGCATTCCATTCAGCAAGACCATATACAGCCTGTTCAAGATACTTAAGATTTTCGTGTTCAAAACCATAATATTCAGGATAAAAAGCCGGATCATTCACGCGATACGCACCTGACAGATCAAACACCTTACAGCCGGCATCAACAAGCTCAGGAGCAAGTCTCATACTTACTACGTGGGCTGTAGCCAGACATACTATGTCACACTTCTTTACATCGTTTAAAGCTTCTGCGGTCAAAGGCTGAAGCGGTAAATCAACATATGAGTGGAGGCGAGGATACAAACTGCTTAAGAGCTTACCGGCGTCAGCACTGCCTTCAGATACATATAAACCGCCAATCTGAAGATTTGGATGTTTAGCAACAATTAAAGATAAGTCAGCACCTGCATAACCGCTGGCACCAATGATAGCTACATTAAGCATTCTGTTATATTCCTTAATTCTGTATAAAAAATTTTTACCTTATATGGTAACAAAATAATTTATTGTAAAAGAGAGGCACCATACAAAGACCGCCTGCTCGAATCATGTACTGTCGCAATTTTAAGCAGAAACAATACAGCTTGCATATTATTACATATTTATGCAGTTTTTGTGCATAAATATTTAAAAAATCTTAAAATTTTTACCAAGTCTACACTTTTTAAAATAAACCTTTAAAAAATAAGTACCAGGTATTCCAGCCATGAGAAAAATAATATAGAAAAATCGAAACTGTTTTACATACAGTAACGTTTAACTATGCTGAGAAGTATATCCTGAGCAGGAGCTATCTCATCCATATCGAGATATTCGTTCGGCTGATGAGCCATGTCTATACTGCCGGGCCCCAGAACAACTGTTTCGCTGATATTCTGGTAGTAAGTTGCTTCAGTAGCATAGTTTACAGCCACAGCATTCTTTCCGGTAACCTCTTCCAGATATTTAACCGTCTCATCAGATATTTTTCCCCCAAAAGGTTCAGTAGGTTCATATGGAACAAAAAGTTCAATATTCTGAGGGTATTTGTTCAGGACAGGCTGAAGTACCTCACGGGTAAGTTTCATCATTTCCTCAACTCCATGTCCCGGAATAGGTCTGATGTCAAACAGTAATTCACAGTTCTCACAAATTCTGTTTGGGGCATCGCCACCCGAAATTTTTCCTATATTACTTGTCGGATAAGGAATCTGAAACAGCTCTTCGTGGTATCTCTCTTTAAGTTTTTTTTCAAGATTCAGAAGACCGCCAACTACTTCATGCATTATCTTTATGGCATTGGTGCCGGCATCAGGATTTGAACTGTGTCCTCCTTTTCCTTTTACTCTAACCCCCTGCACCACATGCCCTTTATGCATAATAACTGGTACCATGGAAGTAGGTTCACCTATTATCATTAGATCAGGTTTATCAGAGAACTGTTCCTGAAGAGAAATAGCGCCCCCCATATTTGTTTCCTCATCACCGGTCGCAATAACGTAAAGAGGTTTTTTAAGAGCTGATAATTCAATGTTTTCTATTACATTGTAAACAAATGCAAAAAATCCCTTCATATCAATAACTCCCAACCCATAGAGCCTGTTATTTCTCTCTGTCAGCTCAAAAGGATTACTGAGCCATTTTCCCTCATCACATGGAACAGTGTCTGTATGACCGCACAGAGCAAGTCCACCGGCTCCGCTCCCGATTTTCGCTATCAGGTTATATTTGTTTCTGGAATTCTTTACAGGAAGTTTTTTGGTCACAAACCCCTTATCAGTAAGATAATCATTCAGAAAATCTATCACCTCTTCATTGGAAATATCCTGCTCCGGTATCTCGGAGCTGATGGAATTAATGGAAATCAGTTTTCTGTAAAAGTCAATGAAATCAGCAGCCATAATTATTCCCGTATCTGGTTGAGTCTGAATATGAGAAGGATTTTAAATTATCCGATGTCAGATTATGACACGTTCAAATATATGTTTTTTTTTCAAATAATACAACAAAAAAAGGACCCACTTTCGTGAGTCCTTTAAAAAGGTATTAGCTAATTATTATTGAATTAGCGCTTAACTTCAAGAAGAATTAAGCTGCCGGTTCCAGAGAGAGATACAGAACCGCCACTGACAGTACCTGTAGCTCCACTGTCGCTGAACCAACATGAATTACAACAGCATTGCTGATGTTTTCAGATGAGTTGTCATACTTACGACAGAGTGAACCATCGCCAGTTTCAGTCTGCTTACCGGCACCTACAGCTGGGTTACGGAATCTGAACTGACCAACCTTCTGCCAGTGAGCAAGAGTTTCATTTGATGAGAAACTGGTGCTGATTGAATCAACGTTGGCAGCCCATTCAGCCTGGTTACTGATGTCTGAAGGGAAGTTCATATCAGAACGGGTACCATGTTCTGCATCGTTGCCTGAACCGCCGTTATCATTTGGACGGGCAGTTTCGTCACCGTAGTAAACCTGAACACCGCCTGGTAAGAGTACAAGACCTGTACCAAGAGCCTTCATGTCATCCGGACGGCAAAGCTGGGTATCATGTGATGATACGTATGACAGAGCGTTCAGAGCTGGAGCACTGGTTCCGTTATTAAACTTGCCGGCATATGATGACCAGGTACTTGCATCTGGTGTTGAACATCCTAAGCTGAAGTTAATCATGGAGTTAAATCCGCCTGTACTGCCATAACCTGAGCCGTCAGAAGGATCAGTACCGAAGTTCCAGTGTTCGCCGGTCATCCAGAAATCGTCAGTCCATGATGCGGCTGGATCATCACCGTTTGCGTGATTTGCTCTCCACTTGGCCAAAGCTTCATTAGAGTACTTCTTGAGTTTACCCCATGTTGCCTTTTCAACGTGCTTTGCAGTATCACAACGGAAACCGTCAATACCGAATTCTTCAACCCATGATGCTAACCAGTGAGCTTCAAAATCAGCTACAGACATATTGCCTTCACGATAAGCCTTAGCAGCAGGAATGTCGTGGGCAGCATCTGCAGTTTGCCACTTGTTAACCAGGAAAGTTGGCAGATTTACGGAAGAACCGTTTGGTTCGTTCTTGAAATCTGGCAGGTATGATGAACAGGTGGTTAAATCGTCTGAACCGCAACCGCCGTATGCACCGAATCTTAACCAGTTTGCACCCCACCAGCTGTCCCACCTGCTGTCAGCAGCTTCACTGATTGGCTTATTATGGTAAGACTCACCACTACCTGGAGTCCATTCTTCACAGGCGTTCTTGCCATCTGAACGAACACCAAAGCCGAAGTCACACATATCCTTCAGTGTGGCGTAACCGGAGTGATTCATTACCACGTCCATAACTACACGGATACCACGCTTATGAGCTTCTGTTACAAATTCTCTGAATTCATCAACAGTACCCATGTTAGCATCCAAGGAGGTAAAGTCTAAGGCATAGTAACCGTGATATGCATAGTGCTGGAAATTACCATTCTTGCCACCGCCGGTCCAGCCGTGAGACTGTTCATATGCAGCAGTAAGCCAAATAGCATTCATACCCAGAGACTTGATGTAATCAAGATTTTTAGTCAGCCCCTTGATATCACCGCCATGGAATGTTGCTGTCGGATGACCTGAAGCATCTGGATTT
>OMYE01000179.1 GCA_900315145.1 uncultured Pseudomonadota bacterium | reverse complement strand
ATCTGGGTTGAGGAATCAGACTTTTATTCATTCGGCATTACTCTATACGAATTATTTAAAGGACATGCTCCGTTTACCGGTTCTTCAGGTAATACGGATCTTGTAGCCTGCGCCTCCATCCAGAAAATTCCGTTCACGGATGATTTTCCTGAAGAACTGGTTAATCTGATAAAAGGTCTTACCTATAAGGATTTATCCAACCGCAGCGAAAAAAATAATCCCAACCGTCGCTGGACCTGCGTGGAAATAGAAAAATGGCTTGACGGCGAAATACTTCCGGTGCCCGGTGAGTCGAATCTGAGGCCTGATGATGTCTCCGGATATTCCGATGCCGGTCCTCTCGGATTTACCAGAATGTATGATTTTAGAAACAGTCAGGGAGAGATGGTTAATCTTAAAAATCTCAGCGAGCTTGTAGAGGCATTCGGTACCGGCATGAATGAAGGAAAAAAACATGTCGGAAGGGGACTTTTATCCAAATTTCTC
Source organism: uncultured Pseudomonadota bacterium (assembly GCA_900315145.1). Classification (GTDB taxonomy): domain Bacteria; phylum Pseudomonadota; class Gammaproteobacteria; order Enterobacterales; family Succinivibrionaceae; genus Ruminobacter. The sequence goes on along the minus strand of OMYE01000179.1, from coordinate 3,960 downwards.
CAAAATCAGAATATGCAGAGTGCAGCAAGTCTGGTAATGGACTGTGAAGAGTCCGGAGTTTCAGATCTCGCCTATGCAAAAATGCTGATTGAATTAGGCTGCATTACCGGTAATCCGTGTTTTTACTGGAATTCAGAGAGGACGGATGACATGCGGGCGATTTCTGATTTGCTGACGCAGGCTCTTTTCTCGCAGATAAGTGATCTTGATGCTGTATACAGGAATGCTCTTGAACTTATTCGTTTATGGTATAAAACATCCGGCAAAACACAGGAACTCTTTGTTCTTGAAAGGCTTCTGAAGGCGACAGATACTCCGGAATACGGTATTGAAAACAGAGTTGTGGCTCTGAGTTCCTTTATAAATCCGGATATTCCGGTGAAAATAGGTGACAGAGTCTGTAAGAATCCCGCTGAATTTAAAATCCTGGCTGATGAGGCCGGTCAACTCTCCGGAGAACGCTATTATGAATGGCTTCAGCAACACCGTGATGATATTATGCGTTATACCGGAAGCCTGAATATAACCGTGAGAGAGACTGCTGAAACATTGCTGCAGGATTTGCGCAAGATACAGGAAAGAAAACGTTCTGCAGACGATAAGTCAGCCTGTGGCAGTATGGTTGTAATGAATGAAGAGACTGATGCCGGGAAGAGGTCTTTTGACGGTAGTGAAGACAGTAATGGTAAACGCCGTCAGTCCAAAAGCAGGAAAAAACAAAATGGAAAATCATCGAAAAAAGACAGTAGTGACGGTTATCAGGACTTCGATGATGAAACCCGGCGCGACAGTTACCGAAATTCCTTTGATGATACCGATGAAAACCGGCTGGAAACTTTACTTCGCAGCCTGTTCGGATCCAGTCCGAGTCCTGAAATAGAGGATCTTCTGCAGAGATTAAGAAATTCCGATGATACGGTTGAAAGACTGGATTTAGTCAGAAGAATACTGGATTCCGGAGAGCCTTTGGACATAGACAGAAATGAATTATTCCGGCTGATAATGAGTACGGACAAGGCACGGGAAATCAGGGATAACCTTAAAGAGAAGCTTGGTGAAGGTGTCCGCAGTTTTTTGGGTTCTATTTTTCGCGGATACTGAGTTGACAGGCGAAAAAATGTCAATATCAGAAAAAGCGTATGCCTTAGCTGTCTGCGGAGAAAACAGTGTTTAATCTACGCATGTTTTGCAGAGATTAAATACCTTTATCTCCGCAAAATCTGTATATTATCCGCTAATCATATGTTCCTGTTCAGATTAGTGAGGATAAATTATTATGGATAACACGCTTATGGCTCCAGGTACGCAATGAGTCTGGCACGGCTATTGCCAAATCAATTATAGAAAATGAACAGAGCCATAAAATTCACTGATAACTCTTGAATAACATGGCAGATTATATATATATTTAATGTTCATGACATTTTGTGTTACTTTACAGAAGCAGCACTTTTCCTAAACAGAGACTTTTGTTTTTCGGAGATCAGAATGAAGGTCGGTAGAACGCATAAAGAGGATTTTGCGAAGTGTTTTTAAAGCAATGTACTGCCGGATCAGTTGTTGAATTCGGAAAATATTATGATCAGAATAATGTTAGCAAAGAGCCGCTGAAATGGCTGGTGACAGCAGTCTGTGACGGCAGAGCTCAGCTGATATCAGAGAAGGCGGTAGACTGCAGAAAATATCATGAAAGTTATACCGGTGTAACCTGGAAGGAATGTTCTCTTCGCAGATGGCTGAATGATGATTTTTTTAGGGCCTGCTTTGAGCCGGATGAACAGATCAGAATTTTAACAACGAATCTCCCTAATAATGCCGGTGAGAATACTGATGACAAAATTTTCCTGCTTTCTGTTGATGAGGTAAAAACTATTTTTAAAGACAGGTTTGAAAGACAGTGCAGAGCTTCCGGTTATGCCATAAGTAACGGTGCAGCTTTGAATTGCTACGGATATTGCAGCTGGTGGCTCCGTTCCCGGGGCCGTTATGAATTTTATGCCGGTCGTATTGACGGAGACGGAACCATTCTCGGCGATGGTCATTACGTCGATTTTGGAAGCTGCTCTGTAAGACCTGTTCTTTGGCTGAATACAGAACTTCAGGCGCCCTCATGATTTGGGTAACCAAAGCTATAACCCTATGCAGAGAGACAGAAAACGTGCATTTCTGCAGGGATGCAGACTTCCCGGAGAAACACATGCAAGGAATAATTTCTCATGCAGGATATAATATATCTCCAGGAATGGTTGAAGGCTTCAACAATAAGATCCAAACGATGAGAAGAAAGGCATATGGATTCAACGATGATGAATATTTCTTTCTAAAGATTATTGATATTTCTAAATAAGTTTAATGATTATTTCCAATTTTTCCATACAGGCCAGAATATAGTGGGTGCTTCTTCCGGCTCCTTTCTGCTCCAGTACTTTGTTTTCAACAAGATAGTTAATTGAGCGAATAGCCGTATCCTGCGAGCATTTGCAGATTTTGGCCCATTTGCTGGAGGTAAGATTTCCCTCAAAACCGTCCAGCATCATGGTGATGATTTTTTTCTGATTATTATCGAGGGCGATTTTATTAAGCTTCTGCCATGTCATGGCCTTGGTAACAATTTTATCAACGAGTCCGGAGGATTCCTTGAGAGAGTTAAGCAGTGTTTCCAGAAACCACTGAATCCACATGGTTACCTCAAGAGATCCTTTCTGCGTCTGTTCAAGAATTCTGTAATAATCATTTCTAGCCTTAAGAATCTGGCCGGACATATGTAATAATCATTTCTAGCCTTAAGAATCTGGCCGGACATACTGTAGAACCGGTATAAGGATTTATCGGCCCGTGAGAGCATTAATTCCGTTATGGCTCGGGCAATTCTGCCGTTACCGTCATCAAAAGGATGCAGAGTTATGAACCAGAGATGAGCTATGGCTGCTTTTATCAGAGGATTAACGTTATTGTCTGTATCCAGCCATTCTAAAAAATCATTGATGTACTCGGGAAGCTTTTCTGCAGGCGGCGCCTCGTAGTATACATAGTTATTCCCGAATTTCGAAGAGACAACCTGCATAGGGAAGCTTTTCTGCAGGCGGCGCCTCGTAGTATACATAGTTATTCCCGAATTTCGAAGAGACAACCTGCATAGGTCCCTGGGCGTCGTCACGTATCTCTCCGGTACGGATTCTGTTCATTCCGCTGTATCCTGTCGGAAAAAGAGAGGCCTGCCAGCTGCACAGACGTTCAAAAGTCAGTTTCTCTTTAAAATTGCATCTGGCATCAGTCATCATTTCCACTATACCTTCAATATAATGACTGCTTGCTGTTTGAACTGATTCCGGCATGTCGAATTTCCTGGCTACTGATGATCTTACTTCCTCAAAGTTCAGGAGTTCTCCTTCGATAGCACTTGATTTAACTATTTCATCAGTCATGTCAGTAAGAAGAACCTCTTTTTTGAAAATGGATTCTACGGCATTCATTTTTCCGATAACAGTACCTAAAAGGAATGTAACCTCAAACAGTATTCCTGACAACCGGTGTTCATCCCAGCGGAATTCCGGCCATTCCTGATGTTCGTAAATATACATAATATCTATCTCCGCACTTACTGCATATATTGTAGCATTAATCTACGCTAATTTTGCGAAGATTAAACCATTAATCTATTCATGATAACGCTCAATAATTATCGGCGCTTCTGCTTGTATTAAACTTTCACCGGATATCACTCTAAATAGTATGTAGATGTGGTAAACTGTCAGAAATGATAAATATAGGCAAGGCACACCTGAATGTTTTTGAAGGAAAAGTAAAATGTTTAAACCTATCGCTATCGGTACTGAAATATTTCATGAGTTAATTGAAAGTAACAGTTATTACGTGGACAAAACTCCATTTATAAGTACTGTCTTTGAAAAAAATACTTCTAAAGTCATGCTTATTACCAGACCGAGACGTTTCGGCAAA
>OMYE01000060.1 GCA_900315145.1 uncultured Pseudomonadota bacterium | reverse complement strand
GTCATTATCAGAACATGAATTAGGATCTGTAGAAGACGAACGATTAATATTGAGAATAGATTTCTCACCTGAAATGTTCTCAACTGTCAGCGGTACGGCAGAAATCTTAACATTCATATTATCTGACCTTATCTGCTTTACAATTTTCTTAGCAACATCCGACAAACTCTCGCTATTATAACCTTCTTTCAGTGCCGCATAGACGGAATTTGGCACACTTATACGATTATCGATTATTGCTTCAGCAATCTCTATATCGGATAACTTTCCGATTTCAATAAGAGAGTAGTTCAGCTGTGCCGCCATGAGTTCCTGATTAACCGTAGAATCACTCATATCAGCATGATGTTCCTCTTCATCCAGATTTACATTATCGTCTCTGATGTTTGTATTTACCAAGTCCTCATACTGTTTTTCTTCCGCATCCCAAAACCTCCAAAATTTTATGTAAATTACTCTCTTTGTACAAGAAACATTGAGTTAAATTGCACTTTTGATTTAAAATAAGTATAGATTTATTGCAGTAAAGGTGATTAAAATGACTTCTAAAATAACACAAAAAGGTGAAAAAATTAGAAATTTTATTATTTCATTGTTTGAAAATAAAACAGAACTGAAATTCAATGAAATTTCACCCAAAGTAGAAAAAAAATTTGGTATCACACAAAACACTGTTAGAAAACATCTACAGAATATGTTTGAACAAAACGCAATAGATAAAGAACCTAATTCTGGACGAAGTGTTGTCTACCGTTTACCGACACCAACTTTTCATTCATTTGAATATAACATTAACCAACCATATTTAAACGAATCTACAGTATGGGTAAAAGACTTTTGGCCACTACTAAATACTCAAGGTGATGGATGTAAGGACATTTTAACTAATAGCTTTACTGAAATATTTAATAATGCAATAGAACATGCAAAAGCCAATAAAATAATCGTTAATTTATCTGTTGATGCATTATATACAACTATTGTAGTGATTGATGATGGTATCGGTATATTTAAAAAAATAAAAGAAGATTTAAATTTGGCAGATGAACATCTATCTTTAATAGAATTATCCAAAGGTAAATTTACATCTGATCCACAAAATCATTCAGGAGAAGGGGTTTATTTTGCAAGCATGGCTTGTGATTATTTTTTAATTGCATCTAACAATTTAAAATACACACGAAATTTACAAGAACCTTTGGAATTATTAGAAGATTTAGATATGTCTCATCAAGGAACAACAGTCATCATGAGAGTGAAGAATAACACCTCAAATAACTGCAAGAAAGTGTACGATAAATTTAGTTCTATTGAAGGAGGATTTTACAAAACAAAAGTACCTGTACGGTTGCTTAGATATCAGGATGAAGGGATTGTTTCTAGATCTCAGGCCAAGAGACTACTGGCTAGATTTAACATGTTCAAGGTCGTAGAATTAGACTTTGAGGGAATTGACATGATTGGTCAGGCTTTTACAGATGAAATATTTAGAGTTTTTAAACATAATCATCCAGATATTGATATACAAGTAATTAATGCAACCAAGGATGTTCTTGATATGATCAACAGAATCAATAACAATATAGTCGGGTAATATTGGGTTCTGTAAATATATTTTATCGTAAATGGTCTGAAATAACCTTTTGACTTTAGTTGACAAAGGGTACAGTTCAATATCTATTGAAAAATAAGAATTTACAGTGTTTTTTTCCATGTAATAATCAATACGCAGAAAAACTATAATTCCGGAAAGAACACTGCTGATTATGATACATCTGAAGCACTGTTCAGTAAACTGATTTTAGAATTCAGACATGTACCGTCATAAATCTGAAGTCATCGAAACCACAGGATTACCGGTTACAGGCGGCATTATTACCTTAATGATGACTGAAAACTGCCTGACGACATAAACCGCAGGGTCACATACCGACATCAGGCAGTCAGTTTTTTCTAACGATTATCAGAATAAACTTTTATCTTACTGAACTCTTATCCTGTATCTTATGTTTCAGCAGGAATAGTAAAAACAATATCTGCACAGCCATTACCCGTAAGCCGGTAGTCACAGGTCATACAGCAGCAGGATATAAGTCTTTCAATCTCCTGCTTTTCCTCAAGTCGGATAAGATCTGCAAGTTCGGGGGCATTAAGCCGGTTAAAAAGTCCGGCATAGATGCATCCGCTTACATGAAACTCGACTGTGAGGTTATCCATATCACTGCGGGTATGACATTCGTACTCTAAAAAACCCATGTCCATGTTTCTTTGCAGCATGGCTTTAAAGTAGTCGACAACCGCTTTTTCCGGATATTCCAGTGAACCGAAGGTTTCAGGTCTCGGCATAAACCAGCACATTTCAGTGCTGCCGGCAGTAAGAAACATTTCCTTATAAAGCTCGAAGGCCTCATCTCTGCCTTTAAGATCCCTTACAAGAGAATATCCGGAGGCAAACATGGAAATATCTCTCACCAGTGCATTATGCTGCTTCCCCATGGCACTTACATCCTTTAATATCCGGCGGAAGGATCGCCATCTTAACATCATTTTCAAGGTAAACAGCGCAAGCCCTGCTTTAGAAAAATGCTCTTTTATCACCTTCCACACCCGTGAACCGAAAAGGACATCTGATTGAACGTCCTTCATACGGGGATGAATTTTTACGGTATACCAGTTCTCACCATAGTGGCGCAGCTTATCCACATCTGAAGAATCTCTTTCCAGCCAGCCCCACACATCAAAACCCCGGTTGACTGCCTCCTTCATGCTTTTCCAGTAAAAACTGCGTTTTTTTAATACCTCAGTCACCGCATCACAGCTGTCCCGGTTTAAAAGCTCCACTGTATATACACCATAGCTCTCGGAAAGCCGGCCGGAAATCAGACATTCAGCGACTGACACCGCCATAGCCGCCGTCAAATCATATGAAGAGACATCCCCGAAAAGAACGATCCCCTTTTCAGGACTGTCATCAGGATACACCACTACCTGATTATCGGGATCCGCCTTCAGGCTTCCCTTCATTTTTCTACCGCTTTTGTAGAACATGGAGGCCAAGGCATCATTGAATCTCCCGTTTTTATTAATTAACGCGACAAAACGGGCAAAACCCAACGGAAATCCCTCCATGGTGCATCTGATATCATAAGAGCTCACAGGTGCTTCCGCCTGCGGATACCGGGGATCTGCAAGAGCATATATTTCCGGAGTAGCGTAGGAAACCGCAGTTAATTTTTTCCTTTTCCCGAGAAACTGAAAGTCGGCCCGGGCATCACGCCAGGGATTTTTTACCAACTGCACCCTGCCGTCACGAAAGACGGGAATTTCATTCTTCAGATTATCCAGCATAGCGTACGGACTGGTTCTGCCGCCGCCGTATGCCGTCCCCATACAGATTCTGGTACGGTACACGCCGTTTCCGGATGCCTTCTTTTCCGCAAGCTCCCGAAGCATGAGAGAGGTAATTCCGGGGGCAAACCCCATACCTGAGTATATCCTTACTTTGTGTGCCACAGACGTTTCATGCATGGCCAGAACCCTCTGCATTGCCGGAGCAGAATCACTTATGTCGATAAGATCAACTCCTGCTGCAATACAGATTTCGGCAATTACCGGCTGCAGTTTCTCCATCGGACCGCAGGCAGCCATCACCAGATCGTAATTACTGACGATGGCAGTCACCCTTTCCTTATCGTTAAGTTCTATACTCTCAAAAGGGATGTCTCCTTCTGCCGGGGCCTTTCTGCCGCCTATAGTGATGCTGATATTATTTTCTACTGATTTGAGATATCTGATGATAGTCCTGCCGGTTTCCCCGGTTCCGCCAAGCACCAGTATTTTTACAGGTTCTTTTTCTAATGAATGCATTAAGTATTTCTCTCTGCTCTGTGCCGGGAAAAAGGAACGCATGACTGCCGGCAAAAAAAATTTACCGGGGCAACGCAACCGGTCCGTAGCCAGGGACCGTTCCGCCTGCGTCCGGCAGTTTCCCGTTTTTTTACATGTTGTTTTTATCTCTGTCACACCGGTGCGGATTATTATTTATAAAACTCCGGTTATTTTTTACTGTTTATCTGTTCTGTTTATTTATTCTGTTTGTCTGTGCCGGTTATTTGTTTCTGATTATTATTCAATTAAGAATACCGGTCAGAAATTTATTTTCTAATGATGGTTCATTCCGTCCTTTCAGCTTTTCCTTAACGTTATCTCTTTAAATAATTCTTAATCAGAGTTTACGGACTCTCTGATACGTACCGCCTGATTGTTAAGGAAATAATCTATGATGTAATTACACGGGATTGCCTCATGCATGGAATACCCGCCAGGCTTTACCCCGTGTGAAAGCATATAAAGGGCATTTATCCCCATCACCATTCCGGTTAAAGCATAGGTGTCGCCGGCTGTAAGGTATCCGGTGGCGGTTTTTCCGTCACTCATGGTAAGCCGGCAGTAGATTCCGAAAAACGGATCGGCGGTTAAGGCATCCTTTTTTGCGGCTTTTACCAGAGACGCCGCCCCTTTTAAAATGCCCTTTTCCGATCTGTAGCGCTTAAGCAGCATGGACCACATCAGGGAAAGTCCGGCCTTTTTGCCGATATTGGCACCGGAAACTGTAGCATTTTTAATGTTTTCCGCATTAATAAGACGCATCATTTCTTCTGAATACATGCTTAAACCGGAGAGAGTTTCCGGCATTTCCGGAAATTTAACCTTCACCAGAGATTTTAAAAAACCGATCTTTTTTACTCTGCCGTCCTCTATGCGGCAGAACCCTTTATTATCACCGAAACCGCCGAGACTCACCACAATATCCATGGCTGAATTAAAACTCCAGGTATCCCGGCCGGCATAAAACACCTCTACATTGGTAACTTCGGAATCCTTGCGGTATTTTGAGATCATATAAAGAGGATAGGAACCGCTTAACCCCGGAAGCAGACCGGAATTCACCACCACAGGTGAAGGGATATCTCCGGTTCTACCTAAAGAGTCAAGATATTTAAGGGCCGGATCATACCCGGAGACATCCAGAAGAGGAACCTTTTCACTGATGCAGGCATCAATAACCGCCGTGCCTACCCTGCAGGACGGACCGACGCAGGACACTACCAGATCCTGTCCTTTCACCAGTTCACTAAGAATCCCCGCAGCAAAAATATCGGCATTTATATGTCTCACTCTGGAAACACTGTCGCCGAATCTCTGCATATCCGGAACTGAACTTCTGGTTACCAGAGTAAGCTCTGCCTCAGCATAATGCTCAAGTAAAAAACGGGAGGCTGTTTCACCGACCCTGCCGGAAGCTCCTAAAAATAAAACCTTTTTCATATATCTCTCAGTAAACTCTTATTCTGTTATCGTTATTCTTTAATTCCTGTTCCTTTATCGTCAGGCTGCCGCCAGAGGTCAAATCTCCGGCTAGAGATAGTACTTAAAACCGACCTCTACATAATCATTCCTGTCATATGTTTTATAAAATCCCGCATCCGGACCGCCGCCGATCATATATCCTCTGAGATTCAGGGTTAGGCTGTCACTTACTATATACTCGGCAAAAGCTTCTACGGAATGCTCATTCCGGTATCCGTAAAGAGCATTCACCCCGACACTGAGAGCATCATTCAGGTATTTCTGACTCAGGGAGAAAGTCATACCGTAATCATTGGTATAACTGTTGTAATGATCAAAAAAGAACTGCACGTTGCCGTATATGTCATAATCAAAATTCCGGTCCCATCCGGCGATAAACTGCTGCATACCGGTATAATAGAGATTACCGGCATCATCATAAACCGGCACGTCTCGGCTGTATGCAGCCTCGGCTCTTAAGGTACTGTTACCGAGAGTCATGGCGCTGTTTATATTGAAAACCTGACTTTTTACCGGTTCCATCAGGAACATGGCATTGCCAGTTCTTTTAAGCGCCGGCAGATCACTGAATCCGAAATAACCGGCTGCCCCGAAATCAAATCCCGACATGTATTTTATATAGCGGATCCCCCATTCAACTTTTTTGGGATTATGGTGCTCCTCAAGCTTTACCATGCCTTTATCAGCCAGATCCCTGATATAGCCTGTACTTGAGAGTTCCCAGGGGCTTCCGTGTCTCGCCGACTTTCTATCCTTACCGAAGGGCAGAATTACCCCTTCAAAATTACCGGCATCTGTAGACTGTTCAAGACGGAACATCCATGAAGGCCACCTGGATACCGTTCTTCCGTTGGCCATGGGATCCTTCATATAGGTGGCATTTAAAACATCCACCGTACTTCTTCCGTCATTAACTCCCCACGAAACCCTCATTTTACCGAGACTTACCTTGGTCCCGGAAAGCCCTAGCTCCGAACCGTTGATTCGGGTATAGAGTTCATAAAGTGAGGCTCTCAGCACCCGGTCGTAGGGTCTTACAGCCTCGTCGTAATCAAATAATCCGTTTACATAAAAAGAAAAATAACGGTTATCTGCCAGAAAAGACGAATCCAGCCGGAGACGTGATGACAGAAAGTCGCTCTGTCTTGTAAATTTTCTGAGACGCCCCTCCACCGTGTTGGAAAACCGGGTATTCATAAAGCTTTCCCCGGGGGCAGATTCTCCGGAGCTTTCCTCCGTTAAATCAAAAAGAAAAGGATCTTCTTCTCCGTCCGCAGCTATGCAGGAAACGGATAACAGTAAAAAAAAGAATAAAGATTTTTTTTGCATAGATTTAAAAGCATCCTGACGAAGGAACTGACTGACAACTCCTTCGGCCTCACCTGTCCGTAAAGGTGCATACTACGGCTGCTGATCCACTGCGAAGACACAGCCTATAGAAAACATTCCGGTTTAGGGAGAATCCTCAGACATCAGGATATCTGCCGGAAATAAATTTATAACGGCATACCCTCCGGGCATTCAGGAGATGCCGTCCGGAATTCTATCTTTTTAAATTGTTGTGTTCAAAAATAGCCGTATCAATGCCGCTGTTGTATACGACATCGGTGTACTGCATCAGAGTACGGGACTTTTTCCCCTCCTCCTGCATAATCATTTTACCGGCTGACCAGATACCGGCAACTTTCTGAAAATCACCTGCAAGCATCACCTTGCAAAGCTCGCCGTGAAGATCGTAGTACTCTATTTTTACCGGAAGTTTATATTCCTTATCTACATAAACAATGCGTTTAGAGTACCCGGTTTCCGAGGCTTTTTCCTTCACTGCAGCCGATTCAATAACCCAGACATCACGACCGTTAAGGGAATCATTTCTTAAAAACTTGTGCTCATCAGCATCAACGCTGCGGTACTCAATATCCTCAAGAGCAAAACTGCTGCGCATGAAACTGCTCTTTTTACCGCCGCCGTTGATACGTCTTACCATATTTTCAGAAGGAAAGAACACCCATAAATCATCACCTCTGGTAATGTCATCATGTGTCCATGACAAGAACTGGGAATCCTGGATATCCGCAGGAGAATTGAATCTGATTAATGAGCGGCGTTCGCCGTCACCATGCATCGCCCACATTTCCATTTTACGGACCAGCTTCTGACCGCCGCGTTCAATAACCATTACCACATTACGGTGCATATCCCTGCTGCTGTCGGCATTGTTTACCATAACAGCAACATCTCTGCCGGTGACGGCAGAGGTACCGCTGTCAACACTGCCGTAGATGTCAGAAGACAGGACTGTACCGGAAAGAAGTACAGCCAGAAGAAATCTTTTTAATTGCATGTCATTTTTCCTGTAAATAATAGGTGCAAGACCGGTTGACAGCATAAACGCCGGCTGAATCTTGACAAACCACATAAAATAATCAGTATTTTCAAAAACCGGATGGTCAGGATGTTCCCTCAAAATTCCCGTTTTCCGGCTTATGCCGGAATCACCGGTGTCTCAAAAACGTGATCCACATTTCAGTGCTACACAATATCATAATTGTTAGCCATTGTTAACTAAAGTTAGCAATAACTAACAATTTTTCTCATTAACAGCATTTCTGCAGGCTGACCACATGCCTGTTCCTTAAAGAAATCCCTTGAGGAAAGCCTGCTGAGAAACTGCCGTTTTTCCAGAAATGCATGTCTCTCAGTCTGAATTCTCCCCCATTGCGGAAAGACGTTTTTTATCAATCTTACCCACTGCGGTAAGAGGCCAGGCCGGAATAAACACCAGCTGATCCGGGAGTTTAAAGAGAGCCAGACCGCTCTTAAGCAGAAAATCTCTTACATCTCCAAGCTCTACAGGTTCACCTATGGCAAATACACAGATTCTTTCACCGAGAATCTCATCCTTAACCGGTACGGCGACACATGATTCAATGGCAGCATGCTTAACAAGCATGTTTTCAATCTCCACAGGAGATATTTTTTCACCGGCACGGTTGATCTGCTCCTTCACGCGTCCCATAACCTGATAGTTGCCGTCAGCAGTAAGTCTGACAAGATCCCCCATCCGGTAGAAGCCGTCCGGGGTGAAGCCTGAGAGATTCTTATCACCGCCCATGTAATATTCATTGATGGTGTACGGACCTCTTACGATAAGTTCACCGACGGCACCCTCCGGTAAATCATTTCCGTCATCATCGACAATCCTGCACACATCATATGGTGATATCGGTCTTCCCTGGGTTCGAGCCACGGTTTCATCTGAATCCTCGAGTCTCGTGCAGCAGATAAGCCCCTCGGCAGTGCCGAACACCTGCTGCAGCTTACAGCCGAAGGCTTTCCGCATATTAACAGCATCATCGTATTCCAGTCTTGCTCCACCTACCTGAAGAACCTTGAGACTTGAAAGATCCGGTTCATCCCATTCAACAGCCTCGGCCCAGAGTTTTGCAAGAGTCGGAACCATCGCTGTTATGGTAACCTTATGTTTTGCGATGAGTTCAAAGCCTTCGTCAAAGCTCCCTGATTTAGCAATAACTACTGTACCTCCGGCACTTAAAACACCCATTATTCCCGGACAGGACAGAGAAAAATTATGGGCGGTAGGAAGAATATTAAGGTAGACACTCTTTTCATTCATTCCGGTAATACCGGCCATTGTCCGGAAATTGTAAGAGTAGCCTGCATGAGTGCGCGGAATAAGCTTCGGTGTTCCGGTGGTACCGCCGGAAAGAAGCAGAACGGCAACATCAAGATTACTGCCGCTTTCGTAGATAAATTCCTGTTTTCCGTGATAGCCGGATAAAACAAGATCAGAATCCTTTTCTGAACTCAGAGTGATAATTCCGGTATCCGGATAATCCTTTTTCAGAAGACTGATAATTTCGGTGTAATCGGTATTATTAAACCTGTCTGTTGAAATATAGTGGGTAGCCTCTGATTTACCGCATAAAGTAACCACATCCATGGCTCTCTGAGCCGGCAGAAGGAGTACCGGCACAGCACCGATGCGGATTAAAGCAAAAAGCACCTTTACAAAACCGATGGAATTAGTAAGCTGCAGAAGCACGCAGTCCCCTCTGCGGATATTCCGCTCCTGAAGAAATGAAGCCATTCCGGCAACTTCTGCCGCAAGGGTGCGGTAGCTTACCTTCACCTCTCCGCTTATAAGAGCGGTATTTTCAGAAAAACGTTCACACCACATGGCGAACTCATCGCCGATGGTTGTCTGATGCCAGACTTTTTCATTATAGAATTTCTGCTCTTCAGGAGACCAGAGTTTCACCGGATTCATAAATCAACTCCTTAAATCTGATGGTTAAAAACGGACTTAAAAGCGAAATGTGAATCAGGTGAGGAGACGGCAGCTTCCGGAAATTTAAAGAAAATAATAAGCTATCAGGATATTCTGAATTATTCCGGATATACATGACTGTCACTCTCACAACGGAGGAATGACGGCAGCAGACTTAATTAAAACAAATGATGAGTACGGAATTTCTGAGGGACGGCATATAATAACAGTAAAAAAAGAATCCCGGGCATGTTTTAAATGAAAATAAATTTCATCTTGCCGATTTAAGAGGCTTAAGTATTCTGCCGGGAGCACGCTTTTTACCGGACTGTCTTATGCATAATTCCTTATTTTTCCGGTGTTCTTCATGAAATATGGATAGAATGTCAGCAGTCAGACACCGGATTTTCCGCTCCGTATTCTCCACCTGCCAAAAACCTTAAAGTATCCGGCAGACGGTGGATCGGGATAACAAATACCGCTATAATGAAATACCGGTTGCCGGTCTCCTTTTTAGCCGGTATGTTTATACTTATTTCAACCAACACTTTTTTCAGGAACAGGAACTGCATGTCATTTTACGTCATTCTGGGAATTCTGATACCTTTTCTGGGCACCTCTTTCGGAGCGGCCTTCGTCCTGTTTTCCAAAGAATCACTTTCTGATAAAACGGAAAGAATGCTGATGGGGTTTGCCGGAGGCGTCATGACCGCCGCCTCTGTATGGAGTCTTATAAATCCAGCTATTGAGCAGTCGGCGGATATGGGCAGACTGGCTTTTCTGCCGGCTGTCGCCGGCTTCTGGCTGGGAATTCTCTTTCTGCTCGCCATGGACTATGTGGTACCGCACTTTCACCAGAAATCACAGCAGAATGAAGGCATCAGAGTTAAGATTTCCAAATCCCTGCTCATCGCCTTTGCCGTAACCCTGCACAATCTTCCGGAAGGTATGGCTGTAGGTGTGGTATATGCGGATGCCGGTTCTCTGGCGGCTGGATCCGTTGCCGGACTGTCCCTGGCCATCGGTATCGCCATTCAGAATATTCCAGAGGGAGCCATCGTCTCCATGCCGATTCATGCCATGGGTAAAAGCCGGTTTGTCTCCTTTTTATACGGAGTTCTCTCCGGTGTGGTTGAACCATTGGGAGCTCTTCTGCTGCTCATATTCTCAGGCCTCCTGCTGCCTTATATGCCGTACCTTTTAAGCTTTGCCGCCGGGGCCATGATTTACGTAGTGGTTGAAGATCTTATTCCGGAAATGTCCCAGGGCAGTCACTCCAACTGGGGGGTTCTCACCTTTGCTCTGGGCTTTTCTCTTATGATGTCTCTTGATGTGGGGCTGGCATAGGCTCCGATACCGGGCCTGAGCTCATTTTTATCTTTTTCCGGAGTTCCGTGCTGCCGGAGGCTCCGGAGAATCAGTGAAGCTGTATAAACAATCAGCAACGGCAGTCAAAAACAGCAATCAGGAACAGTAATCTGAATTTTTTTATTTATCCTCCCCGATCACTATTTTGCGGTCACAGCAGCAACGGATTAACTCACTGTCATGAGTAACCACAATAATGGTTTTACCAAGCTCCTTAAGGCTCTGAAAAAGACCGGCCACCTCCTTCATATGAAAGTAATCCAGACCGCTTGTCGGTTCATCAAACAGCAGAAAATCCTTGCCGGAGCATAAAGCACAGGCAATCGCCACCCGCTGCTTCTGACCTCCGGAAAGAGACATCGGATGAGCATGACGAAGGCTGTATAAATCAAGCTGCTTAAGTACACCGGTGATAATTCTTTTCTTATCCTCTTCAGCTGTATTCGAAGCGGCAAAACAGAGTTCCAGTTCATTCAGCACGCTTTCCGCAAAAAGCTGGTGATTAACATCCTGCATCACCATGAAAAAGCGTTCAGATCTCTCCCCGGCGCTCAGTCTCCTGCCGGCTATCTCCACAGTACCCGGGCATTTTTTATTAAGCCCGCAGAGACAGTTAAGGAAAGTTGTTTTACCTGCTCCGTTTCTTCCAACGACAGCAGTTATTCTGTTAAGGGCTATTTTTAATCCTCCATAAAGCTCCGGAAGATCTACGGCAAAAGGAGACTCCATCAGGCATGTTCTAAGACCGGCAGAGGCGAGCCTCTCCGGGGTGTAATCCCCGAAAGACTCCTTTCCGGTAATGCTTTTTATTCCGCCGTTTTCCAGTACCACCAGCCGGTCGGCGAGCTGCCACAGATACCCCAGACGATGCTCAACGGCAATAATTGTTTTACCGCATAACTTCCATTCCTCAATTATTTTACGAAGCTGAAGAGTCGCCTCATAGTCAAGATTCGCCGAAGGCTCATCTAGAAGAATCACCTCCGGGTCGGTAACGTCAACCGAGGCACAGGCAACCTTCTGTTTCTCCCCGCCGGAAAGTTTAAAAATATTACGGTCAACAAGATGCTCCATTTTAAATCTGCCGACTGTTGCGTACAGACGTTTTTTTATCTCCTCCACCGGCATACCCAGATTTTCACAGGTAAAAGCCATTTCACTGGTGGTATCGACATTAAAAAACTGACTGCGGGGATTCTGGAAGACCGTGCCTACAGTACCGGAGAGTTCGTAAATCTCCTTAGAAGAGATATCCTTACCGTTAATAAAGGCACATCCCTCAATCCTGCCGTGATGATACCGGGGAATAAGGCCGTTAATAATCCTGAGCACTGTGGTTTTCCCGCATCCGGATGTGCCGGTGAGGATGACAAGTTCTCCTTTTTCTACGTGCAGACTGACATTTCTCAGCACTGCATCCGCAGCATGGCTGCAGTCTTTACTACCGTCCCCCTCACTCTGTTCCCTGCCGGCGGTGCTCTCTCCGGTATTCATCCCTCCGTTTACGACACCATAGACGTCAGCCTCCGTATTTTCATCGGCATTAACATAGGTAAAAGATACATTCTGAAGTTCTATCATAACCAAACATCCCGAGTATAAAGAGATTACCAGAACCGGATATCAAACCAGCTCAGGATAAGAACAATATAAGCAGAAAGGCAGAAAAGAAGCACCGCCACATCAGCCGGACTGAATCCCAAAGGATAGATGCAGGTTCTTTCCCTGCCGAGCCCCATGCCTTTAGTCATTGCTGAAGCCGTAAGTTCGTTACCTGTACGCATGGTACTCATAAGAACCGGCACCATTTTGCATTCTAAAAGCCTTAATAATCCTACGCTCTTTACATTAATCCCCCGCATCCGGAGAGCCCTGTCAATATCAGCCATATCCTCTCTTACAGCAGGAAGAAATCTGAACATGACAGATAAGGGAATAATAATAAACTGAGGAATATGCAGCCGGCTCATTCCGGCAATAAATTCACTTACCGTAGTGGTTCGCATGATGAACGCAGCCAGTATGCCGCAAGGGAGAAGATAACAGAATATATCGTAAATAAAAAGGTAGAAATATCTCGCCGCACCGAGTTTATATCCGGAAATATAATAACCGGAGCAGTGCACTGCCGCGTAGAGCAGCAGACCGGTGACGGCAGGAAGATGATTTTTAGAAATAAACAGAAGAAAGAATGGAAAAAGAGCCAGTATCACCGCATACACTCTGAGGTACTCCCCGCCCGCTCCGCCAAGAAGAAACGTCGGCAGGGTTATCAAAAGAACCAGTTTCGTCCGGGGATCTAAAAAGCTCCGGCCGCCTTCAAAAGACAACATTATCAAAACCTTATCAGAAAAGCCGGCTGATGCCGGCTGAATATAAACAACTTAACAGAACACAAAGAATGAAACACTACAGAAATGAATAATCAGATAACTCCGGATCTGACAAAATGCTTCTTAATAACAGAGCTTCCGGCAACCGCCCCGATACTCCCGCATACAATACAGCTTAATACGAGAACCGGAGCCAGCCACATATGAAAAATTCCCTTAGCCTCAGCAATGTACTCCTCTCCGTACTCCGCATTCTGAGCCCAGAAATCGTCGGCGAAAAAGAAAAGCGGAATAAAACTGCCGAAACACCATAATGAAAAAATACCGCAGGCGGCTATATTAAGTTTAATGCTGCGGTAACCGCCGGCTCTCACCAGCACTTCCGCAGTCAGACCAGAGACGACTGTTACCGGAAAGCTGTACCAGCCCATGCCGGTTAGCAGCAACACAAGAGACAATACAATACTCATTAGCAGGATCAGTCCGAATTTTCTGACCCTGGTAAGAAAAAGCATAAAAGGGAGTCCAGTGAAAAGAGGTATGAGAACGCAGTAGAGAGGCATAAGAACGGGGATAAAACCAATCGGAATAATAATCAGCATAATTATCACAATAACAGCTGTAAACATACCGACATTAATGAGATCGGCACTCTCAAATTTTTTTAAACTACTCATAAATTCAACCTCCGCTTCTTCTAAAAAAATCAAACCCCGCACATTCCCGTAAAGCATCTCCCCGGGAACAGCCGAAAATCTTCCGTGTAATAATAATCTTTCAGGTAATATTTATTTTCACTTAGACGTACCTTCCTCCGTTTAAATGAGACTGTCCCGTCATCAGTAAATACCGTCTGCAAAAATGGGAATCCTTTTTTTCAGGGTGCGCAGGCACTACTGAATTTCATTATTTCTCAAGGCTTTTAAAAGAAATATTCAGGATTCATATCCACTTTTTTTTATCCTGACGTTTTCCAAGTCCTCCCTGTTCTAAAAAATCAGGTCATTTAATCCCGGATAAAAATGCCCGGTAATTAAAATCTTGACAAAAATCAAAATATTGCTATTTTAGTTAGCAATCGCTAACAATGTTAGCAATAACTAACACATAAATAAAATACATCAAACACCATGATTTATCAATATAAAAAGAAATATAGGACATGGTGGTACACATAGCTGTCTGTAGGCGACAGTAAAGCTGATTTAGTAATTATCTTTCGTATAGAGATCTAAAAATGTCTGAAAATATAAGTTTAGATACCGGTATTCAGGGAATCCGCTCTCTGATTAAATCCCTTTCACCGAAATCCGTCATTCCATCTGATACCAGCAATCTTATAGAATGCGGCATCGATTCAATTCAGATCATGCGTTTAGTCGGCAGATTAAGAAAAGCCCGCATCAAAATAACCTTTGCCGACCTGGTGAGCGAACCGACTCTCGAAGCATGGTCTCACAAGATCTCTCAACTCGCATCAGCTGTTAAAGTAAATGATAAAAAACAGGAACAGGCAGATAAAACTCAGGACTCTTCTGTTACTGCCGGTGTTACCGGCTTTGACTATGACCTAACCGATGTCCAGTATGCCTACTGGATAGGCCGCGAGGATAATCAGGAGCTCGGCGGAGTCGGCTGTCATGCCTATCTGGAAATATGCGGAAGAAACATCGACTCCCCCCGTCTGGATCAGGCCTTCAGAAAATTAATAGCCTCTCATTCCATGCTGCGCACCATCTTCACCGAGGAAGGAAAACAGCGCAACACCGTGGAGAATCACAATGAACCGCTGATTGTTCATGACTGCAGATCTGCCTCCATGGAAGAAGCCGGCGCTGTGGCCTCCCGTATCAGAGAGAAAAACTCACACCGCAAACTGGAAATAGAAAAAGGACAGGTTATCGGACTGGAACTTCTGCAGTACCCTGACAGCACCTCCAGAATCTTTTTTGATGTTGATCTTCTGGTAGCGGATGTCCAGAGTCTTAACATTCTGCTCCAGGATCTCGCCTCTCTCTATGCCGGGAAAGACATCAAGGCTCCACAGAACTGGAGCTTTGCCGGATACCTGAACCGCGAGCAGGAGGAAAATGCCGCCATAATCGCTGCTGACACGGCATACTGGGAAAGCCGTACCGCCACCCTGCCGGCCGGGCCTGAGCTTCCATACACCGGAAGTACCGGCGTAACTCCGCACTTTACCAGACATAAAAAGACCATTCCAACGGAAATCTGGCAGATTCTTAAGGAAAAATCCCGCTCCCTGGGACTCACCCCGGCCATGACTCTCGCCACAGCCTACGGCCTTACCCTTTCCCGCCGGAGCTCCAGTAAAAAATTCATCATCAACGTTCCTCTTTTCAACAGAAACTCCGCCGGCGGGGATATTGAACATGCTGTTGCCGACTTTACCAACCTGCTGCTTTTAGAATGTGACTTTTCAGAAGACTTAAGCTTTAAGGAACAGGCTGAAAAAATCCAAAGACAGTTTCATGCGGACAGCGCCCATACCATGTGCTCTGCCGTAAAGGTACTGCGCATGCTCTCCAAAAATGAAAAGAATACCGGCCTCACCGCTCCGGTTGTCTTCGCCTGCAACTTAGGAACAAATCTTATAGACAGCGAGGTTGCCGGAAGTCTCGGAAATCTCGACTATATGATATCCCAGACCCCGCAGGTCTGTCTTGACCATCAGATTTATGAGATGCCTGACGGACTCATGGTATGCTTTGATGCTGTGGAATCAATGTTTCCGGAAGGACTGGTGGATACCGTATTTACAGCATATACCGGACTTTTAGAAAGTCTTGCCGTAAGTGAGTCAGGTTTCACCGGACATTATCTCACCGGTATTCCTGAGGATCAGCAGGCAGTAAGAGAAAAGGTCAATAATACCGCGGCTCCTTTACCGGAACTCACTATCGCCGAAAGAATTTTCCATGAGGGCGTAAACCATCCTGAACGCCATGTACTACGGCGACAGTGAAATCACTTACGGTGAAGCCTGCTCATCAGTCATGAAGATTGCCGGCATGCTCATGGATTCCGGGGTTAAGGCTCATGACCGGGTTGCCGTCTCCGTGCCTCGCGGTCCGCTCCAGATTATCTCCGTTCTTGCGGTCCTCGCAGCAGGTGCCGTCTATGTTCCGGTAGCCGTTACCCAGCCGGTATCCCGTAAGGAGAAGATTATCAACCGCGCCGGCATAAGAACCGTTCTTACCACCGAACCTTTTAATTCTGATGACGCTAATGTTCAGAAGGTCCGTTTCCTTAACCCTCTTGACGCCTCAGGGTGCACTCCTCTCAAGAGTCCGGTAGAGGTTAGTCCGGATTCCGCCGCCTACATTATCTTTACCTCAGGCTCCACCGGTGAACCTAAGGGCGTGGAGATAAGTCACCGCGGTGCCATGAACACCATTATGGACATCACATCAAGAGCCGGCATCACTCATAATGACTGTGCCTTTGCCGTCTCCGCCATGGACTTCGACCTCTCAGTATTCGACGTCTTCGGTATCCTGGGTGCCGGCGGCAGTCTCGTGGTCATCGATGAGGAGGAGCGTCGTGACGCCTCTCTCTGGCTTGAACTGGTACACAGACATCATGTTACCGTCTGGAACTCCGTACCGGTTCTCCTCGACATGCTTCTTACCGCTTCACAGTACGATGAGCGTGCTCTCCCTCTTAAGGCGGTAATGCTCTCAGGCGACTGGATTGGTCTTGATCTACCTGAAAGACTTGCCACCTCCTGCGGCGGTACCCTGCCTAAATTCATGGCCATGGGCGGTGCCACCGAAGGCAGTATCTGGTCAAACCTCTTTGAGGTCACCCTGCCGCTTAATCCGAAGCTTAAGTCCATCCCTTACGGCTTCCCGCTGCACAACCAGTGCTACCGTGTAGTGGACTCTCTCGGCAGAGACTGCCCTGACTTTGTACCGGGTGAACTCCTTATTGGCGGCAGCGGTGTAGCCTTAGGCTATGCCGGTGCTCCGGAAATAACCGCTGAACGCTTCTTTACCGAAAACGGCATCCGCTGGTATCACACCGGTGACCACGGCCGCTACCTCCCTGACGGCTGTCTTGAATTCCTCGGCAGAAAAGACCATCAGGTTAAGGTTCGCGGTCACCGCATCGAGCTCGG
>OMYE01000061.1 GCA_900315145.1 uncultured Pseudomonadota bacterium | reverse complement strand
AAACGCCAGCATTACATTACGGATTAATTTTCCGGCAGGGGACTCGTCAATGATTCCAATATTGAGTACATGAACCTTAATCTGCCTTTCGGCAAGTTTCTCTATTAATTCGATTCCCTGGGTGAGATTTCTGGCAACACGATCCAGCTTGGTAAAAATCAGGGTATCACCGGGAGCAATTTTTTCAAGCAGCTTATTTAATTCCGGTCTGTCTGTTTTTGTTCCGGTAAAAGCATCGGAATAAATTTCTAAGGCTGTTTTTTGAGCTTCAAGAGAATTTCCGTCTCTTGCCTGACACTGAGTACTTACCCTTGCATATCCGTAGTTCATTTTTTCACCATTTTTACCAAATTTTACCAATGACTTTTGACCCTAAGTTTTGATACCTCTCCAGGCCTTGATTTTACGTGGTCAAACAGACAGGCTCAAAACTTTTAGGTTTAGAACCTTCGTTAAAAATAATATAGCAATTACTTTGCTTTGATATTTTTTATCTCAGGTCTGTTTTCTTTATTTTAATTCTTTATTTAAGGTTGATATTTCCGTTAAATATCAATCTTTTATGTAATGGTCTTTGGTTCTCGTATTATGGTAGATGATTGTGTTGATTCACCGAAAACTTACTAATGATACATTTCAAGTATATGACAGGAATACTATTCTTTATTTAGAAAAGAGAGACTTAAATTAAGATTGTTTTTATCATTTTTCCACTGACGCAGAAAAGCTCACATCTTTGTAGAACAATATGGATTATTCTTATTCTAGGAGTATTGGTTTAAATTAATCCAGAAGAAGAGGATATCACATAAGATATTTCAGAAGATGTTTTAGAGGATATCTGTAACAACCAACCTAATAACCTGCTATCAGGTTATTAAAAAAACAGGCAGGTGCGTTATGGGAAAGGATATACATGATACAGATATAACAGATGCAAAGGTAATTGACAGTACCGGTAATAAGGTTACAGATGCTGACTATTCCTTTGAACCGGTACCTGTGACCGCCAGAAAGGGAGTACTGTCATTCCTTGTGGTAATGCTTGGTTTTACCTTTAACTCTGCCGGTATGAATGTCGGTGCACGGATAGGTGTATCTGCCGATTTCGCAAATTTTATTTATGCTCTGCTTCTTGGGGGACTTTTTCTGGCGCTTTTTACCGGAGCACTTGCTTACATCGGGTGCAGAACAGGCATGTCGTTTGACCAGCTTACAAGAAGATCATTCGGTTCTCAGGGCTCAAAAATTCCTTCTTTTTTTATTTCTGTCACTCAGGTAGGCTGGTTCGGCGTATGTTCTGCAATGTTTGCTCTGCCCGTAGCAGATTATCTTAACTGTTCTCCATACGTAGTTATTATCATTGCCGGCATATGTATGACATCCTCAGCGTATGTCGGTTTTAAAGGACTGGAGGTAATCAGTTTTATCGCTGTGCCACTGATTATTATTCTCGGTGGCTGGTCAGTTTATCTTGCCATGTCGGGATTCGGTAGCATACAGGATATTTTCGGTAAAAATACCGGTGAGTATGATTTGAATGCTTTAGTAGGTCTGGTAATAGGGAGTTTTATTTCCGGAGGATGCAGTACACCCAATTTTGCGAGATTTGCCAATACCAAAATAAATGCGGTTGTAGGTACGGTGACTGCCTTTCTTATTGGTAATTCACTGATGCTGATATTCGGGGCTGTTGGTAGTGCGGTTACAGGAAAGAATGATATATTTTACAGTATGATGAGTCAGGGACTGGTTCTGTCTGCTTTTGTAGTGCTGGGAGCTAACATCTGGACTACCAATGATAACGCATTGTATACAGCAGGACTAGGACTTTCCAATATCTTTTCCATCAGAAAGAAGTTGATGGTACTGGCGGGAGGTACCGTTGGAACCATATGTGCTTTCTGGATTTATGAGCATTTTGTGGGCTGGCTGACTGTTCTCAGTGCTACTCTTCCGGCTGTAGGGATAATCATGATTCTTGATTATTTTGTGTATCCTGAAAAATATCGTGATGGCGGAGATAATAAAAAGTGGCATTTATCCGCTGTAGCCGGAACAATCGCCGGGATGCTGATGGGCAATCTGGTGGGTTATGGCAGTCCAGGAATCAATTCAATAGTAACCGGGGCCACAGTCTGGTTCATCTTTAAGTTTTTTGAAAGAAAGCGTACTTCCGTGCGTTAATGAACATTTACCTGATTTTAGGTTCCTTCAATTCTGCAGACTTCTTTATCTGTTGTAATAAACAGACCGGTTATAATAAGATGAATGTCGCCCAAGAGTCGTTAATCTAGTATAATTGTCCGGTAAGATTTTTTTGTTTTTATCGGAGTTTAAAATGAAGGTTTTGGGTATTGAAAGCTCTTGCGATGAAACCGGCGTTGCTATCTATGATGATGAAAAAGGGCTTCTCTGCAATCAGTTGTACAGTCAGATTAAGTTGCATGCTGAGTATGGCGGTGTGGTACCTGAGCTTGCGAGCCGTGACCATATTAGAATGGCCATAAAGCTCGTTAAAGCCGCTCTTGATGAAGCAAAATGTACCAAGGACGATATCGACGCAGTAGCCTATACGGCAGGTCCCGGGTTAATCGGGGCGCTGATGGTTGGAGCCACCGTGGCGAGAACTCTCGCCTATGCCTGGAATAAACCGGCAGTCCCTGTTAATCATATGGAAGGGCATCTTCTGGCTCCGATGCTTGAGGATAACAAGCCTGAGTTTCCTTTTCTGGCACTTCTGGTTTCCGGTGGTCATACCATGATTATTGATGTGGCTGCCCCCGGAAAATATTCCATTATAGGCCAGTCTGTTGATGATGCGGCCGGTGAAGCCTTTGATAAAACCGCAAAACTCTTAGGTATTGCCTATCCTGGCGGTCCGTTGCTTTCAGAACTGGCAAAGAAGGGGGTAAAGGATCGTTTTGTATTCCCTAGACCTATGTATAACAGCCCGAATCTTGATTTTTCCTTCTCCGGCCTCAAGACCTTTGCCGCCAATACCATAGCCGAACACAACGGTTCCGAACAGGACAGGGCGGATGTTGCCAGAGCCTTTGAAGATGCCGTAGTGGATATACTCGGCATCAAGGTGCGTAAGGCATTGAAGCAGACTGGCTACAGGAGACTGGTAATTGCCGGCGGTGTCAGTGCCAACAGAACACTGCGTGCTGAAATGGAGAAAATGATGCATAACCTTAAGGGGGAGGTTTATTACCCGCGTATATCCTTCTGTACGGATAACGGTGCCATGATTGCCTACGCAGGTATGTTCAGATTTAAGCAGGGTGTGAGAAGCGGACTTGAAATCAAGGTTACTCCGAGATGGCCTCTTGATACTCTTAAGGACAGCTATTCTCTCTAACTAAATATCTCTTTAAAGGAATTGTAGTTTTTTTTGAAAACAAAACAGTTAACTGTAAACAGCGGATGCATTGATAGTGGATTAAAAAAGTAAATATACATGCTTGAACATAGAATATAGGATAAAGTACTGATCTGAGTGTGTGCAACATTGGTCGTATGTTATAAGCAGGTTGTAAAGGTGTTTCTGCCGGAGTAAAAAGAGCAGGTACTGGAAAAATATAAGAATAAATATAAACTGGAGTAGTACAGAAAATGTATAGAGTGGGATCATCTGCCGACATTAATTATCATGATACTGTAATGATTAATGGTCTGCAGTTCACATGTATCATCGGAATGCTGCCTGAGGAAAGAATCAGTGAGCAGCGGGTGATAATAAATGCAGAACTTTATACTGATTTTAATCAAGTGAGTCAGAGTGACAGCATTGCCCACACGGTAAATTATGCTGAGGCAGCCGATTTACTGGTGGCCGAATCAAAAAAATGTCAGGCCGAAATGGTTGAATTTTTAGGAAATCATCTTATAAACGCTCTTAAAGAAAGATTTGCCGATGGTCTTATAGGCGTTACCATTGAGGTGTTAAAGCCGGATATACTGAATAATGTGGACAGCGTAGGTATAAGAATGACCAGGATGTTTGCAAATGACTAGGATTGCTCTGGCTTTAGGTTCAAATATGCACCGGCAGGTATCATTAACCCATGCAGTGCTTAAGCTCAACGAAGTACTGCATAATCCGGTGTATTCATCTGTTTATGAAACCGTTCCTTTACATGCGAAAGGCCCGGAATTCTATAACGCTGTGGTTATCGGTGAAACGGATCTAACTCTTGCCGAGCTCATAAGTCTTACTAAAAAGATTGAGAGGGATATGGGAAGAACCGACTGGTATGATGCTTCAGGAAACAGAATTTCTATCAGATGTCTAGATATAGATATTCTGCTATACGGAGATACGGTATCTGAAGAACCGGATGTTCCCCGGGAGGATATATACAAGTATCCTTTTGCAACCATTCCGCTTTTAGAAGTGGATGCTGGTCTTGTAATTCCTGATACCGGTAAAAGTATTACAGAGATCGCCTCCGGTATGAATACCTCCGGTCTGAAATTAATCGCAGAAACGAATCTTAATGTTATAGGTCGTAAATAATGCTTAACATAACTACAGTACCTCTGATTCAGATGACTGTTCAGTCAGGTATGGATTTTTATGTGTAGGAACATCGCGATAATCAGGATGTTTTTTTCTTTTGTGTTTTTAGGATTTTTTTAAAGTGACAGTTTTACAGGCTATTGTATTAGCTCTTATTCAGGGTTTTACAGAATTTTTACCGATATCAAGCTCTGCACATTTAATTCTCCCTTCAGCTCTTATTGAAGACTGGCCGGATCAGGGAATTTATTTTGACATAACCGTACATATCGGTACTCTCGGGGCGGTAATCATTTATTTTAGAAAGATGCTGCTGATGATGCTCAAGGAGAGTATTGCCTGGGTGGTAAAAAAAGGGCCGAGAACCGAAAATGTAAATATGTTTATTTATATCATCGCAGCAACCATTCCTACTGGTATCTGCGGTATTCTCTGTAAAGGTCTTATTGAAAACTATTTAAGAAGTCCTTTGGTTATTGCTACAACCTCGATTGTTTTCGGTCTGGTATTATGGGGAGCGCAGATATACAACCGGAAGTACTGGAAGCCGGAAGCA
Organism: uncultured Pseudomonadota bacterium; assembly: GCA_900315145.1. Classification (GTDB taxonomy): domain Bacteria; phylum Pseudomonadota; class Gammaproteobacteria; order Enterobacterales; family Succinivibrionaceae; genus Ruminobacter. Next base: position 7,277 of record OMYE01000061.1, on the reverse strand, counting down.
CTGCAGCAGAACAGCAGCAGTGAGACTGCGGTTGTTACCTCAGAAAAAGGAGAGCATTTAAATATAACCAAAGCACTGCTGGTAGGATGTGCACAGTCACTGGCTTTAATTCCCGGAACATCAAGATCCGGTATTACCCTCACAGCCGGATATTTTCTTAAGCTTAATCCGAAAGCGGCAGCTGAATTCAGCTTTCTTATTTCAATTCCGATTATTATCCTCTCAGCTCTTCTGATGGTATATCATGTGATTAAGGATGCTGTTAACAGTATGCACGAGGCTGGAAAGGCAGTTGATTTATCAGGGGTTTTGCAGACAATTTCCTCCAATGAATCATTTAATATAATCAATCTCACCATCGGTCTGGTTATTTCCTTTGTTGTTGCCTTTATAGTTATTAAGCTCTTCCTTGATTTGCTTAATCGCCTGGGACTTGTTCCATACGTTATTTATCGAGTGATACTGGGACTGGTACTTTTCTATGTACTTCTGGTAGTAGCTCCGGCAGCATAGGATAAATTTAAAAGAATAAGCTACCTTAACAGGTAGCTTATTTTTAACTTTTTAACTGTCTTATATCTTTTGTTTTATTCGGTTATTAAATTATTCTATCTCTATATTGTTAGTATATTATTCTTTTATTGTATTATATTATAATATGCTATATTTTTAATATATATATATTACAAGCTGGTTTTATTATATATTTAACTATAAGATTTTTATCAGAAGCATTGTTTTTTTTAATTAGTTTATGTCTTAATTATTCCATAAATCAATTCATAAAATATCCCGCATCTAAGTAAGATAGTTCTGAGTTATGGATTATTCCTCAGGATAAAGATTTTTTAATTCCTTCTGGGCTGAGATTATTTTCTCTAAACGCCGGCGGTTGAGTTCTGTTGTGATTGCCGCTCCCTTGAAGCCGTCATTAAGAACTTCCTGATTCTTTATGGTAGCAGCCCTCATCAGAATAAAGTTAAGGAAGTAATCTCCCATAAACGGAGTTTTAATCTCCCCGGCACGTCCGAAATAATCAGCTCTGATGCACTGACCGATGACGGCAGTCATAAGCGGGTTTTTATAGGAGCCGGAATTTAAAAATAGTTCATTTATTTCTTGAGGATCCCTGTTCAGCATGCTGTTATAGAAATGGTATCTGCTGATAATTAAGGCGAGTTTTATATATGCCTTAGGGGCTTTTATTCTTTCGCAGAGTTTTTTTACCAACGGTTCTCCTTCATGACGATGTCGGTGTTCTGAAGGTGTGTCACTTCTGAACTCTACGATTTTTCCTAGGTCATGAAGCACCATGGCAAATCTGGTGACAGGGTCACGGGTAAGGGCGGTAATTTTTCTGAGAGTGAGCATGGTGTGGGCAAAGCAGGTGCCTTCAGGATGATAAGCAGGATCCTCGTTAAGATATCGTAATTCATCAAGCTCCGGCATGATTACTTTGAGAGCGCCGGTTTCAGCAAGATATTCAAAATACTTTTCCGGATTTCTAGTCTTAAGGGCTTTTTCAGTTTCGAGCCAGATTCTTTCAGCAGTGAGATATGCAAGTTCCCCGTCATCCACAATCCTGCGGCAGAGATCTGTGGTTTCAGGGGCAACTTTGAATCCTAAATGATATAAAGAAGCCAGAAATCTTGCTACTCTGAGGACTCTCAGGGGATCTTCTGTAAAGGCGTCGCTTACATGCCGGAGAATTCGTTTTTCAATATCGAGCATCCCATGGCATGGATCAACATAGCCTCCGTTTTCATCCTGAGCAATGGCATTGATTGTTAGGTCTCTCCTTATCAGGTCTTCTTCAATGGGAATATCGGGAGAAAAGTCGCAGATAAAGCCGGTATAGCCGTGGCCTTTTTTTCTTTCTGTTCTTGCGAGAGCGTACTCCTCATGTGTCTTCGGGTGCAGAAATACCGGAAAATCCCTCCCCACACACTGATATCCTAGTTCTGTCATTTCCTCTGGAGTCGCCCCGGTGACGCAGAAATCCCTGTCTCCAGGTTTTAAACCAAGTAATCTGTCTCTTACTGCTCCGCCAACCAGATAAACCTTCATGACCGTTTCTCCTCTATTATGCTGTATTGATTACCACTGTCACATATAAACAGCCCTAAGCTTTTTTATTTTATAATATCAGTGTTTGCTCATAATTTTTTCGGACTCTTAAGTTTGTTTTATTACCGCTTTGCTATACACTTTGTGCATATCTTTGGCGGATACGTAATGATAGCATATATCTATGTTTAAGTATTTTCCTGTGACAACAGACTGTTTTCATCCATCCTGTGAAATTTTTTAATGTTTGGCCTATCCCCTCATTTTTCAGAAAAAGGCATTATAAATGGTGGTGGAGATAAATAGCTTTAAAGTTAAAATGCTAAGTTTTTGTTAAAAAATCTATTAGGTGATATTATGTAACCGTTTTTGGCAATGGTTGTTTTTTTTAGTTCTGGTTTTTTTCTATGTATAAGAACTTTTTTGGTTTAAGTGAGGCTCCTTTCAGCATATCTCCTAATCCGAAGTTTTTCTACCTGAGTAAGCATCATCGGGAAGCTCTTTCCATGCTCAAGCATGGAACTAATGAAAGCGGAGGTTTTATTGTTTTTACAGGTGAGGTTGGAACCGGTAAAACCGTAATACTGCGCACTATGATGCAGGAGATTGATGACAGCATCGATCTAGCTGTTATTTTTAATCCGGCTCTCTCTCTTATTGAACTTCTTGAAACCATCTGCCATGAGTTTCATATTGATTTTGAAGAAGGCTCATCTAAAAGAGTTCTGCTCCAGAAAATCAGTGATTTTCTGACCGAGGGCTATAAAAAAGGGCGCCGGGCTCTGTTGATGATTGATGAAGCTCAGCATTTAAGTGACGATTCCATTGAGCAGGTTAGACTTCTCACCAATATAGAAACAGATAACACCAAGCTTCTGCAGGTTATTCTGGTAGGACAGCCTGAATTGCAGCAGAAGTTCCGCCAGCCTCATATGCGACAGGTGGCCCAACGAATTACGGCGAGATTTCATCTGCTGCCTTTGTCCATTTATGAAGTTGATTCCTATGTGAGATTCCGTATGCAGTCTGCAGGGTGTCTGCAGGTTATATTCAACCACGGAGCTATTAAGGAGCTTTACCGGGTATCAGGAGGTATTCCCCGTATCATTAATGTCTGCTGTGACCGGGCGCTTCTCGCTGCCTATGTTGACCATTCGCATTTTGTGGAACGCCGTCACATGGTTCAGGCTGTGCATGAGGTAATGGGAACTAGAAGCTTTGTCAGCAGTATGCAGGAATATCTGCTTTCCGGCAGGTTTATGGGATCGTGTGCAAAACTTATAACCGGAACAGTACTGGCTGCGGTTACCGGTTTGACCGCAGGCTATATGGTTTTTCATAAAAATGATGCTGAGATGAAATCAGCTCTTATAGAAGTTCTGAAAAATGATCCGGATATTGCCGTTTTCAGAAAATCCATTCAGAAGATTAATGCAGATCGCGGAGCTATAGAAACTGCCCGTCGTGAGCAGACCCGCTACCGTACAGATATACTCAATAGTACCTTTGAAGAGGAGACATGGAAAAAACTTCTCAGGGAGTGGGGCTTTGCTAATGCCACTGGAGAGATTTCCAGAGATTGTGACTATCTTTCAGGAAAAGGATACCGCTGTTTTGCCGGTAACGGTAACCTTAATGAACTGGAAAAGTACAATGTTCCGGTAGTACTGTCTCTTCTTGATGATAAATTAAGACCATTTTATGCCGTGCTTCTGAAGCTTAATGACAGATACGCCCGGCTTCTTATTAATAATCGTGAATGGATTGTCACCAGAGATTTTTTAAATGGTGCCATGGAGGGAAGTTACAGGCTGATATGGCCTCTGCCTAACGGCGAGGATAAGGTTAACCGGTACAGTAATCCAGCGGTGCAGACTGCTCTTTTTGATATGTTGAACCGCTATGAGAATACTGATACCTATGTTTTCAACGGTTATGATAAAACCATGCAGAACCGAGTGAAGAACTTCCAGGAGAATAATGGTCTGTCTCCTGACGGTATGGCTGGAATTGATACATTGTGGGCTCTTCTTCCTTACGCTGAAACCAGTCATCCTCTTTACGAGGAGTACATAGCTGAGGCGGATTATCATCGAGAAGAGGAGAGTGCTCAGGATAGAGAGAAAAGTCAGGATGAGGAACTGTCAGTTTCTGGATTTGCTGATACCGGGTATGTTGATGCAGATAACAGAGATAATGAAATTTTAAAAAATAATCACATGTCTGTTCCGGAAATTGATGATGCTCTGAATACTGATGATAAGTCTTCCTTAAAACTGGGTGCAGAGGCCAATCATTCTACGGCCGATGATGAGAATAAACAGCTCCGGAAAGTTGGTAATAATAAACACAAAAATTCTGAAAATGTAGAAAACGGTAAGGATTCTGCATCACCTGATACTCTTTCAGATAAAGATATTGAAGACGCTCTGTTAGGCAACAGTGAATCTATGTAGCCATGAATAGTTCATGATTTTAGCCCGTCGTAAAAATACCGGCTGACTGAAAGTAGCCGGTACTTAAAAACAAAGTTTTAATACTATGTGAATGCATAATGGCTGAGGCTAATTCCGGTTATTCACAAAATCCCCGGTACCTGAATAAGTACCGGTATTTTTTTAAGACAGAAAGAATTGTATTTCGGAATAGGATGAATGAGAATTTAATCGGATTCTATAACCAGAATTTTCAATGATTCTGTGTTTAATAAAGATTATAGTAATGAAGACATTGCAGTTTTCTTTACATGTGAATTAATAATCATATCTTTGGTTTTTTTCTATATTTAGGGTAAAATATACCAAATTTTTTATTATTTAATAAAGATATCCAGATATATAAGGAATATTCCATGCGTACATATAAAGAACTTATTGTCAGCAGTGCCATAGCTTCTCTGGTTGCCTTGTCTTCAACAGCAGCTGCCATTGAATTAACTGAAGTAGGTTCTGGTAAAATTGAGAACATTAATATCCCGAAGGATCAGAATACCGAAGAAACAGTTCAGAATACTCCGACCACGCAGAATAGTACTGTTGATGCAGCAGGAGCATCTGAAAGTGCAGCTGTTCAGAAATCTGTAAAGACTGAAGATAATTCTCAGACCACTCAACCGGTCAGAACCTCAGGCGGTAAAAAGACTGCTTATATTTCTGATGATGCCAAGGTATGGGCAACCAGAGGTCCTGGTAAGCAGTACAAGCTGAGCGGTCAGATCCGTATCGGTGAACGGGTGGAATTCCTTTCAGAAAGAAATGATTATGCTGAAATCCGCACTCCTACAGGCAGTGTAGTATGGGTGCCGAAAAGAGAAATTCAGTTTGAAGAAAGTAATCTGTATAAGGTGACAAGACTTTCTCAGGAAAACACTGAGCTTAAATTCAAGCTTGATAACATCGATTCTGAAACCATACGCGACCTCAAAAAGGCTACTACTGAACTTGAAGCTCTGCGCAAGGAACATGATGCTTTAAAGAAGGCTCATGAAGAAATGGAAGAACAGATGAAGGAAACCACTGAGCTTAATGAGGAACTCAAGGGACGTCTGGAGACCAAGGATCTTGATAAGCAGTTGAAGTGGTGGACCCGCGGCGGTATCATTGCTCTTTCCGGGGCTCTTGTCGGGGTGATTCTGGTTTATCTTCCAAGACCACGCCGTCGCAACCGTCGTTACTACTAATTGAAAATTCAGGAAACGTATTGCATTTTTCCTGAATAAGTTTGTTTTAAGAGGAAAATACGTTGTATTTTCCTCTTTCTCATATCAGGATGACTCTTTTCCTTTCCCAAAGTTGTTCCGGTAGTTTCCGGAGAAGTGATCCGGAATTATTTCCGGTTATCCTCCATGGCGGTGACACTGAAACTCTGCCCCCCGATACGCATGATGACGTATCTGTCGGCTATTTTTAAAATATCCAGATTTTTAAATCTGCCACCTTCTTTTATTACGTTCCCGTTAAGGGTAATGCTACGTTTGGCGGCATCTGTGGAGTAATTGTGTGAGGAGTAGATAAAAGGGGGAATTCTGCTTCTGATATCCTCTGGCAGTGAACTGATATCCATAGCTTCGCCGGCACCATGGTTCTGTTTGGGTTCATTCAGATTAAATCTTAAATCACCGCTGTTGGTGTCTGTTACCGCTTCGTTAAAGATTTCCTTAAGATCCTTTTTTACCACTTTCCTTTTTTCTGTTGCCGGCGTGGTATTTCTAGAAAATGCGTCACTTTCGTTACCGGTAGAGCCTCCGTGCAGAGCCTGATTTATTCTGGCAACATCTTCATCAATGCTGCTGTCTGCTGATGATGGCTGATTTTCAATGCGGTTGCCGGTTTTTCCACTGCTACTGCCGGTTCCGTTGTCATATACGTATTCATACTGTCGCTCATTCATATCGGCAAGATGCTTTACGTTGAATTCGTGCGGTTTTGAAGGCTCTACATACGGGTAGTTGCCACTGTCATCTAAAGTGAGCTCCTTTTTTATGGCGGAGAGCTTTTTATCAAAGCTGCCGATAATATTCTCCTTATGTACGGCTACGGCATTATCAAGTCTGTATTTTTCATAATAATAACAGCCGGCAAAACATGCTCCCGCTATGAGGAGAAGCATAGCCGCAAAGAGAATACGTCCTTTTCTGAATCTGGCTTTTTCAATAGCCATGGCTTCTGTAAGGGCTGAGCTGTTTTCAATCTTTTCTGCATCTGAAAAAAGTGACATGATACATCATCAAATTGGAGAAAACAGTGAATGATGCTATTGCTGTTTTTTTAGCATTTTCGAAACAAAATAAAGGTATTTTTCCTGCAGTCAGAGGGATTGAAATTACATGCGATTATGCAGGTGGTATAGTACACTGACAGCTGACTGGCTGTTTCTAAAAAAAATCTGATAACCCCCATAAAAAATCATCTGAAACAAAAAAAGATTTTGAGAGTCCCAGCTGTTTTAGAAGGCTTTATTGCTTGCCGTATACATCACCGGGAGGTCATTCTCCTCCCGGCCCCGCCTAGCGGGTGGCTATCCAGATGAGTACTGCTGTTAACATGGTATGCTCCTTACTTTACTATTTACCTACAGTATCTTTGATGATATCGATAAGATTCTTGCAGTCACTGATCTTGTCACCGGCCTCCTCGCCTGTTTCGATAATATCGTCAACCTTTGATGCGACATCACCGAGTGTTTCTTTTACGCTGTCACATGTATCAGAT
>OMYE01000014.1 GCA_900315145.1 uncultured Pseudomonadota bacterium | reverse complement strand
TGCTTCACCGCCGTAGGTCTTTGCTAATACAGTAGTAATAGCAGCAGTTAAAGTGGTCTTACCATGGTCTACGTGACCGATTGTACCAACGTTCACGTTAGTCTTTGTACGTTCAAACTTTTCCTTTGACATACCTAAGTTCCTCTAAAAAAGTGATCACTGTAGGCAAGATACGCCACAGTTACTTGACGATAATATTTAATCTTAAACATGGAGCGGGCAACGGGAATCGAACCCGTCGCACAAGCTTGGAAGGCTTGGGTATTACCACTATACGATGCCCGCCCTAATCGTATACAAACCATAAATGGTGGAGGGGGAAGGATTCGAACCTTCGAAGACAGAGTCGGCAGATTTACAGTCTGCTCCCTTTGACCGCTCGGGAACCCCTCCAGTCTGGTTTACAGAAATAAGCTAGATAGCTTAAGTGTCTCTGTGTGCGAGCATATTACATTAAAAGTTTTTCATATGCAAGATTTATTTGTTATTATTTTGTAATTCTTTCATAATTCATACTTTTTGCGCAATTATTAGACAAAATTCTCTTGATAGCTGACAAATAAGGAGTTCCCCATCGACAACCCCTAATAACAGAAATATTCCTTTCTCATAACATCACAAATAGTCCTTAATAGACAGTTCAGATTCTTAAATTTTTATATATATCAACCTTATCCGATTGCTATAATATTCTAGAACAGTACTATCATTAACTCTGCAATTTCGGATATCTACTCATGCACCATTTTTTTTCAGATCAAGAATTCCGCTATCTAAACTTTCTGACTGATGATGATTTTGTAAAATCACAGCCTCGGTTGATACTTAATAACTGTAACAGCAGATTTTTATCTGACAGAGGACTGACAACTGTAATAGCCTTTCTTGCTGACTCTATTTCCGAACAATTTAATACTGAAACAGATTCACGAATTGTTATCGGTGTATGTGGTTCTGTTTCATCAGGAAAAAGTTATTTTTCATCTCAAATAGCTGATATTCTCCGAATAATCCTTAACAAAAAAATCTCCGTAATCAGTTCAGATAACTTTATTTACCCGTCTTCTGAACTCATAAGCAGAAATATCATGCATCGAAAAGGATTCCCTGAATCATACAATTATGAAAAAATGCTCAATTTTCTCGAAGATTTCGTCAGCGGGAAACAAAATATCGAATATCCGGTGTACAGCCATGAAACATATGACATACTGCCGGCACCAAAACAAATAAACGAATGTAATATTTTGATATTTGAGGGAATAAATGTTCTGGAGGATCCCCCTTTACAAGGGGCTGAAACACTTTCTTCAAGTAAAAGCGTGCGTGATTTCTTCAGCCGTTCCATCTATTTGGATGCTGATGAAAAAGATATTTTTTCATGGTATCTCGACAGATGCTTTTCACTCGTAAGGGATGCAGAAAAAAACGAGCAGTCATTTTTCCGCAACATGATAGGAATCCCCAAAGATGAGCTTTTAAACAAGTTCACTGAGTGCTGGGATTCGATAAATCATGTTAATTTAATTGAAAATATTCTTCCATCCATGAAGAATGCCGATTTAATTGTTAAAAAAGATAAGAACCACCGTATAGTCTCGCTATTGCAAAATCGCCATCTTATCTAAAGCTTATATCATAAAGAATGCCAGTTGTTCCTGTTAAGAGCCCACAGGTAATTGAAACAACCTTTTAATACCGTCACCAATTTATTGGTACCACTCCAGCCAATAACTGGCAATTATCTTTAAACAGCCTAAGTAATATCAGCCTTACGGAGACTAACATCTCCGGCCACCACCTCAACCAACTTTCCTTCCTGCGTATACAGAATAATTGCCCCTGTCGCATTAATGCCTCCGTTTACTCCTTCAATCATTCTCTCATTGGTAATAATACGCACATTGCTTCCGGCAAACGCATCATAGTTGTTATAGGTTTCAATATACGGTTGAAGACCGACTCTTTTAAAATTGGCAATGTATTTATCTATGTACTCACACAGTAGCAGCACCATTTCAGATCTGCTTATTCCGTGTTTACTGATATCTATTGCACCAATCTCCCGATCCAGTTTTGATAAATCAACAAGAAACAGGAAATCGCGGACAACATTTATCCCAACACCGATCACTGTATATACCCCCTTCTTGCTACAGCTGGTCTCAACAAGTATTCCCCCGACTTTCTGTCCGTTGATATATAAATCATTGGGCCACTTAATTTGGACATTGTTTATACCGACAGACTCTAAGGCTTTAACAACAGCTATTCCTATAACTATGCTTAATCCGTTAATCTCTCCGATTTCCTTAAAATTTGTAGCATAGCTGAACATAATCTGGGTGCCGTATGAAGACAGAAAATCCCGGCCTCTCCTCCCGCGACCGTGACTTTGAAAATCAGTAAGAACCACAGTACCGTCAGAGACATCACTCTGTTCAAGCAGGAATTGATTGGTTGAATCTACCGTATCAAAGAATGAGAGATTTGGACGTTTTAAAAGTATCCGCCGGTCGTAAAATTCCGGAACAATCTGTAACTGATATCCTCTGCCGATAACTTTATTTATCAGAAGGCCGCTGTCAGATAACTTTTTCATGTAATTCATAATGGTGGTTCTGCTTTTATTCAAAGCCGAACCGAGCTGAACTCCACTATGGTATTTTTTATCAGAAAGGTATTCCAGTACCATTCTCTCATCATCAGAAAAAACGCAACAGTGATTTTTTTTTAGAGATGACATTCCCCTTTTTTCCCTATAATCCTTACCTCAGGTTCTAGAACAATACCGAACTTATCAGCCACTTTATTTCTTACGAAGCAGGCTACACCAATCAGTTCATCAGGAGAGGCTCCACCGTAATTAACAAGTATCAGAGACTGTTTTTCATAGGTTCCGGCGTTCCCCATCCTGAGTCCTTTACACCCAGCCTTTTCAATGAGCCATCCAGCAGCCAGTTTAACTGTAGAACCGTCGTCTGTACCATACCCAGGTACATGATCATACTCAGATACAAGCTTTTCATAAACCGATTTTTCTACTACAGGATTCTTAAAGAAACTTCCGGCATTACCTAAAACCTTAGGTGACGGCAATTTACTGTTCCGCACGTCAGAAATATGGTTATATATCCCTCGGGCAGAAGTATCTTCAAGCCCTTCAAGAGATGCATAATTCAGATTAGGAGTCCATTTTTTGGGGATCTTTAACTCTACAGCTGTGATAATGTATCTGTCAGTATTTTCCGGTATTTTAAAAATGCTTGTACGGTAGCCGAAGGCACAATCCTGAGCTCTAATCCGATCTATCTTGTTGTTTTTTAAATCAAGTACTTCAACATAACGGCAGAAGTCAGAAAAAGAAGAACCGTAGGCCCCGATATTCTGCACCGGCGCAGCACCTGCTGTTCCCGGTATCAAAGCAAGATTTTCCAAACCATATATTTCTCTATCCAAACAGGTTCTAATCACTGAATCAAAATTCTCCCCCGCCTGAACTTTCACATAATGAAAATCTGAATCCTGGGAAAATTCCATCCCTTTGAGACGGTTAACCATGACTATTCCCTCATAATCCTCCTTGAAGAGAACATCAGAACCATCACCTAGAACAATAAATGGAAGACCTGTCTCCTTTATTTTTTTAAATGCCATATCAAACATGACAAAATCATTTATTTCTATCCCCCAGGTAGCCTCTACCTCTAAACCGAATGTGTTGTATTTCTTTAAACTAAAAGCCACCTTTGGAACTCCTTTTTTCGCACAGTAGTACAAAACAAAAGTTTCTGTGTTATTCAGATTCTGTTCATACCGGCACTGCAATATATTCGTAAACTCCCGGACTCAGAAAATGATTCAGTCAACCAGTCTTTCTATTGAACCACCCAGTCCTTTGAATTTTTCTTCGATTTTCTCATAGCCGCGGTCCATATGATAAATTCGGTCTACAATTGTTACCCCCTTTGCCACAAATCCGGCGATAACCAGAGAAGCACTGGCACGTAAATCTGTTGCCATTACCTGAGCTCCGCTTAGACCTTCACAATCATGACAGATTGCGCTATTACCCTGCAGTTCGATATTAGCTCCCATACGGTTGAGTTCAGGAACATGCATAAATCTGTTTTCAAAAATTGTCTCAGTTACCACACCGGTTCCCTTGGCAATAGCATTTAAAAGGGTGAACTGAGCCTGCATATCTGTCGGGAAAGCAGGATAAGGAGCAGTGGTTATATTTACTGGCTTCAATTCACGGCCTCTCATATCAAGCTTTATACTGTCAGCTGTACATTCAACCAGAGCACCGGCCTCCTCCAGTTTGGCTATAACCGCCTGAAGATTATCAGGATCTGTTTTATGACATGTAATACAGCCGTTTGTAACAGCTGCAGCAACCAGAAATGTTCCTGTCTCAATACGGTCAGGTTGAATGGTATATTCTCCGCCGTGCAGTTTTTCTACACCATGGATGACTATTTCATTAGTCCCTTCTCCATTGATATCAGCGCCAAGGGTTCTTAAAAATCTAACCAAATCAACAACTTCCGGCTCTTTAGCAGCATTCTGCAGGCAGGTCTCTCCGTAGGCAAGTACAGCAGCTGATACCAGATTTTCAGTTCCTGTTACAGAAATCATATCCATGTATATATGATTACCTACAAGTCTGTTGTTAACTCTTGCCTTAATGTAACCACCCTGAATATCAATAGAAGCGCCCATCTGTTGCAGACCATGAATATGCAGATTTACCGGTCTGGCACCGATGGCACATCCGCCCGGCAGTGAAACATCAGCCTGTCCGGTTTTAGCTGTAAGCGGTCCGAGAGTTAAAATTGAAGCTCTCATTGTTTTCACAAGTTCATAAGGAGCCTGGGAATTCGTCACTGTACCGCTGATTTCATAGCTGCCTTCATCAAGTTCTCTAACCGTCTTACCGGCAATTTCCAGTAACTTAAAAGATGTTTTAACATCTCTGAGGTTTGGCACATTATGGAGAACAACCGGCTCATCAGTAAGAATTGTCGCCAGTATTACTGGTAAAGCCGCATTTTTAGCTCCGGAAATTACCACATCACCGATAAGAGCCTTACCACCTTCAATTTTAAATTTATGCATAATCAGAAAACCTGCTTGAAACAAACGTATAATAAAACGCTACAGCCGAAAATTTTACAAACCTTTGCCATAAAACTCAATAGATTTAGAACACAAGTACAATAATCTACAACATAACGGATAATGTCTTTTTATCGTGAAGAAAACAATGTGATGGCATATAACCGGCACGAGCACACAATCCGGTTTTTTCCCGTTATGTTTTCATTCATGAAAGTATAAACGATTGTGATTTTCCATTGCAGGACACGCATGCAGACATTATTCCGTATCGAAAATTCACCGCATTATAAAGAAACAGACGCAAAGACATACCTATGACAGATTATTCACAAATAAGTTCTTTGATAATCCTTATGTCATATTCCAAGCAGAATAAAAAATCCCATGAAACTTGCATTTCACGGGATCCGTATCATTGTATCAGGTTTGATGTAACCGGAAAAATACAGAAGCTAATTCAGTATCTCAAAAAGTTCTTTAACCTTAAACAGAGTAATCAAATTAACTGCTTCCTGTGGAGGATTCTTTAATCTTAATCTCTCGACTTCACCACTGCTTTCAATAATACCTCTTGACCAGATTACTAAAAAAGCAATACCCGAAGAATCAATTTTGCTAACATCTGTTAAATCAACTTCTTTATCGGTAAAAATACTGCTCTTATCCTTCCATAATCTTTCGACAGTATTGCAATCAAGACAGCCGTTGAGTTTCATTTGATTATTCCGTTATTTCTTATCTTATCGTTATTTAATGATTCAAAATTTACTTTGCTGTTTTACCGTTTACATGATCAATAAGCTGCTGACTTACTGCATCAATTCCCTTTTCCCTGATTAAACCTCCAAGTTCTGACTGCTTGGCGCTCAGCAGGCTGATACCTTCCGCTACCAGATCATAGATCTTCCACTGACCGGTCTTTTTATTTAAGCGTAGCTTGAATACAACCTCTAGATCAGGAGCACCGGGTTCCATAACAGTAACTCTGACGGCCACGAAGTCATCCTTTATATCCTCAGGTTCCTGAACTTTTACAGTCTGGGTAGTGTATTTCTTTAGCGCATCTGCATAAGTTGCAATAATATAATCAGTAAAAGCGGCCGTAAATTTCTTGCGCTGTTCATCATTGGTGGATTTCAGATTTGTGCCTATCACCTTTAAAGAGGAATATTTATTATCGATATACGGCAGTAGCTCTGTGCGGATAATTCCTCTCGACACGCTGGTATCATCAAGTCTATCCTTGTTCTTCTTTATTGCTGCAAAGGTGTTATCAGCAAGTGTCTGCATCATAGTATAAGGATTTGAGGTATCAACATTGCTATCAGCCAGACCTGCTGTTGATAAACAAACAAAAGCAACTGCGACAATAGATTTAATAATTTTTTTAAACATTATTCTTCCTTGATTTATTCTTCTGACACTCAATTTATCATGTATCAAAAATTTATCTGACGGTCATTAGACAGTCCTTTGTACATAAAATTTCATACAGATAAAATTTTTTCATTAAAAAAATAGTTCCTGCATTTATAGCACATCTATGAGGGAACCGCATATATCAGCGCAATTTTAGGAGCCTTCGGTCCTATTAATTATCACTGTTTTTTTCCGTTGAGTTGCCATTCCCCTTGTTAACGGAATAAAGGAACTTACCGATAAGATCCTCAAGAACAATTGCAGATCCAGTATCAGATATCTTATCACCATCCTTTAAGTAGGTTGTACCCATATCCTCATCATAAAACCCGGGAGTAATACCTATATACTGCTCACCAATCAAACCTGCCGTCAGTATTGACGCCTTGCTTTCACTGGAAAGATTACTGTATTTTTCTTCAATTTCCATTTCCACTACCGGAATAAGTCTTTCGCCGTCAACATAAATATTACTGACCCTACCGATAACCACACCGCCTATTTTTACAGGGGCGCGCAGTTTTAAAGAACCAACGTTATCGAAATATCCGTGAACCTTATAGGTATGATCATTAAAACTGAATGTCAATCCGGCAACTTTCAGCGCCAAAAAAACACCGCAAATGATGGATGCCATAATAAAACATCCCACGGAGAATTCCACTTTACTAAATTTCACTTTCTTATTCCTTAAAACATTACTGCAGTTAACACAAAGTCGAGACCTAAAACAGCTAAAGAAGACTGAACTACTGTATTGGTAGTGGCCTTACTTATACCAACCGAAGTAGGAACCAAATCATAACCGTTAAAAAGAGAAATCCATATAACGGTTACTGCAAAAAATATACTCTTAATGGCACACATCATCAGATCATCCCAGAAATCAATAGTGCTGTTCATGCCACCCCAGAATATACCATCATCCACCCCGAGCCAGTCCACACCGACCAGCTTTCCACCGTATATACCGACCAGAGTAAAAATAACCGTAAGCATAGGCAGTGATATCACCCCAGCCCAGAACCTCGGAGCAATAACCCTTCTCAAAGGATCCACAGCCATCATCTCCATTGAAGAGAGTTGCTCTGTAGCCTTCTTCAAACCGATTTCCGCAGTTAAAGCGGAACCGGCTCGTCCAGCAAACAGAAGAGCAGCTACAACCGGCCCCAGTTCTCGGATAATTGCCAGAGCTATCATCTGACCGAGAGCTCCCTCTGCCATAAAATTAACCAGAACATGATATCCCTGCAGGCCGAGTACCATACCTATAAACAGCCCGGAAACAACAATAATACTGATAGACTGAACCCCCACAACATATATCTGTCTTATCAGCTGCGGAAAATTTTTTCTGATTTGAGGCCGTCCGCATATGGAATAAAACAGCATAATGGTAGCCCGGCCAATTGCATTTATACGACGGACACCCCAACGGCCCAAATTACCAATATAATTCAATAACATTACAAATCCTTTAAATAACTTACTTCTGAAGGATAATTAAATGGTACCGGGCCATCAAACTCACCATTGATAAACTGTTTTACCCGCGGATCATCGGATTCTTTCAGTTCCTCCGGGGTTCCTCCGGCCACAACCTTTGTGCCGGCCAGTATATACGCGTAATCAGCAATACTTAATATTTCCTTGACATCATGTGTCACAACCACTGACGTCAACCCCAAGGTACGGTTCAAAGTCTGTATAAGTCGCAGGAGAACAGCCATGGTTATCGGATCCTGACCGGTAAACGGTTCGTCATACATGATAAGTTCAGGATCCAATGCAATTGAACGCGCCAGAGCGGCTCTTCTCGCCATTCCACCAGACAGTTCATGTGGCATAAGAGATGCGGCTCCTCTTAACCCCACTGCTTCAAGCTTCATCAGAACCATATCCCGGATAATATCCTCCGGCAGTCTGGTATGCTCCCGTATAGGATAGGCAACATTATCAAAAACATTAATATCTGTGAATAAAGCCCCGCTCTGAAATAACATGCTCATCCGTTTTCTCAGATTATACAAATCAGCCCTTTTGAGTTTATGAATATTAACTCCGTCGTAGCTGATCGTCCCCTTGTCAGGGGCTATCTGCCCACCAATAAGCCTTAGCATTGTCGTTTTACCGGTACCACTAGGTCCCATGAATGCAGTAATCTTTCCCCTCGGTATATCCAGACTGACATTTTCATAGATATTTCTTTTGCCGTAGGAAAAGGTTAGATCCCTTATTTCTACTAAATTATCTTTCATATTAGTTGTTGTCCCGTCTAGGACCAGTAGTTTTCCTCAAATCATGTTTATATCAGCATATTTTACCATTTATAAATGTTCGGACACTCCTGAATATCATGATTATTCAGAAATAAATAAACACTTTTAACCGTAAGCTGATGGTTTTAAAAAATCTCAGTCACAGGTATGTACGTCTTCATAAATATCTGTATCTGACACATTATTAGGTATCAAAAAAACGTTTTAGTTTCATATTATATGTTTTTTTATTATTTCATATTAAACATAATATTTACCAATAAATACATTTTTACCTTTTATATTTTGGTAATCTTTCTCTAAAAATAATAAAAAAAACAAAAATATCTGCTGTTACCACTGAAAAAAATCTTCCTTTCCTTTCAGAAAAAAACTCCGACTCTATTCTTCTTTCATCCATAACAAAAAAGTCGCATGGCACGCGACTTTTTCACATGATGTGCATAATGCCCGGCTGTTTAATCAGTTTTCTAAAGCCGTCATGAAAGCATTATTTTACTTCAGATTCCTTGTATAGTTCCTCCTCTAACCGTTTCAGATCATTTACAAGTCTCTCAAGAACCGCCTCCTTGTTTTTCCACCAGTCAGGAGTCCAGAAACGGAGAACATTCCAGCCAAGACCTTTCAATACTCCCGGCTGACCGTAGAATCTGTCAATAGCACTAGGGGTTTTCTTAAAAACAATACCATCAGCCATAATACAGGCAAGATATCTGTTTGAGTTTCTCGGATCTCTTACTGCCAGATCAACCTTAAAAGCCGAGGTTCCCACACCTGCCTTGGTGTTAAATCCCTTTTCCTTTAACCTGTCTGCCAGATCCTGAACCAGAAAATCCACCTCATTGCAACGGGAGCTCAACTGTCGCACCAGTGAAGCAGAACCGTTTCTGGCATATTTTAAGAAATCAAAAAGTCCTATTACCCCGCGGGACGTTGTAGAGGTGATTCTGCCATCCTCAGGTTCAAGAGAGGAAAAGACCACCATTTCCTTTTTGGCTCGTGTTACCGCAACATTGAGACGACGTTCACCTCCGTCACGGTTCAAAGGACCGAAATTCATGGAAATTCTTCCATCCCGGTCTTTACCAAAACCTACAGAAAAAACAATCACATCCCGCTCATCACCCTGCACATTTTCCAGATTCTTCACAAATAAAGGTTCTTTGCATTCATTGGCAGTAACCTCCAGTTCCGGATTCTGCTTGAACATTTCTGCAAGATCATCTTCAATCTGGGACTGCTGTTTACTGTTAAAGGTAACAATACCTATGGATGTATCCTTGTTTACAGGATTTTCTAAAAACTTTTTAACAAAGGCAACAACCTCCCTGCTTTCATCAGCATTGGTGCCTTTTCCCCCGCGATCATAAAGACCATTCACATAATTAAATGTCACCTTTGAATTCATATCGTCAGGAGACGGGAATGTATACAGATTTCCCTCATAGTACATGGTATTACTGAAAGAAATTAGACTTTCATGACGTGAACGGTAGTGCCAGCTCAATGTTTTGGTCGGCATACCTAAAGTCATACAGTCATCCAGCACGCTTTCCAAATCGGCATTCTCGGTTTCTTCGCTCTGTCTGGCCTCAAAAAATTCTGTTGGAGGCATCTGCTTAGGATCACCCACGACTATTACTTGTTTTCCTCTGCCTATTGCTCCGACAGCTTCCGATGTCGGAAGCTGGGAGGCCTCATCAAAAATTATCAGATCAAAACTGTATTTATCCGGAGAAAGATATTGAGCGACAGAAATAGGACTCATCAGCATACAAGGGGCAATCCTAGGCATAAGATTCGGCATTTTATTAAAAATATTTCTGATGGAAAGACCTCGTCCACGGCTCTTCTTGGCTCTTTCAAAGAAAGATATCTCCTCCTGTAAAGCGGCATCAGCCGCATTTTTCAGATGATTTTTTCTAGTAGTCAGATGATTTATCAAAAGCTGACCGGAAAGTTTCCTGAATTCTGATGCATCCTCATTAAACTTCTTAATCTTGTCCTCGAACAGTTCAGGATTGAACCCTGACAGTGAAGCATTCGAACTGAACTGCCATTCAATAACGGATTTAGCAAATACGGAAGAGGCATACCCTTCCCCGGCATCTGTAGGTATTCTGTTACCGAATAAAGCATTGACAAGAACGCTAAAGCCCATGTTTCTAACACGATTGAGACGCTTATTAACCTCAATCCATTCATTTAAATCCTTCTGATTCTCCACCCAGACTGAAGTTCTGTCGGCAATACTCCTGAGATCATGCGGCAGCAGGGTGGCATCAATATTGAAATATTTTCTGATGACATCACTCTGTGCACAGAAATCCTCAACAGTGCTCCTGTATGCAGCCAGCTGCTTAACACGGTCACGGAATTTCTGATCACCTGAATTTCTGGAAATTGCCTCATTAACCTTCATCTCCTGACCAGGATCCAAATCATCTTTCAAAGTAGATACAAGAATTATCAGAATATCAAGTACTTCTCTGGCCTTTTCAGGAGTCTTTGAAACAAGGGTAGCAAATGACTCGCTTGACTTTGCAAGTGATTTTTCAGTATCAGCAAGCCGTGCTCTAAGTTCCTGAATCTTCAGCGCAGACTCTACAATTTCTATGTAGTTGTCACTGCTGACCTTAACATCCACTCCCAGTGCTCTTTGAAGTCTGCCTACGGATTTACTATGTGCGAAGTAACGGAAAATAAAGAATTTTTCATCATCCAGCTTCCATAATTTAAGCTCCTCCCTGAGATCCAGTTTAAATACGTCATCCGCATTAGGTCCCAGTTTCTCCATACCGTCTCTCACGGCAATAGCATCACTTATCCCTTCATCAGCAGTCTTTACAAACCCCTCCCAGTTCGGCAGTGAAAGAAGTGAAAAATCCATGTTTTCATTATTTAAAGCCTGTTCCAAACCAGAAAGAATGCCGGTAAGTCGTTCGACATCCATAATTTCTCCACCAAACCCAAGGAGTTCAGTTATTGAATTTACACAGGCATACACCTCATCATGAAGCCGTCTTAATCTCGCACTGTCGATATTTAACGGATTTGCAGGAACAGCCAGAAGCCGGCTTTCAAAAAATGTATAATCGGTTAATTTTCTTCCTTTGGTTAAAATCTTTAATTCTCTGAGGGCTGAATCAGCCTCCATAATCATTTCAACATTTATTTTAGAAATATCATCTGCCGGTATTGTTATTTCCGGCTCGATACCATTATGAACCAGACGACAGATTGCCCCGTACACAGACATGCCGGCTGCTACAGGTTCATGAAGAGCCTCCACCTCCCCGTTAAGTTCATCTCTTTCCTGATTGATTCTGGACTTTATAATGTCATAACTGTTTTTCACATCTCCGACAGTATCCGGAACATCAATATTAATTCTTTCGAGAAATTTAGACTTCGTCAGGGTATTTGAATGCAGTTCCAGGCAGAAAGGAGACAGTCCGAGTTTACTTAATCTTTCCTGCACAACTTCTAATGCTGCCATCTTGGCTGCTACAAAAAGAACCTTTTTTCCCCGTTCCAGAGCAGAAGCTATAATATTGGTAATAGTCTGTGACTTACCGGTTCCCGGAGGTCCCTGAAGAACGAAACTTTTACCGGTCTCAGCAGCAACAACTGCATCAAGCTGACTGGAGTCAGCCTGAATAGGCTGGCAGACATCACCGAATTTTATGCGACTGTCAATGGTTTTCGGTACTTCCTCGTCACCGAATTTGGCAATCTCCCCGAATTTACCTGCTGCTAAAGCCTTATAAACCGGACTCGTACTTTGAAGAAACTCATTGTTTCTGCTCAGATCCTGCCACATTACAAATTTTCTGAATGAAAAATTACCAAGACATACAGTTTTTAATATTTTCCATCCCGGAGGAAGAGCATTAAGAACTGTATCCTTTATAAGTAGAACATCAACTCCGTATTCATCCTCAGGCAACTCATTAAGAGCATTAAGATTTATACCGTAATACTGTCTCATGAGCTCTATCAGGGAATAATTGATTATCAGCTCTTCATCCCTTACCTTAATGGAATAAACATCTGTTCTGGTATCCTTTTTAATATCAACTGGCAGAAGCATGAGCGGAGCTTCATGCTGTTTCCTTCCGGCTGTATCGTCATACCAGAGTACGCTGTAGAGGGACAGGAACAGGGAGTTGGCTCCGTTTTCATCATAGGATGCCTTTGCCTCGCCCGCTATTTTTTTAAGAACCTGCTCCAGCGAACGCTTAGTTTCATTATATACATTCAGAATTCCCTTGCCTTCTACATCAGCTAAAACCTTGGATTCTATAACTCCTGTTATTTCCATGGTTTCACTGTTGAAATTCTGATCTATCTCCTCTTTTTTGAACTGTGTTCCGACTATCTTGAAAAACTTACTGTCATGTTTTCTCAGTTCATCCTCTAGCTTTTCTGGTTTAGCAAAAAACACACGCAAAACAGAACCATTGGATGTTTTCATATTAAGCAGTCTGTTTCTGGTTGACAGATCCAGAAGCTTGTTCTCCCACTGCTGTTCTCTAGTCAGAACAACATTCGTTTTAAGGTCAAGGGTTCTTCTTTTTACCTCTACGCTACCTGCACCGACGCTCATATTTTTAACAAAACGGGGATCATCTGTTATTACCAGAGAACCATCCTGATTACGACTCATCGTAGGTAACGGCTTTATCATACGTGCACGGCATGATTTTATATCAACACAGCACTCAAACCCCGCAGAGGCGAATTTATTCTTCCCTGAATTCACTGATTCTTTAAAAAGAATCTTACTGTCAGTCAGATCTGTTGTTTCCACAGGTAGGAGGTTATCCAGTTCTATAGCATGGTAAACCTCGTTTCTGTCATCGATCACAGGATCATTAAAACCGCTCTCTTCATTCAACATAACACCGATAAGAGCATGTTCATCAAGTACAAAAATTACCGCATGCAGTCCGACGGCTTCCAGAAGTGATGCATAAAAACATGTGGTATCAAGACAGGTGCCGGTTTTTTCATTTAACACCATATCAAATAATCTTATTCTCTGACTTCCCCAGAATGATGCTGGAGGAAGTCTATATGATATACCTAGATCCTGAACAGCGAGATACAGAGCTTCTGCTTCCAGAGCGACGTATTGCGGATCACTAGTCTGATATCCGAGAAATCCCCTGCCGAAGTTTCGTGAACCAAAATAACCGGAGTTCTTTTTGATAAGCTGTTCCAGCTTGTCCTCAGCCCTGCTGATTATCGAACTTACCCCGGTGGAATTCGGAGTAACAAAAGACGCCAAGAGATCATAGTCTCCTGTCCACTGATTAAATGCCGTTACCTCAAGAGCACGTGATTTTTTGGCAATAACCTGACCGTCGCTGTCCAGGATTTCCACATTTATGGAAGTATCAATACTCTCCGAAAGTTCAGCAAATCTTTCCACCTTTAAAACAAGCTGCTTTACATGGTTGGCAATTGACACTGTCGCTCCATGTTCCAAGAAATCGGATTTCAGTTCAAAAGCATCAAAAATATCCGTTTCAGCGTATACTCTGATGGTTATATTTTCATAATCCTTTTCCCTGCTTCTGAACTTAATGTCAGAAATAAGTCTGAAGTTATCCTGATAAAAATAGGAAAGATTCAATATGGGTGAACTCTCAATATCAATGATAATTTCTGAATTATTCTGTATTCCTACGTTCTTATTATTCAGACTGCCAGAAGAACTATTCTGTTCGTTCTCATATACGTTATCCGCATGATTAATGCTGACATCAGTATTCTGTTCCGGCAATGAAGCCCCCTTATTACTTTTCCGGGTTTCAATATCATTGACATCCATAGTATTATTTCTCCTATTACTGTATATATACTTCCTGCATGCAGGCGTTTATCGGTTTTTCTCTGCAGATTGTTATCTCTAATTGCCTTATCAATGGTATCGGTAAGCAGTCTTTCAGATTTCTGTCTCTCTCTGTTCCAGCACTGTCATTTCTTATAAACCCCATGCCTTCATCCTACAGAAATCCTGTCTAGCCTCATCATTGTACCCGGCTTCTGCACTCGAAGATACATATCTCCATCATACTCAGTAAAAAAAACAGAATTTCATGCTCAGGCTCAGAATCGATTGTTCCTGAAGATAGGGGATACTCCACAGTAATTGTTCCTTTCCGCTAATCCGGTTCAACTATATCCATACAAAGCCTAACAGAACAACCTTTTCCACAATAAGTAAATCCTCACTATTTTAACCTTATCCGCATGGCAAACATCAGAGCTTAATCTCATAACAGAAATCAAATTCTGATCTTTACAGTTATCATAACAGTTTCCGGCATTAATTCATCCCAGCGTTTTAAACCGGTCCTGCTTCCAGTGAAAACAACAAAAGCAAAAAATAACCTATTTTTAAAAACCTTTATTGTGTAAAATATCCACATATAGTAAACACCAGATGCCACACATACCGACATTGTGTGGTATACACCAGCAAGTCACATGATATATACTTAAACATAATAAACAGGATTTAAATTATTGAATGTTGTATTTTAATACTGCTTATTATTTTTTCGCCGGCTGATTTGTTTTGTTTATCCATCGGTTAATAAAGGATTTATCTCATGTCTATGGCAATTTTTACTCCCTACGGTTCTGTTTCCGCTGAACTGATTAAAAGAATCAGCAATATCAAACTACTGCTAAGTGATGTGGACGGAGTGCTTTCAGACGGAAAAATATACATAACAAATTCCGGAGACGAGATAAAAAGCTTTAACACTAAAGACGGATTCGGCATCGTGGCCATTCAGAAAACCGGGGTTGATTTCGGAATCATCACCGGAAGACAGTCAAATATTGTGGATATTCGCATGAAATCATTAAAGGCCAAATATATATGTCAGGGAATAAATGATAAAATCACTGCACTTAATGAAATAATGAAAAAAGCCAACGTTTCAGCTAGCGAAACAGCCTATATCGGTGATGATGTTATTGACATTCCTGTTTTCAAAGCCTGCGGGTTATCCTTCTGTCCTGCTGATGCCCACCCGATTGTAAAAGCCTCTGCCGACTACATTTGTAATCTGAATGGCGGAGAAGGTGCAGTAAGAGAGGTATGTGACCTTATTCTTACTGCCAGAGATAAGACGGATACTTTAGGAGCCAGCATCTGAAATGCATCATTTACTGAAGATAATTCCCCTTGTCGTTTTACTAATTGCATCATATTACTTTTACGACTGGGTTAACATACAGGAAAAAACTGAACTGACACAGCTTATAGAAGCCCAGCCTGTGTTTACAGCAAAAAACATTAATACCCGTCAGTTCAATCCTGACGGCAGGCTTTATCAGTCAATTTTCGCTAGGGAGGCTGAATACTATCAAAGCATAGAACAGACTAATTTTGTTTCACCAGTGGTGTTATACACACCTACACTGGATACCAAAAACAAAGATGTCTCCCATCTTGCTGATAAAGTTTCCGAAGAATGGCTGATTCAGGCTGACAGCGGCACCGTCAGTGTGGATAACTTAATTACCCTTAGAGATAATGTTATTGTTAAATCTTCAAATGAAAACAGTCCTATAAGGGAATTAAAAACATCATATCTTGAAATAGATATCGGCACAGATGAAATCAGAACCCCGGCCGAGGTTACTTTAAAAGGGAAGCATTTTACCAACAGCGGCAGAAATTTAAAGGGGCTGTTATCAGAAAAGTATTTTGAATTATCAGAGGATTGCCATGCAACATACACAGGTTTCAAAAATGACAATTAAATCAGCTCTAGCCTTAGCTGTAATCACCGGTATCTGTACCGGCAATGCCTACGCCAGACAAAGCGATTTCAAGGAGGCAATCAGCATAAATTCAGGCAAACAGATTGCAGAACTCAGTACAAATAAAATTACCTTTCTGGATCATGTCATCATAAATCAGGGAACCATCAAAATCACTGCAGACAAAGTGGAAATAATCAGGAATGAAAAAGGACAGATAAAAAGTGCCACAGCTTTCGGTACGCCAGCTACCTTTTACCAGATTCTGGACAACGGCAAACCTGTAACCGCACATAGCAGGAGGATTGCCTATTATCCAGTATCTCAAACAGTGGAACTGAAAGAATCTGCTGTAATAGAGCAAGGCTCTTCAAAAATTACAAGTGACAGCATTACGTACAATATTGCCAAAGAACGCATGGAGGCATCCTCCGGCAACAAACAGAACGGTGACAGAGTTACGACAGTGTTTGTCCCTGAGGAACTGAAAGCCCAGATTGAGGAAAATAAGAACGCCGGCAGTGGAAAATAAACCGCATGACATAATCAGTCTGTCTTACCAAACATCGGAATCTTTAAAATGGCAAAATTAAGAGCGGAACACCTTTTTAAACAATTTAAAACAAGAGTGGTGGTTAATGACGTATCCATTTCCATTGACAGCGGAGAAATAGTAGGATTACTCGGACCTAACGGCGCCGGAAAAACCACTTCCTTCTACATGATTGTCGGCATAATCAAAGCTGATGACGGACACGTATATATTGATGATCAGGAGATAACTCATAAGCCGATGGATAAACGTGCATCCTACGGTTTAGGCTATCTGCCGCAGGAAGCCTCCATCTGGCGCAAGCTTACTGTAAGGGAAAATCTTATGGGGGCTTTGGAATTGAATACTAAAATCAAAACCAAAAACGAAAGATACACCAGAATGGAGGAACTTCTCCATGAATTTCGTATTGAACATATTGAAAAAAATACCGGTATGAGTCTTTCCGGAGGTGAAAGACGAAGAGTGGAAATTGCAAGAGCTCTTGCATCTGATCCGCAATTTATTCTTCTTGATGAACCTTTTGCCGGGGTGGATCCCATCAGTGTCGGGGAAATAAAGGGAATTATCGAACAACTGAGAGATCGAGGGATAGGCGTTCTTATCACCGATCACAATGTCAGAGAAACACTGGATGTGTGCGAAAGAGCATACATAGTAAATCAGGGAAACATGATAGCCTACGGCACTCCTGAAGAAATACTTGCCAATGAAATTGTTAAGAAAGTATATCTCGGTAATAATTTCGTTATCTAGTAGATACCGCATCAGCAATTTAAAAGGCCTCCGGAAGCGTATAGCACCGTAATAAAGGAGATTTCATTAAAACTTTATTTAAATACTCCCCTGCTGTTTACAGTAACAGCAGGCTCTTGTCTGTCAGACAGCCCCATATACAAACTAATTTCTAAAAAATCTTTTTCCTATTACTTCTGAATATATGTTAATCTATTGCAATGGTACCAGCAGTTACCTCCAAATAATTAGAAAATAATAATCATAATATAATAAAAAACATTACCAAACCTGGATGTGAATAACCACGGATAACCTTAGCAGTTATCTGATCCGATAAGACTGTATTAAAAAAACAGTATACTTTTCAGTTATACTTTATAAATCGAGAGAATAGGTATTCTATGAAAACAGGACTAAATCTACGTCAGGGGAACGTACAGACAATAACAATGACTCCTCAGCTGCAACAGGCGATCAGACTTCTGCAGCTGTCAACCGTGGAACTGCAACAGGAAATTCAGGAAAAGCTAGACCAGAATCCATTTTTAGAACAGGAAGAAAACAGCAGTTCAGCAAATACCACTTCTCTTGACGCCCTGCGCGAGCAGGAGTCATTCATGGAAAGTACTGATGACATCAATCCTTTTAACAATGATACCACCGTTTCTCTAGATAATGCTCCCTATCAGGACAATCAGAACAGTAACATTGATTACGCTCCGTTAGAAGGAGAGTCCATCAGCAACAGCTCCATATCCCACGATGCACCCTCAGTCAGTAATGATTCAGGTGACAGCAGTGATCCGGAATACTGGAATGAAAACTACTCAGCACAAAGTGTCAGCAGATCCCGCGTCAATATTGATAATGATGAACTTGATTCCTACCAGGGAACGACAGAGTACACTCTTGAACAGCATCTGCTGTGGCAGCTGAACCTAACAAAACTTTCAAACATGGAACAGTTCATAGCAGAAATAATCATTGATGCCATTAATGATTCAGGGTATCTCACAGAAAAGGATGAAGACATACTGGAGGCGGCACACCATGAATATCCGGACTGCTCTCTGGAGGACATTACAAAAGTAATCAAAATAATCCAGCATTTTGACCCTGTGGGGATAGCAGCTAGAAATGTTCAGGAATCACTGCTTATCCAGCTTGAACAGTATGAATCAACCGAAGAGGTTGTCATGGCTCGGAATATCATCAGTAATTATCTAGATCTGCTAGGCAAAAAAGACTTCAGATCTCTTAATCACTGTCTAGGCATCGGTAAAAAGAACGGGGATATTCTAAAAAAAGCCATGGACATCATTCACAATCTTGAGCCTCGTCCGGGCAATTGCATTCCTCAGGAAAAAAGTGAATATGTTATTCCGGATGTAGCCGTAAGGAAAATCAACGGGATATGGGTAGCTGAGCTTAATCCGGCAGTAATTCCCCAAATCAGATTAAACCAGACATATTGTGAGCTTTGTGAAAATGTCCGCAACTCCGAGGAAAAGCAGTACATAAGAACTCATATCCAGGAAGCCAATGCATTTATTCAAAGTATCAATAAACGCAATGAAACACTTTACAGGGTATCCTCATGCATCGTTGAACATCAGCAGGATTTTTTCGAACACGGGGAACAATCAATAAAACCCATGGTGCTTAATGATATTGCCATGGAAACAGGACTTCATGAATCAACAGTATCCCGAGTTACCACTGAAAAGTATATCCACACGCCAAGAGGTACTTTTGAGTTAAAATACTTCTTCAGCAGCCACGTAAATTCAGACAACTGCGCTGACAACAAATCCTCCATTGCGATAAGAGCCATGGTTAAACAGATGATTGCCGGTGAGAATCCGCAAAAACCGCTGTCTGACAGCCAGCTTGTCTCAAAACTAAAAGAACAAGGTATCATTGTAGCTAGAAGAACTATTGCCAAGTACCGTGAATCTCTCAATATTCCACCTTCAAACCTGCGCAAAGCAATATAATCTTATAAACTGCTTCTCCTAAGTCAGGAAGCCGGAAGATAATCTTCCGGCGGCATCTTCTTTTAAACAGTATCTTCTAGTGATTTTCCGGTTGTACATACAATCTCATGAGGAGCAGATACCAGAACTTTTTCATATAAAAACAAATATATTCTGCTCAAAGTGGTAGTTTCAGCCGTTTAAGCATTCATAGATTAAAAAACATACAACATTAGTGTAAAAATATGGTTTCCTATCACTATTCAGAAAATATCTGTAGATATCTGAAAATAAACTCTGATAGAATGAAATCAAGTAGAGAACAGAATTTAATTGTTTTTGCTTCCAAACCTCCCGCTTACAGGTCATTCGCTAATCTCACCATTAGTTTTGAATCACCCAAGCATCCAAGAGGTATTTTCGTATAAATGTAATCATCGTATTAACAAGGAGTGGCCTATGCAGATTACTATTGTTGGTCATCACGTTGAAGTAACCGATGCTCTTCGTGATTATGTTAATGATAAGATGGATCACCTTAAGAGACTTGAAGACTACGTAAAGTCTATTCATGTAACACTCAGCCTCGAAAACCAGCAGTTGCAGAAGGCTTCTGCCAAGGTTACTGTAACCGGCAACGATCTCTATGCTGAAGCAGTCGAAGAAACAATGTATGCATCAATTGATGTGTTAGCTGATAAGCTTGAACGTCAACTTGTTAAATACAAGGAAAAATTAACTCAGTAGAATGCCTAATTTTCTGACTGAATTATTAGAAAAGGACAGTGTGCTTAGCCCTGTCCTTTGTTATAGTAAAAAGAAAACTTTTGAAATCATTGCTATGGCGGCCAGTAAAAAAGTAGGTCTGGATGCCGTGCACCTTTTGAAATTATTAAACGAAAGAGAAAGCCTTGGCAGCACATACATTGCCAATGGCTTCGTTTTTCCACATGCTGTCATACCGGATGAATACACAGAAACAGCTGTTCTTCTCCTGCTTGACCACCCCATCAGTTACAACGATGTAGAAAACGCCTATGCCGATATCTTTCTGGTGTTTTTTTTACATATGGATACTGCCATAAGTCGCAGTAAAGAATTAAAAATTATCTGCAAGGATTTCAGTGATTCCATAAAAATCAAACAATTAAGATTCATCAAAAACATCTCAACTCAGGTATATAACTCAGTAATTCGTCATTTTGATGCCGTATTTGATGAACTTGAGAAGGAAGAAAAAGAGCAGAGCGAAAATGCCCTAGAGTAAAAAAACTACTGTTATTCTATCCAAATAGACTTATTTCAATTTTCCCCTCAATAATCCCCTAAAATCTCCATCTGAATGTTTTACTGCCAATAAAAAACGGAAATAACAATCATTATTTCCGTTTCTCTATGTAACTACAAACAATCAGTAGCTATGCAGCTTTTGCTTCCAGTGCAATCTTGATTTTTCCCATTGCTGCTTTTTCAAGCTGACGTACTCTTTCCAATGAAACACCAAGTTCCTGGGCAAGTTCACCTAATGTAGCCTTCTCACTGTCTAACCAGCGTCTCTTGATAATCAGATAGGATCTTTCATCAAGATGTCCTAAAACTTCATTAAGATGAAGCATCATGTTCCTGTTTGTATCAGCATTTTCATATTTCTGACTAAAATCTGATGATGTATCCACTAGATAATTTGCAGGAATATTCTCATCCTCAGCGTCAGAATCAATCACCCCGCCATCGTAGGCAACATCGCTTGAGTTCAGACGAACTTCCATCTCACTCACATCTGAAGCACTTACACCGAGCTCATCAGCAACTCTTTCTGCATCGTTTGAATTCAACCAGCCGATAGATTTTCTAGTAGCCTGACGAAGTTTAAAAAACAGCTTTCTCTGCGCCTTGGTAGTAGCAACTTTTACTAGACGCCAATTCTTAATAACGAAATCATGAATTTCAGCTTTTATCCAGTGAACGGCAAAAGCAGCTAGACGCACTCCCTGAGTAACATCGAAACGCTTAACCGCCTTCATCAGACCTACGGTACCCTCCTGAATGAGATCGGCTAAAGGCAGACCGTAACCGGTGTAGCCCCTGGCAATACTCACAACAAATCTTAAATGAGCAAGAACCAACTTTCGTGCAGCTTCAACATTCCCCTGTTCATGGAAGTCTACAGCCAAATCATGCTCCTCTTGGGCAGTCAATAAAGGAATAGCATTTACTGCACGAATATATCCTTCAATGTTGCTACTAGGTACTAACATCATTGAATTTAAATCCTGTGTCATATTTATCCCTTTCTTATTAAATCACTAATAAACCAATTATTCAATAAACCAACAAGTTTAAGATAATACCCTTTATCACGATTGATAACCATATCTTTTAAATATAAGACAATTCTTTTCGTGATAAGTTTCAAACTAAACAATAATATAATAGATCATTTTTGTAAAATTTTGTAATTTTTTAGTCATTATCGAGGTATAAGAACACATTTATTCTTCTATCGTTTAATTATTTAGGATTGATTTTTCCTATACGGTTTTTAGCTGTTACATATGAAACAATCATACACAAAACTATAGTTACACCGAACAGCAGACATACTTCTGTAGCATTATAGCCTCGAACAACAAACGTACTCCCATACTGTTCAGCAATACTGCCGATGTATTTTTCTGTGAAAAATACAATTATGGTACTCAGCCACCACGCAACAAACGAACCTAAAAAACCCAGCCACATCCCCAGATAAATGTAAGGACCGACAATATATCCGTCGGTAGCCCCGACAAGTTTCATTACCTCTATTTCTTCACGGTGTAAAAGCACCCTGTGTGACACGGTATTTATAATTGTCAGTACCAGAGAGGTTATTAAAACCAAAGCCACCACCGTAGTGATAAACCTGACCGTATCCGCAATAGCCCGAAGTTTTCTGAACCACTCCTTATCCATACGAACCAGTTCTACAGATCTATTGTTTTTTATTTCTCTGACATAGCTCTCTAGGGCATTATCATCATTATCCATAATGGAGGACGGCGTTACAATCAAGGCATGAGGCAGTGGATTAATACCATCTGCAAGCACATCCCCTTCGTTTATCCCCAGGGATTCTGCGAACGATTTCAGTCCCTGAGTATTGACTATGAGGGACACTTCTTTTATCCGTTCATCTTTCAACAGATTATTCTTAATCTCAACAGCCTGCTCTGGATCAACATCACTCTTCAGATAGACAGTTATATTTCTTCCTGCAGATAAATCAGTGGTATTGGCTGCAAAACAGGAAAGAAGCATGTAGAAAACCATCGGAATGGTTAACGAAACCGCAACAACAGCTATTGTCAGCAGAGTACCTATAAAATGAACTCTGACTAAAGTGGTATATGTATGCTGAATATCCCTTAAATTTCTTTTAAGAGTACTTATAAAACCTCTCTGCATAAATACCTCATGAAAAATGATTTTTAAGCTATCCGTCTGTTTCAGTTAAATTCCAGTAAAATCATCAGTATTCCCGTCATATATCAGATGGCCGTTCTGCAGACTAATAACTCTGTGATCCCCGTTTTTTAACAGATCAATATCATGACTCGCCATAATTACCGTTGTACCGTCATTATTCAATGACTCAAAGAGTGAGAGTATTTCCAGAGACAGTTCTTTATCAAGATTACCTGTTGGTTCATCAGCAAGCAGAACATCTGGTTTACCGATAATCGCCCTGGCAATACCTACTCGTTGCTGTTCTCCTGTACTCAAATATACAGGATAGCAGTTTTCCTTATGCTTAAGGCCTACCCTTTCCAAAACCTCACTTACCCTCTCCATTGATTCTTCCATACTGTAATTCTGAATAAGAAGAGGTAACGCTGTATTTTCAGCAACTGTACGATTCATCATCAAATGATGATCCTGAAAGATCATACCTATATGACGTCTGTAATACGGTATTCTGTTCAGTGAAAGATCCGTGACATCCTCACCGTTAAAAAGAATATTGCCCATTGAAACCCGTTCAATCAGAGCAATCAACCTGAGGACAGAAGTCTTTCCTGCACCCGAATGACCGGTAAGAAAAACAAAATCACCACGATCAACTTTGAAGCAAATATTCTGCAGAGCCCTCTGTCCCTGCAGATAAATTTTACTGACAGATTTAAATTCAATCATTACGACCCCTGATTCTCCATCAGCCTGCATGTTTATCCGTGATTACTCATCACCAAACAGAGCATTGACAAAATCATCCGCATTAAACTCGCGTAAATCATCTATACCCTCACCAATACCGATAAAACGTATTGGTATACCGAAATTATCGGCGATATTAAATATCACTCCCCCCTTGGCAGTACCATCAAGTTTGGTGATGTTTATACCAGTAACAGGAACAACCTCATTAAACAGTTTGGCCTGACTGATGGCATTCTGACCGGTACCTGCATCAACAGTCAGCATCACTTCATGCGGAGCATCCGGTTCCAGCTTCTTTATAACCTTCACTATTTTGTGCAGTTCATTCATTAAATTAGTTTTATTCTGCAACCGGCCGGCTGTATCAGCGATCAAAATATCATATCCCTTCGCCCTGGCGCTGGATATAGCATCAAAAATAACGGATGCACTGTCTGCCCCCGTACTCTGAGCTACAACAGGTATGTTGTTGCGCTGCCCCCATACCTTCAGCTGTTCCACGGCTGCCGCCCGGAATGTATCCCCGGCGGCAAGCATAACCTTTTTCCCCTGAGCTTCAAAATACTTGGCCATTTTGCCGATGGTTGTGGTCTTACCAACCCCGTTTACCCCGACCATTAAAATAACATACGGTTTTTTAGACGCATCAATGGTTAAAGGCACGGAAACCTTATCAAGGATGGCATGCAGTTCTGAACGTAACCGGATAATCAGACTATCGGCATCCTTGAGTTCTCTAAGAGAAGATTCCTCAGTAAGCTTGGTAATCAGCTTTGTTGTAGTATCAATACCAACGTCGGCGGATATCAGTGTTGATTCCAGTTCTTCAAAGAGATCATCATCAATCTTTCTTCCCTTAAACAGAGCCTTGAGTCCAAGACTGAAATTTTCCCTGGTTCTCTTCAAGCCGTTTAACAGACGCTTGAAGAGTCCCGGCTTATCCTGAGGCAATGGCAGTATCTTCTCAGATTCACTATCAATTCCTCTCTGTTTTTCCCTAGCGATATCTTCTTTTTCCGCAGTATTCTCTGACATATTTTCAACACCGGCAGCATTATTACCTGCTTCTTTTTCCAAAGTAGCTGAAGACACCGTTTCTGCCGAATAATCTGCGGAGGAATCACTGTTCAGATCAGAAGTCGCCACATCAAGAGGCTGTTCTGAAACTTTGACATCAGCATCGATATTCTGAGAAGCTTCATCAACTTTATTTTCTTTTGATAAAACATCATCTTTTGCCAACTCAACTTTTTCCGCATTGTTTGATTCAGGAGCACTCTTCTTTCTGAACCATGAAAACAAACCTTTACTTGCCATAAATTTCCATTATTAGAATTAATAATTAATATAACTCACATCTGCACTGATACGTAATGACATGCAGAAACAAATTTCTTCATTACAGATACTTTTTGACACCCCGACAAATCAAAACTTGATTTGGTTCTTGCTTTAATGTCCATTGCTTTGCCTGCAAGCTACACTCCACAGGCTTAAATTCAGGTATACCTTTTATAAATCAGAAATAAAAAAGTGACAATAATGATTACAGCCGATTTACTGTAAAACACTCATCCTTTATTTGAAAAAACGTTACTATTTTAACCAAAAACTATTTTAAAATGTATAAATAATTCAAAAGGTATAGACTACAATGCAAAAATGCAAAAATAATACAGCAAAAAATGGCACAATCAGAATTATCTCAGGACTGCACCGAGGAAGAAAACTACCGGTTCTTGACAGTGAGGGGTTAAGACCCACCACGGACAGAGTTAAAGAAACCATATTCAACTGGCTGATGTTTAAGATTGCGGATTTGAGGGTTCTAGATGCATTCAGCGGTTCAGGATCACTGGGTTTTGAAGCGGTATCCCGCGGGGCCTCGCACGTTACCATGCTTGAAAAAAACGAGCAGGTGTACCGTCAGCTTACAGCCAATGTCAATACACTTAAATGCTCTAATGTTTCTGTAATTAAAACCGATACCATTGATTTTCTGGCAACATGCAATCAGAGCTTTGATCTGATTTTTCTAGATCCCCCGTTCAGAACAGGCCTTTTAGAAAAATCAGTAGATCTACTGACTCCGACTATCGCTCCACCGGGCTGTCTGATATACATAGAACACGAATCTGAGAACACACTTGAACTTCCGGCAAGATACAATTTACTGAAGTCAGGACATGCAGGACAGGTTATTTACTCTCTTTATGAGGTAAACTGATAAAAAAATCCTGACAGTAGTATGGAATTTACAAATCTATAAGCGGGTCTTTGATTATTTTATCATCAATAATATCCAGATAATGTACTGCCATTATCTGGGCGTTTTTCAGTTCTCTCTGACTCAGCAACGGTAAAATCGTCTTCTTGAATTTTAATGCCTCACGATAATTCTTATCAAAAGAAATACAAAGAACCGACCACATATAGGCATCCACATAACTTTTATCAACACCATCACCGTCGCGATACATTTTAGCAAGTTCCAGCTGTGCCTCGCAATTACCACACTTGGCAGCAGTGAGTAGCAAATCACTTGCCAGTATACTGTTAATATCACACCCCATACCGTAGCGATACATTTTACCTAGAAGAGTGGTGGATTCCAGATGATTTTTGGCAACAGCTCTCTGCAGATAACCAATAGCTCTCGGATAATCACGCTTCAAAATTCTTCCATCAACGTAAAGCTTTGCCAGGTAATACAGAGCCTCATCATAATCCGCCTCCGCCGCCTCTCTGATTAAACCGACACCGTACTCAGCAAGACTGTTTCTTACCTTTTGTGTTATATGAAGCAGTCCAAGCTTATATAGGCATTCAGGAATTCCTTTTTTTGCACCAATAAACAGCCACTTTTCCGCTTCATCGTAATTATTTGGCATCTGGGTATCATTACCGATATAAATATTGGCCAAAAGAGAATACGCCTTGTCATAATTGGCATTAACCAGAATACGGTAGTAATTGGCTGCCTCTTTTAAATCCTTCACACCGCCTATGCCGTTCTCATATATTTTTCCTAGAGCCAAATATGCTTTTTTGTATCCAAGTTCACCGGCGCGTTTAAAATATTCAATGGCTTCCCTGGTTTTCGGCATCATTCCTAGACCGCGATAACTGCATACCCCCATCATATAAAGAGCATTAACGTATTTCTGATCAGCAGATTTACGGATTAAGGACACAGCTCTTCGATAATTTCTTTCAACCAGTTTCCCTTCAAAGTATATCATTCCCAGCTCATAAAGAGCCTCACGATTACCTTCATGTACAACACGTTCCAGTAACTCCAGTCCAACTTTGATGCTTTTAGGGACTCCATCTCCTGAAAGGTAGAGTCTGCTCAGAATAAGCACACTCTGACTGTGACCGAGAGAAACCTCTTTTTCTAAAAGAGCCATCGCCTTTTGAGGATTATATACTGAACTCTGAGGATCCATATACAATGTTGTCAGACTGTCCACGGAATCATCGTTACCCAACTGCACCGCTCTGCTCAGATACCTTTCCGCCTGTTCTTCATTCTTCTCACAGCCGTAACCTTTAATGTAACATAAGGCCAGTGCGTTCATAGCCATGGAATTACCATTTTCCGCTGCCTTTTGGTACAGGGAAAAAGCGGTATTGTAATTTTTCAGAACTCCGCGTCCGTCAAAATACATTTTTCCCAGCCTGTACGAAGCCAGAGCATTACCTTTTTCTGAAGCCAGACCATACCACTCTAGAGATTTCTGAAGATTCAGATCAAGCTCCTCACCCTTGTCATAAAGTTCAGCCATGTACATCTGAGCATCCATATTACCGTTATTGGCTGCTCTTTCACACCATAAAATAGATTGAGAAGTGTCCTGTCTAGTTCCCAGACCTTTGGCATACATCTGTGACAACAGGTATTGAGCATCCGTATGTGATTTAGCGGCAGCTCTGGATAAATATTCAAAGGCCTCCTGATATTTCCGGTTGTGCAGTCTGCTGTTCTCCAGACTGTTTCCCTGATAACGTTTTATCCCCGGAGCCACAATCGTAAAAACTCCGGGTATATTGTCAGCAATTCCGTCATCTTCATTCTGCTGAAGCAGTTCTTCGTCAGCCTTCTTCAGGAGAATGCAACCGTATCTGTATAACGCTTCTACATGATCTTTATTGGCTGCCTCCTTGTACCAGTGTACCGCCTCCTCTTTATTTCCAAGATCGCTGTATATACATGCCAGCCTGTATAATGCATCAATATGACCGCCTTCAGCCGATTTTTTATAAAGTTCAATTATCTTTTTTTGGAGCTTTTCATCATTGACAGGCAGGGAATTATTTTTCTGAGAAAGAACGGCATCCCCATCAGAAATCCCGTCTTTTGAATATTCATTTGCATCAGTGTCGAACATTGTCTTCAGCAGTTCATCCTTTGACAAATTACCGAACACATGTTCCTTTTGAAAAAGTTCATATACAGAACCGAGAAGATACTGCGCCTCACTGTCATTTTTTGCCGAACCGTACTTAAGCAACGGCAGGGCCTCGTGGTATTTTCTCTCTGTTATAAAAAGCCTGGCACTCTCAACATATGCACCGATCACCCCCTGACTCTTAGCCTTTTCGAGGTACTCCTTCGCCTTATCAGCATCGTACTGCAGTATATCATCTCGCAAATAAATCTTTGCTAGAATCAGATAGGCATCCGGACACAAGTCTTTGACCTGATTGAGAAGCTTCACCCCTTTTTTCGGATTATAAAAACGACTTTTTCTGTCCGTATAAACTGTAGCTAGCTGACAATAGGCCTTATAAACCCCCTGTTCCTTAGCCCTCCCCAGCCATATTACCGCCATCAGGTCATCTTTGGTAACACCTTCCCCTTTCAGGTATAATAACCCGAGCTCGTACTGAGACAATGCATGCCCCTTCTGAGCAGCTCTTCCCAGCCAAAAGGCTCCGAGATTGGCATTCTTGTTACTACCGCTGAGATTCATCATGCCGTATTCATACATAGCACCGACATTTCCCTGATTAGCGTAATATACAACCTGTTCCTTATGCCTTTTATTTCCTAGAATACTATCACTTTCTGTTAAGGCCTTTCCGCTATCATCAATGTCAGTATCGATAATTTCTCTGTCACCGGATTTCTCATCGTAAACATGACCACTAAGACTCTCCAGTCGATATCTAGCAGGAAGAAATCCTAAATCAGCACTTTTCCGTAGAAGATCATCAGCTTTTTCGTTATCTTTTGGATCAATAAGCCCGTCTAGAATCATACTGCCAAGATAAAAAAAGGCTTCTGCCTCATCGCTGCTTTGGCATTTTCTGAATAATTCAGCAGCTTCATCATAATTACTTTTTCTGTATAATAACTTGGCTTGAGAGAGGCCTGATACTGATGAATTAATATTCTGCAACATAAATTATCCCAGGGTCATATTGCGTATGTTGTTTATTTAATCCGGAGAGCGATATCAGACAAAAAACAATCACACCCGGCATAAAATCATCTTAACATAGACCAGTATTATAAAATCCAAATTAATGGCAAATTTATGAACACAGTAACTTTAATGTACTTCCACCGGCTTCATTGAATCAGACAACAGGAAAAACCGTTATTTTTTCAAAAATAAACGGAGAACACACAAACATTCAGATAAAAAGATTTCATTGTAAAAGAGAAGGCCGGTGCTGAAAAACACCGGCGCATCATAGAAAAACGCTCAAAACTACTTTTTCGGCATATAAATATCAAATCGATGATTCTTTGTCACAACTGCGGATACACATGATTTTTCATCAAGAACCGGGGCCCATTTCGGGTTCTTCATAACTATCCTTCTCTGTGCAATCGAACGGGCACATGCAAGTAATTCCTCACGATCGTTATCAGAACCAATCAAATAATGAAACACTCTCATTTCCTTCTTTACCAGGGCATTTTTCTGGCGTTCAGGATACATAGGATCTAAATATACTGTATCAGGGAGCACACCACCATGATAATCCTTCAAACTACTGACATCTTCAAGAATCAGCCTATTACGGTACAATTCTTCATCTTCCTGAGTAACTATACTGTTCACAGCTCTCTCAATACCGTTTTTCAAAAGAAGTCGCACCACCGGATTTCTTTCAAAAAGATGTACCTCAGCTCCAAGATAGGCATTTACAAATGCATCGCGCCCCAATCCTGCTGTTCCGTCAAAAATTACGGGTTTATCCATACTGCCAAAACAGGCTTTCGCAACAGCCTCGGATTTCTTTCCTCCACCGTATTTTCTCCGGTGTGCCATTGTTCCTCCGGTAAAATCCACGGAAATAATTCCCTGCTTCGGCTGATCTAATGCCCCAAGTCCGATAACACCATCGGAGACACTCAGAAAAAGTGGCTGTACACAGCTGATTGTCCTACACACATCCAGATCATCAGCATACTTTCCAGCTAAAGCAGTATCATTAATCTGAATCTGCAGAGGATATGTTTCCGCCTCTTTCTGAATTTTATCAGACATAAAATCATTCCTTAAACATGGCATACCGGTCCGGCTTTGCCGGATTTATGTAAAATTACAGTTGCTGTCTCAACGCATCGAGTACCGGTTGCGGCTCCGGAGTCACTCCACGCCAGATCTCAAAGCTAACAGCCGCCTGTCCTACCAGCATACCAAGACCGTCCATTGCTTCTTCGGCACCGCATTTAACCGCATGCTCAGTAAAAACTGTACTGGAACTGCTACCGTACATCAAATCATAAACTCTGGCATCTTTATAAAGACCGTCGGCAATAGCCGGGAGCTTACTGTTTAGACTTAGGGAAGTAGCATTAATTATAAATTCAAACCTGTCACTTCGACAGTTAAGATCCTCAAAGGAACATACTTCAATCCCGCCGAATTCCTGCTGCAGAACCACTGCTTTTTCCACTGTTCTGTTCACTAGAAGAACAGACAAAGGTTTTTCATCCAGAATTCCTCCAAGAATTCCTCTGGATGCACCGCCGGCTCCAAGAACAAGTATCCTTCTGCCGGTAAAATCCCATCCAGCCCTTTTGATATCAAAAATAAAACCAGCCCCGTCAGTATTGTCACCATAAACAGTGCCGTCATCATTAAACTTAAGAGTATTAACCGCACCTGCTCTTCTGGCTCTGTCAGACAGCATGGTGGCGTACGCATGAGCCTGTTCCTTAAACGGAACAGTTATATTCAACCCTTTACCACCATTCGCCCTGAAATCATCAACCGTCTTAACAAATTCACCCAAAGGACAGAATAAACGACCGTACTCCATATTCTGAGCGGTGGATTCCGCAAACATAGTATGTATAAACGGGGAACGACTGTGATTAATCGGATTACCTAAAACAGCATACCTATCCATTATCTATTTTTCCTCTGAGAACTTTTCCGGTCAAACCATCAATGATGGTACTAGGGCTTTTTCTTCCACCGGTTTTTCTGTTTATAACAAAGTCTATATGTTCACCGAAAGCAGCTATTACCTGAGGGTATTCTGTGAGCGATTCCTCCCCGCTTACATTACAGCTTGTCGATACCACGGCACTGTCAAGAGCCCGGCACAGATTTCTGACGTTATCGTCTGCACTGACTCTCATGGCAATTGAATCGCGGCCACCCGTGAGAAGTTCCGGCAATCCCTTTCTAGCAGGAAGTATTATAGTATAAGGACCTGGCCAGTATTTTTCCATCAATCTGCGACAACAGTCATTAAGACGATTTTCGTCAATAAAACAGTTAATCTGATCTAAATCTGCTGCAACTATAATCAGTCCTTTTTTGGGATTTCTCTTTTTTAAATCCAAAACTCTCTGGAGAGAAGAAATCTGCAAAGGTGAACAGCCAATTCCATAAACCGACTCAGTTGGATAGGCTATTACTCCACCTTTACGAACTATTTCAGCGGCTATATGGAAGTCATCCGCTTCACATGGACAATTTCCTGTCGCTGCACCAGCAACATTCTTCATTTTAATTATTGCCTGCAAGCTTTTCCTGAAGTGCTTTATCTTTGGCAATTACTTCCCCTGCAGCCTGCTTACGCTGTTCCTTAACAGCCTTGTCTAATTCTTCATCAGAAACCGCAAGAATCTGAGCTGCCAGAAAACCTGCATTCTTAGCTCCAGCTTTACCGATAGCAACAGTAGCCACTGGAATACCGCCAGGCATCATTACAGTTGAATAAAGGGCGTCAACACCGTTCAGGGGACCGCAGTCAACAGGAATTCCGATAACAGGTCTGGTGGTTATTGCAGCTACAGCTCCAGCCAGATGAGCAGCCAGACCTGCCGCACAAATAAACACACCACAACCGCGTTTTTCAGCATCAGTTACAAAGTCATGAGTTACCTGAGGAGTTCTATGAGCAGAAGTAACCTTTACCTCAGTTCTGATACCAAACTTGGTTAACACGTCTATGGCATTCTGTACGATAGGAAGATCTGAATCAGATCCCATTAATATTGCGACAAATTTATCAGACATTTACAGTCCCCTCAATCTATAAAAAAAGATATTCACCAAAAAACATATTCTCTAAAATACATTCCCGGCAACACTTGATAACGTGATTTTATTTTATTACCAAATGTTTGTAAATACGGATCAATTATATGACAGAACCGTCTTTAAGTTTGCTACGTCCGTGAGCTATGGTTAACCGGAAATTTCTGAATATCAAAAAAAAACGCTCACTCCCGTCGTCAATCTAAATGTTTTTCACATGTAGCACAGATATATCTGTAACCATTTTTGCTCTTTTTTTGTAAAGCGACTTCACAACCGCAGTACGGACACTTCTTCCTCACAGGTTTATAAGAGGTATGAAACTCACATTCAGGATATCCGCTACACCCCCAGAAAACCTTGTTGTATCTGGTTTTTCTTACTTGAATTGTCCCTCTGCTGCACATAGGGCAGACAATATCATCATTTCCACTGTTTTTATAAACATAATGACATTCAGGGTAATTACTGCAACTGACGAACTGCCCATAACGCCCGCTTTTAACAGCTAGAGGATGGCCACACTCAGGACACCTGCAGTTTTCCAGAATCCTTTCAATTTTTACAGTCTGTCTGACGGTTATTGGTGCCATGTAATGACATAAAGGATATCCTGTACATCCCAGCATCGGACCTCTTCTTGTTGCAGTAACCTTCAGAGGACGTCCGCATTCCGGACATACCCCGTAGCCGTTCTCCTCATCAGTTCCGGTATTTTCTTCCTGGACGACATTGACAGGGGAAATATTTTCTTCATATTCACTTTCATATTCATCACTAATCATAACGTTATCTTCCTGCAAATCTCGCACCGGTATTTATAGTCGCATTGATAATAGCACATCAGCATCCGAAACTCTCAACAATAAAAACAGAAAGGGACACACTTTAAAGTGCGTCCCTTTTTATCATTATTCTCTATGTCAGCTGTTACTCAGGCTTAACTGCCTTATAACCTGGTGAAACAGAAGTATCAGCCTTCATAATAATTGCCAGTGAAACTTCGTTGAATACACGATATACCATTGCCTGACCGACTAAATCATCAGGTAATACGTTATCTTTTGCAGCAACAAGTCTCTTGCCGGCTGATGAATATAAACCATAATCATTAGTATCAGCTGTTTCACCGACCATATCTACACCTGGGCGCATAATGGAGAATACATCACCTACTGAAACACCATCTTTACTGCCCTTACCGAGGATAACAGTTTCATAAGTACCAGCAAGCTTGTTGTATGAGTCAGGAAGAGATACAACTATAGTATCAACACTCGCTGCCTTAGGTACGAAATAAAGGCTGTATCCGGTATCAGCATTCAGAGGCATAAGGTAGTCCCCCGGACGGGTTGCAGATACACTCTTCA
Source organism: uncultured Pseudomonadota bacterium (assembly GCA_900315145.1). Lineage (GTDB taxonomy): Bacteria > Pseudomonadota > Gammaproteobacteria > Enterobacterales > Succinivibrionaceae > Ruminobacter. Next base: position 26,483 of record OMYE01000014.1, on the reverse strand, counting down.
TAAGGTATGACTTGTTGAATTTACCCTGCTGTTCACCACCAACAGCAACACCGACGAATTCGGCACGATAGGCAACCTTTTCACCCTTGTCGTTAATTATAACCTTGCCTTTATGGTAAATACCATACTGTTTACCCTGCTCGAGCTGTCCCTTGATATTTATCTTATCAGTTGAGGACATGAGAGTGATTGTGTCGTTAACACCGGCAACATATGGCAATTTATCCAGTTCTTTCTGATCATAAGGAAGCAACAGATCATGACTAAGGAAAGTCTTTATCGCTTCGGTATTGATTGTCGGAATAGGATCTCCCTTCTGAACTGATGCATCACGCTTGAGATATGGCTTGCCATCAATCCAAACCAGAGTCAAAACATCCCCCGGATAAATCCAGTGCGGATCATCGATCTGAGGGTTAACGTTCCAAATCTTAGGCCAGTACCATGGTTTTTTCAGGAATTTTCCTGAGATATCCCAGAGAGTATCACCCTTCTGAACTACATACTTAGTTGGATGATTCTCATTAACTTCCAATGTATCGGCCATGGTTGCTGTTGCGAACAGCACTGAGGCCATAAAAATTCCTAATTTTTTAAGTATCATACGGATCCCTGCTACTTATTTTCAGTCCATGTCGTACATCATTGTGTACGAATATATTCTTACTTCAGTCATCTGCATTCCAGCATGAATTACGTCAATGTACTTCTGTACAACATCAACCCATCTTGCAGGATCACTAAAATGACTCTAATTTAATCATAGTACATAATAGATTAAATTCTTAGCAACTTTGTAGCAATAAATACTACTTTTTTTTAAATTACTGATCACAATTTAATATAAAAAAACAACAATATACCTCAAGGGCTTTTGATTTACGGACATCAAAACAATAGCTGATAATTAATCACCAGAACATTACACGTACATAACAGCTTATGTCAGTACACACTGTGCATAAAAACGATTATCAATATACCTCCAAGCACAATGCTTTATATAGATAAAGATGTGTGTTATTGCTATAATAAAAAACATATGACTTATTAACAGGTAGCATATACGTATAAATGTTGCCGAAATCATAAAAATATTTAATTTTACATATCTCATAAATTTTAAACAGATATGTAAGGCATTACATAAGAGGAATAACCAAAATTTCATGGCTGTTTTAGACTTACTTTACTATCCGGATGAAAAACTTTATCAGGTTTCTGCGCAGGTTACCGAATTCAACAGTGAACTCAAACAACTTGTCGATGATATGTTCGAAACAATGTATGCTGATGAAGGTATCGGTTTGGCCGCACCGCAAATCGGCGTATTCAAACGTATCGTGGTAATTGATACCGTTGGTGAAAAGAAAAAAGAAGATCAACTGGTATTGATTAACCCTGAAATCATTAGCAGTGAAGGTAAAACAGGCATTAATGAAGGCTGTCTTTCCGTTCCAGGATTGAGGGGGCATGTGGACAGATTCGAAAAGATAACCGTTAGAGCACAGAATGTTACTGGGGAATTTTTTGAAAAATCAGCAGACGACCTACTAGCAATCTGCATGCAGCACGAAATCGACCATCTTAACGGAAAGCTTTTTATTGACTATCTATCACCTCTTAAAAGAAATCTTTACCGAAAGAAAGCAAAATTACTGGCAAAAGAAAGAGAAAGATTAAAAAAACAGTAGACTCTGGAAGTCTTCTGACTAGCCGGTAATCAATAGACACCGGACATTCGCACTGCCGCTAACTGTCTCAGTGAGGCATGGTTCAATATGTTAACAAGTATTCCACCAACAATTTAGGACAGATATATGAAAATAATCTTTGCAGGAACTCCTGATTTTGCAGCTACTCATCTGAAGAAGTTAATAGACGAGAATGCTGCTGATATTTGTGCAGTCTATACCCAGCCTGACCGTCCAAAGGGCAGAGGCCACCACCTCACCCCTTCTCCAGTTAAGGAAATAGCTCAGGCTAACGGTATTCCGGTATTCCAGCCGGAAAGTCTCAAGAACAACACTAAGGAGATTGAAAGAATAAAATCTTTCGGAGCCGATCTTCTTGTTGTCGTAGCTTATGGCCTCATCCTTCCCGATGAATTCATTTATGCCTGCAGACTCGGAAGCATAAATGTTCATGGCTCCATTCTGCCAAGATGGCGTGGCGCCGCACCTATTCAGCGTTCTCTCTGGGCCGGTGACAGTCAGGCGGGAATAACTATTATGAAAGTTGCCCCAGCTCTTGATTCAGGAGATATCATCAGAATTGCCGCCATTGATATTCACCATGATGACACCTCAATGTCACTTTACGAAAGACTTGCGGAACTTGGAGCAGACACCCTGTGTGAAATGATGCCGGTAATGGAAAGAGCTCTTCTCATGTCGGTTCCTCAGGATCCTGACGAGGTAACTTATGCCCATAAATTGACAAAGGAGGAAGCCTTTATCGATTTTAGAGAACCTGCAGATGTTCTAGAACGTTATGTAAGAGCATACATACCTTGGCCTGTTGCCTGCTTCAACCTGCAGAAGAACATCATAAAAATTCATCATGCTGAAGTAATTGATTCTGACACTGATGCAGAACCGGGAACAATTGTATCCGCAGACAGGGAAGGCCTCGATATAGCTACTGGAAAAGGTTTACTTCGTATTACTGAATTACAGTTGCCGAATAAAAAAGTTATGAAATTTAGCGAAATACTAAATTCCCGGAAGGATTTATTTACTCCAGGAGAAAAAATTAACGAATGATCTCCTGTAGCAATCCCAGATCTGTTGCTGCCAGTGTTTTATACGAGGCTCTTCATGAAAAGAAACCGCTTATGGCCACTGTCAGACAGTATACAAGTCCACAGAAAGCTGTCCTGTCATCGGCCGACGTTTCTTTTCTGAAAGAATTAATTAACGGCATTCTGAGAAATCTTACGTGTCTGGAATTTATCTGTGATAAACTCACAGCCAGACCTTTTTCCCAGAAGAATCTTCGTGCAAAATATATCATCATCACCGGTCTCTATCAGATTAAGTTCATGAATACGCCGCCACACGCCGCAGTCAATGAGACGGTAAAGATTATGGGGGAACTCGGCTTAGCTAATCTGAAAGGCTTGGCCAATGCTGTTTTGCGTAACTATATCAGGCGTAAGGATGAATTCGAAGATCTTATTAATAAATCCTACGAAACAAAATACTCTTTTCCTCAATGGCTTATAAGTGATCTAAAGAAAAACTATGGCAAAACACTGCCGGTTATTCTTGAAGAATCCAATCAGCATCCTCCGTTATCAGTAAGAGTGAATACCGCAAAGTGCTCTATTGAAAAATATATGGAAATATTAAGTAATAACGGGATGACGGGGAGCAGAAGCAGTTTTGTTCCCGGTGCCGTATTCGTTACTCCTCCTGTGAACGCCGAAAATCTGCCGTTATTTAACGAAGGAATCGTCTTTATCCAGGACAGTGCAGCTCAGTATGCCTCAATATTACTGGACGCAAAACCAGATGAAGTCATACTTGATGCGTGCGCCGCACCGGGAGGTAAAACAACCCATATACTGGAACTATATCCGGAAATCAAGGATTTAGTAGCCATGGATATGGACAAAGGACGCCTTATCAGGGTTAAAGATAATCTTAAGAGACTTTCCCTGGAAAACAGAGTACGTATTGCCGTTGCAGATGCAACCTCACCTGACCGCAGCTGGAGCCCTTATGAGCAGTATGACAGAATACTTCTTGATGCTCCATGCTCGGCTACAGGAGTTATAAGACGTCATCCCGACATCAAATGGTTACGCACCCCGGAGGAAATAACCAGTATTGTCGAAATTCAGAAAAAAATAATTGAAAATTTATGGCAGATGTTAAAGCCAGGTGGCATTATGTTATACACAACATGCTCAATTATGCCTCAAGAAAACAGCTGTCAGATTAGTAATTTTCTGTCGTCCCATCAGGATGCCAGGCTGATACCTTTAACAGAGATGGAAACTGTTGATAAACCAGGCTTACAGTTCTTGCCGGGAAGAGGGTGCATGGAATGCAGTAATCTTAATGATAATACAGATGGCTTTTTCTATGCAAAAATACAAAAGGCGGTCTGATAAAAATTAGGAGTCTAGTCCCATGAAGATCATTATTTTAGGTGCCGGTCAGGTCGGTTCGGGTCTTGTAGAGTATCTGGTCAACGAAAATAATGAAATAACACTGGTCGATAACAACTATGAGAAACTACAGGCAATAAAAAACAGATTTGATATAAAAGTTGTTCAGGGGTACGGCTCCTACCCTGCAACGCTGCGCAGTGCAGATGCCGACAATGCGGATCTGCTTGTTGCAGTAACCAATTCTGATGAAATAAATATGCTGGCCTGCCAGCTGGGATATTCACTTTTTCACATTCCCCAGAAGATAGCCAGAATTCTTAATCACGACTACATTGCAGAAAAAGAACTGCTGTTTGCCGATCAGGCCATTCCGGTTGACAACATTATTGCTCCGGAAAATCTCATAATGCTTGAAATCGTCAAGCTCATCGAGTTTCCCGGAGTAACCCAGATGGCTGAATTCGCAGACGGACGCCTCTGCATGGCTTCTGTAAAAGCATATTACGGAGGCACAAATGTCGGCTACCCCATCAGTTCCTTAAAAAAAACACTTAATAACGTTATTGCCAAAATCATTGCCATATACCGTCAGGATAAAATGATTATAATAAACGACAATACCGTTATTGAAGCAGGCGACGAAGTTTATTTTATTGCCGCTAAAAGTCATGTAAAACAAGTGATTTCCACTCTGCAGAAACAGGAACTTCCCTACCGAAGAATCATGATTATAGGCGGTGGCAATATAGCCAGAGATCTGGCTATGAATATCTGCAATAAATACAGCGTTAAACTTATTGAAACAAATCAGAATCGGGCAACTGAACTTGCCAATGAATTTGATCCTACGTCTGTCCAGGTATTCTGCTCAGATCCTTCAGATCAGAACTTCTTAATTGAAGAACACATTGATATGATGGATTTGGTTATAGCAGTTACCGACAATGATGAAACAAATATCATGACCGCACTGCTTGCTAAGAAGATGGGGGCTAAAAAAGCTATTGTCCTTATTAAGAAATATGCATATATTAACCTGCTGTCAAACAATGCCATTGATGTTTATCTATCCCCGAAAGATGCCACTATATCCGCTTTGTTAACAAACATAAGAAGAAACGGCATCAACAATGTAAAAACTCTTAAACACGGTCTTGCTGAAGGTATGGAAATAAAGCTTACAGGAGACAGCGCAAGCAGTGGAGTCATCGGTAAAAAAATCAAGGAAATTCAGTTTCCTACGGGAATAATTATCGGCGCCATAGCCAGAGGAAATGATATATTCATTCCTGGTCCGGAAGATGTTCTGCAAGGAAATGATCTGATTATTTTCTTTGTTTCAGAAAAAAGAAGTATCAAGGATCTGATAAAACTGACTTCTCCTAAGGCAACATACTTTGCCGGCAACAGCAAGGAACGTAATTAAAAAGATAGAAAAACAATGATAAATTTTAAGATTATTTTTTCGCATCTTAGCCGCATTCTCATAATTCTTTCAATAGTAATGTGTATTCCCATGCTCTACGCCTTTATTACTGTAAGCAAGGGAGGTGCTGAATTTTTAGCCGGAGCTCTTATTACGTTTCTTATAGGCATGGTAGTCATGCACATAACCCGCTCCAGAAGAGAGACAATGACCATTAAGGACATGTTTCTCTTTACAACGCTTATGTGGGTAACAATGGTAGTTTTCGCCGCTATCCCCATCTATCTTATTATGAAAGAAGATCTGCTAAGTTCCTGCATTGAAACGGCGGCCGCCTTGTCTACATCCGGAAACACAGTAATAGGCAATGTTGATCTCATTCCTAAGGCTATTCTTATTTGGCGCTCAATACTGCAGTACCTCGGAGGAATAGGTTTTATAGCGGTAGGTATCATCGTTCTCCCCAGCCTTAACGTAGGTGGTATGAAACTGTTCAGCACTGAAAGTTCCAAGGAATCCACGGACAAAGTCATTCCTACCTCCAGAAATCTGGCCTTCAGCATGTTACTGACTTATTTGGCTCTTACAGCTTTGGCCTTTTTTATCTACTTTTTTCTTGGTATGACGTCTTTTGACGCCTTTAATCATGCTCTAACATCATTGGCCACCGGAGGCATGAGCACACACCAGAGTTCAATGAACTACTTTCCGGTAAAAATTCACTGGGCCGTTATCATCTTCATGTTTTTGGGAGCACTGCCGTTCCCACTGGTATTCGCAGCGATAAGAGGTCGGGTAAAGGAACTGTTCAATGATGCTCAGGTCAAGGCTTTTATTGTTATGATTATCGGTGTGTCCATTGCCACGACCTTCAGTTTAATATGTTCAGAACATTACAATCTTACAGATGCCACCCGCATCGCTCTGTTTAATACAGTCAGCGTATTGTCCACAACAGGCTACTCACTGGAGGACTACAGTGGCTATAATGACTTCATTACTCTGCTGTTTTTCTTCCTAATCCCTTTGGGCGCTTGTTCCAGCTCCACCTCAGGAGGGTTAAAGATATTCCGTATTCAGATTGCCTTCACTCTGTTCAGAAGACAGATAAACCAGTTAATGCATCCGAATGCCATCTTTCCGCAAAAATATAATAATCAGCCTGTAAATGATGTAATTATCAGATCAATTATTACTTTTTTCTGCGCCTATTTTATTATCGCCATAGCAAGTTCACTGCTATTATGTTTAGGCGGTCTCGGATTGCTTGATGCCATTTCATCAACCCTCAGCTGTCTTTCCAATCTGGGTATAGGAATAGGCCCGACTGTCGGACCTAATGGGGATTTCAGCGCACTTACAGACTATCAGAAAATTATTCTGTGTTTTGATATGCTCACCGGCAGACTTGAAGTTCTCACTGTTTTAATCTGCTTTATGCCTTCTTTCTGGAAAGTGTAAACTCCGTGGAAGCAGACCGAGATAATCAATATCCCTGTCAAAATCAGCCGGGGATATAACTCTCATAAACTTCCTGGAGACCGGATGATAAAAATCAAGATAGCATGAATGCAGCTTTAATCTTCTTTCCAAGCTATCACCACGGTTTAATGAGCAACTGCTACCATATATCAAATCATCACATATGGGATGACCGAAATAATTTAGATGAACTCTCAGCTGATGCGTTCTTCCAGTATGCGGTTCAAGAAGCACTGTAGTGGTGTTATCTGCATAGTTTCTTGACACTACTTTAAACCATGTCAGTGATTTTTTTCCTTCAGCAAAATCAACTTTATGTACAGGAGCACTGGTGAGTGCAGCCATACTCCAATCACGACTCATAGGATATGCCAATGCCCCGTAATCCTTTTCTATAATTCCCTCACAATGGGCAATATATCTTTTATTGGGAATCCGCAGTCTGAACTGCTCGCTGAGAATCGCGCTTGATCTAGAATTAAGAGAAAACAATATAATACCGGAAGTTGATGTATCAAGTCTATGTACAGGACTGCATTCAAGCCTGAGTTTTTCTCTTAATCTCATGGTTAATGAATCACTGGACTGCTTTCCAGGAACAGTCAGTAATCCTGAAGGTTTACACGTAATGAGAATATCTCTGTCGATATACAGTATTCTAAGAGGCTCCTGCGGAGGATTGTATATGTAATGCTGTTTTTCAGTTATCACCCCTAATATTCCTCATATCAAAAAAAAACAACCATATTATGCACTATTTTTTCCCTTCATGATTCATTTTCATTATCAATTCATAGACTTAAATTTTCATTAAAGATCCTCTACAGATAAAAACCCCGGAGAATACCTGATTTCATCCGGGGCTTTATACTTTTAAATTATTCGATCCTCTAAACAAAGTATCGAACCGACGCTATTTTTTACCAAGTCTGGCAAGATTTTCATCGTATCGTCTCTTGCGATCCGCTCTGACTCGGCTGAGCCAATACATAAAGGTACACACAGACACAATAAATACAATAATTGTCGCCAGAGCATTTATCTCCGGATTCAAACCGCGGCGCACCTTGGAAAAAACAAGTACAGGCAGTGTTGACGAATTAGGCCCGGCCACAAACTGAGTAATCACCAGATCATCCATAGACAAGGTAAAAGCAAGCAACCATCCTGACACAATTGCCGGCATTATGGAAGGCAGTATTATTGTAAAAAATGTCTTTATTGGCCCAGCTCCGAGATCCAATGCAGCCTCTTCTATGGAGTTATCAAGTTCTCTCATGCGAGAACGAACTACCACTGTCACATATGCCGATGTCAATGTCACCATTGAAATCCATATGGTAACCATACCTTTTTCCGGCCATCCTAGAATATTTGCCATGGCAACAAACAGAAGTAGCATGGATAAACCGATAATTACATCCGGCAAAACCATTGGGGCCGTAATAAACAGAGCGAACATGGATTCACCTTTAAACCTGCCTATCTTAACCAAAACAATGGCTGCCAGTGTTCCTATAATCACTGACATGGAAGCTGCACAGAAAGCGATAATCAGAGAATTAAGCACAGCATCAAGCATCTGTCTGTCAGCAAATAACTCGAAATACCACTTAATGGAAAAACCGCTCCAGATAGTTACCAGTTTTGACTCATTAAATGAAAATACAATCAAAGTCAGAATCGGCAGATACAAAAAGAGGAAACCTATTGTTAAAAACAACACCTTAAGAACATTCGTTCTTGTGAAACAACTACTTTTTTTCTGACCGGGTACTGTCTTTAACGTTGCAGTGTTAACATCATTACCCATTATCTGACTCCTTGTACAATATCTTTACGCTGACTTTTGTAGAACAGAACAACGGGCACTACCAATATTAACAGCATTATGGTTGCCAAAGCAGCTGCCAACGGCCAGTCACGAGTCATGAAATATTCATCCCAGATTGTTCTGCCGATAAGATTAGCCCCTGGTCCGCCAAGCAATTCAGGAATAATATATTCACCAACAGCTGGAATAAATACCAGCATGGAACCGGCGATAATACCGCTGTACGTCTGAGGAACAAACAGACTGAAAAAGCATCTTGCCGGACGGCAACCCAAATCATATCCTGCTTCAATAATGGAATAATCTACTCTCACAATCGCTGTATAAAGAGGAAGAATCATAAACGGAAGATAGGCGTAAACAATGCCTATGTATACAGCAAAATCTGTATGAAGAAGCTGTAGCGGCTCATCCACAATTCCCAGCCAGATTAAAAAGCTGTTCAGATAACCTTCCGGCTTAAGGATTCCCATCCAGGCGTATATTCTGATTAAAAACGAGGTCCAGCTCGGCATAATGACCAGCATCAGCAGAGCATTACGCATGGTTCGTTTACTGGTAGCAATGGCCCAGGCCATTGGATATCCTATGCACAGACAGAACAGAGTGGATATTAAAGCAATTTTTACCGATTTCAAATATGAATAAAGGTATGTAGAATCCTCAAAAATACTGAGATAATTACCAAAATACATACTGAAATTCAGTCTATATGTTCCATCCTCATAGGAAAACAGCGAAGTGTACGGAGGAATACTGTCATCCAGACTTTCCGCAAAACTGATTTTTAAAATAATCAGAAACGGAATAAAGAAAAACAGGGACATCCATAGGTACGGCAATGCTATTACCGCATATTTGCGCCAGCCACCTAGTCTTTTCACACGTCTGCCCTGTTTGATTGTAACATTCGGTTTCATATTACTATACCTAATCCATTTAGAAGGTTAATGTCACACATGATTCAGGATCCCAGCTTAAAAATACCCTGTCATCCCATGTCGGCAACCCCTTGTTGAAACGGTCAACATTTGGCAAAGTTGTTATTACAATCTTTCCTGAAGGCAGTCTTACGTGATAAATAGAAATATCTCCCATATAAGCTATTTCAGTAACAATACCCGTGGTATAGTTACAGGTTAAAGGTTTACCATCTTCATCCACAGGCATGGTTTTTTCGATGTAGATTTTTTCAGGTCTGATAGCAATTGTAACCTCCATGCCGTCATCCAAATCCACATCAAGATCAAGATGAATATCATTCTGCAGATCCTTGCATCTTATCTGGGAACCGATATCCGCTCCTGAGGTAATCAGAGTACAGTCAAACATATTCACAGAACCGATAAACTCTGCGGCAAAACAGCAGTTAGGGTTTTCGTATATCTGACGAGGTGAACCTACCTGAATAAATTCCCCTCGGTTCATTATGGCTATCCGTTCGGCCATAGTCATAGCCTCCTCCTGATCATGAGTTACCATAATACAGGTTACACCGACACTTTCGATAATGTTCACAAGCTCCAGTCTCATTTGCTCTCTTAGCTTTTTATCCAAAGCCCCCATAGGTTCATCAAGCAGTAGCAGCTTTGGCTGTTTTGCAAGAGATCTTGCCAGCGCCACACGCTGGCGCTGACCACCAGAAAGCTGATTCGGTTTACGGTTTACATATTCCTCCATATGAACAAGCTTAAGCATTTTCTGAACCCGTTCATCTATAGTCTTTTTAGGCAGGTGCTCCTGCTTTAAACCGAAAGCGATATTCTGATAAACAGTCATATGCGGAAACAAAGCATATGACTGGAACATCATATTCAAATGGCGTTTGTAAGGAGGAACACCGATAATATCCTCCCCGTCAAGAATAATACTGCCGCTTGTCGGGTTCTCAAAACCAGCAATCATCCTGAGCAGAGTGGATTTACCGCAACCTGAAGAACCTAGCAATGCAAATATTTCTCCCTCGTAAATGGTTAAATCGACATTGTCCACAGCCACATTATCACCATATTTCTTGGTGATATTCTTAATCTCCAAAAGCGGGCGACGAGCTTTTTTCACAGGCTCACGGCTTTTTGGTACAGAATTATCTGATAATTCAACGTTCATTTCATTATCTGCCAAAATATATACTCCAAAAAAAAGTGAATTAAGAAAGTCGCCCATCTTAATTCACCACATCATTTATCTATTAAAAATACAGTTGTCATCTAAGCTCACGGTACTGTAAACATCATTCAGTCTGTTAATAAAAATCATACCGTTGACCTTCCGTAACGATTATTAACTTGATTTTACTCTATTCCAAATCTTAGTCATTTCCTTGTTTATCTGACGAGGATGAACTTCAGGAACCCACATCTTGCGTAACTGATCCTCAGGGATAAAAATATTAGGATTGTTTTTCACCTTGTCTATTACCATTGGAGCAGCAGCTTTATTAGCGTTATCATATGACACGTATGATGAGTTTTTAGCTGCAATATCCGCTCTGAGAATAAAATCAATAAACTTATAAGCATTATCGACATGATCAGCATCTCTAGGAATTGCAAACATATCATAGAACATTAAGGCACCTTCACGTGGTACTAGATATTCTATTTCCACTCCGTTCTTTGCCTCAACTGCTCTGTCTGCAGCCTGAAGTACATCACCGGACCATCCAAGAGTGATACAGATGTCACCGTTAGCTAGATCATTAATATTCTGAGAAGAATGGAAATAGGTGACATTCGGACGCATCTTCATCAACAGTTCCTCGGCTTTCTTATAATCATCAAGGTTTGTTGAATTAGGATTTAATCCGAGATAATTAAGTGCTGTGGGAATAACCTCTGACGGAGCATTAAGTACTGCTACACCGCAATCTTTCAGTTTTGATAAAATTTCAGGTTTAAAAATAACATCCCAGGTTTTCATATCAAAATCAGGACCGAGACGTTCAGCAATCATTTTTTTGTTATAGGCGATACCTGCAGTACCAACAAAATATGGCACCCCGTGAGCATTGTCAGGATCCAGTTTTGCCACAAACGCCATCTGGACAGGATCTAGGTTCTTTAAGTTAGGTAGTTTTGACTTATCTAGCTCCAGATAGACATCAGCTCTTAACTGTCTAGCCATAAAGTCAAGACCGGGAGCAACTATGTCATAACCGGTCTTACCGGACATAATCTTGGCATCAAGAACTTCATTACTGTCAAAAACATCATAAACCACCTTTATTCCGGTTTCTTTCTCGAATAAAGGAATAATTTCCGGATCGATGTAGTCGCTCCAATTATATATATTCAGTATATTTTCGTCGTCTTCCGCTGATGCGCATCCAATGCTACTGATAATGGTACAGGCAACTACAGTCATTGCGGTTAGAGTTTTTTTAAACATCTGAGCAACCCCTTAATAATGATAGTATTATATCAAATATGGCTCCGGATTATTTATTGAAGCCTCCAAGTAACGTCTTGTCCAAATTCAGACAGATTAATTGTAATTTAAAAAATTCAAAAAACGCACTTTTTTTTAATTTTCATGTAATTTTTTTCACTGCATGTTTTCCACTGATTGCCTTCAGGTGGCAGTAAATCCTCACAGACTCATTTTTCGGATATCCCTATAACGTTTCCTGCATCATACCGGCATCAGATTTCATTTCTGGATATTTTTCTTTATTTGTTTCCACTGTCATTTTTTTCTTTAGTTTTTCAGCCTGTCTGTCAGAAATTCCCTTTTTACTCTTAAGTATTTCATACGTTTTTGAATAAGATATATAAAACTGAGAAATATTTTTGACATATTTTACCGTTTCATCTGCTCCATATTGTCTGGCTATTTTTTCAACATTATTAAACCATATATTGGCGTCAAGTCCTTCTTCAGCTGCCTTTTTTCTGTACCTGGTTATTCTTGAAGGTCCACTGTTATATGAAGCTAGAGCAAACAGCAGACGGTTATTGTTATCTATATCCTTATCACTGAAAAAATTATCTATCATGTAACGCATGTATTTTGTTCCGGCATGTACGTTGTTATCAAGTTCGCTGACACTTTCAACATTGATATACCATTCATTGGCAGTACTCGGCAGAACCTGCATAATTCCGACGGCACCTCTATTGGATCTAGCGTTATGATTTAATGTTGATTCCTGATATGCTTGAGCCATTAAAAGCTTCCAGTCAAGATTATATATATCTCCGTATTTTTTGAAGATAATCATATACTTTTCCAAATCTTCGGCAGTTATACCCAGCCATTCCTTCCTTTTAGCGTACTGAGATTCATATATAGGGGAAGTCCGCATATATCTGTCATAAATGACAGTCCCGTTCTTCGTACCGTCACGATAATCACGCAAAAATAAATTAATCTGTCTGTATAATTCAGGGGAATCATGCCGAATTCCCCATACTAATGAGGAATTTACCTTTATCGGGGTACCGGTTACAAATTTGACATTTTGAAACAGCCGTTTCCACACGATTATTTTGGAATCATTAGTAATAGTGGCCTTAATCTCCCCCTTATCAACCATATCAACCAAATCGGCATCCGTCATGTATTCATCTGCATATACTACTTTTACCGGTTTAAGATTCATGGCCTTTAAATAGGTATTAAGCTTTTTGAGACTGTCAGCGTAACTGGAACTTTTTCTGACCATAATCACTCTGCCGGAAAAATCAGTTAAATCATTTATTTCTTTCTGATTATGACCAATAACGGCCACCTCTTCAACCCACAGTTTTTCAGGAATTGTAAAATCGACAAAACGCTTAAGCTCATCCGTTGACTGCATACCTGTGGCAATATCTCCGTATCCCTCAGCAATATATCTGACGACCTCGTCCTGTCTCACCGGAATAAAGTATAATTTAACATTTTTGGCTTCAGGAAATTTCTTAGTCAGAAAATCCTTAAATTTGGAAAACATTGCAACGTACAGACCGTCAGGCTTACCTTTGTTAATAAAAAAACCAACCTGATCGTACGCAACGATGATTCTTAAAGATTTCTGCTCAATCAAATCAGACAGGTCTCCAAGGCGACGTTTTGGCTTGCCTTCATCCATCAGCACCGCATTAGCACCTGACGACAACAGCAGAAGAACAGTTACAAGGATTTTAACCAGTATCTTAAACTTAAACATCATACATGTCGTATATATTCATACAAAACACCTGTATGGAACATAAGGCCACCCCTTATACTTGTGCCCCTATGCTCTTTCAAAAAATACATGGTTGTTAAACTGCTTTGGTGCGCATTTGGAAAATTATTTTTTCAGCTGCGCAGGAAAACTGAATCTTTACATTTTTCACAACAATATCACCAACAGAAACATCAGTTACCGAAACAGTTGCGGAGGAATCAGCCTTTTTAGCTTCTTCCTTGTAGTAAGTCAGAGTCTCTTCCACAGATGAGGCATCACCTTTAAGTTCACACTCATAGACAGTATCATCATTGTTGATAACAGTACCAATCTCCAAGGTGCACCCGCATTCGCAACCGCAATCCTTCATAATATCGTTATCTGCCATGGCTGTTTTCCTCCGTTATTAACACATACCAGCCCCCCGAACTAAAGCTGACCGACGGGGTAACCATAAGATATTTTAAAAGTTCTTACGTTTCCATACTAACATAAAAAAAACATTATTCTTCCAACTGAAAATGAACATGACTTAAGTTTTGCGAATAGCGTCCTATATTGAGAAAAAAAATAAAAAACTTTTCTCCCGAAGTTCAAACTTTTAGAACAGAGCCATAAAAGTTCCGCTAAGAATATTCACAAAAGCTGCAGAAAGAGAAGTCTTTTTTAACAAAGGATCCAGCACAGCACCTGTATTGACAGGATTTATGCAGAATACAGAGAATACGCTGATTGGCAGCATGGAAAGCATCAGCATTGTCCACCAGCCCTGATTAAAATGATACATAAGAACAGCAGCCATGGAACAGATGGCACCTAGAAGCAGAATGCCGTGGTAAATTTTACCTCCGGTAAGGCCCATCATAACTACAAGCGACTTTTTTCCGTTCACCCTGTCACTTTCATAGTCTCTCAGGTTATTGACATTAAGCACAAGCGTTGCCATAAAGCCAGCGGCGCAGCCAAGAATGATACTTTCCGTGGAAATATCCCCGGAAATCATAAAACAACTTCCCATAACTGATACCAGACCGAAGAAAATAAAAACAGATATATCCCCTAGTCCCTTGTAGCCATATACCAAACCTACAGTATAAGTAATTGCTGCAACGATGGATAAAGCCCCCAGTATCGTAAAAGACAGGATTTTAAGGTAATCCAAACCAAATGCCATAATCAAAGACAGAGAACCGAAAAATAGACACAGACATGTAACCGCAATTATACCTTTTTTCATTTCGGTCATTGTCATCTCTCCTCGAAGAATACCTCTTTTGGGACCTACTCTGTTTTCAGCATCTACACCGGATTTTGCATCACCATAGTCATTGGCAAAATTCGACAGTATCTGAAGAAGAATCGCAGTAATAACAATCAACAGAAACAAAGGTAGAGAACCGGCAATCGACTGATGATCTTTAATTGCCCCAAATCCCAGAAAGCATCCGGCCAGCACAGCCGATAAAGAGAGAGGTAAGGTACGCAGTCTTGCCGCTACAATCCATTTTCTTATATTCATATTTCTTATCCGAACCAACCTCCGGTTAAATCAGAATGGTAACATCCGAACGGCCTTAGATGTTTCATCCACATTGTAAACAAATAATAATTACCAAATCTGTACCGGTATTCAATTCCACCCATAAAAAAACATACGGATAATCAGGAAGAATATCCGTATGTCACCAATATATAACGTTCTTTATTCCATCCTAATAGAGTCGATCAATTAATTCCCCGATGATTGAACGGCTTTCTGAAATCTCGACAAGGCGAACCTTCACAACATCTCCTAAATGCATCACCTTTTTATTACCGTCAAGAATGACAACCCCGAGAGAATTATTACCGTCGACACGTTTTTTATCATTACACATAAAACTTGTTGGAACAAATACTCTAGCTCCGTTTTCCTGAAGCAGAACCTTTATACCGCCACGAGTAATATCAACAACCTCACCTTCGTAAACCGTAGATTTGATGTGCGGTCTGAGGTAGTCTGTATACAGCCAGTCCTTAACCTGTCTTTCCGCACTGCGGTTTAACTTTCTAGCCAGATTCATGCTTTCTATAGTGCTGTCCTCAGGAATTTTCGGGGTAGCTGAACCGGTAATAGCACTCTTTATGAGACGGTGATTAATCATGTCACCATACTTTCTGATAGGCGATGTCCAGGTGGCATAATAATCAAGCCCCATTCCAAAATGAGGTGCAGGAACAGGAGACATTTCAGCAAAAGCACTGTACTTATGCACTCTGGCATCAAGATAGGCTGAATTTGAATCATACAGCCATCGTTTTAATTTACAGTAGCCGTCCATTGTCTCAATCTTCTCGATATCATCAGGTGGATAATTGAACTGTTCCAAAAGTTCCTGTACCTCCCCAATCTTTTCATGATCAAAACCGGAGTGTGTATTAAAAATACCGGCCTGGAATTTGTCAGCAAGAAACTTACCGGCACAGGTGTTCGCTAGAATCATGGCTTCTTCAACAATGCCATTGGCAGTTCTCTTATGAACAACTTTAATTTCCTTCAAACCGCCGTTTTCATTAAGAACAAATTCATAATCCGGCTTATCCTTGAAAACACAGGCATTAGTCCGGCGATATACATATCTTGCCTTGCTGAAATCCTTCAACAGGGTAATTTGTTCTTTTATCACATCATTAGGACTGAAGTCAGTTTCACAGCCCTCGAGATAATCTGATACATCGTCATATGCCAGCTTTCCCTGAGACTTAATAACAGCCAGAGAAAAGTCTATATTCTTGTTACAATGACCATCCGGTTCAACCTCCATTCTTCCTACCAGAACATTGCGTTCTTCGTTCTCCCGCAGTGAACACAGGTCATCACTGAGCTTTCTGGTAAGCATAGGAATATCTCTTCCCGGAAGGTAAATGGAAAAAGCTCTAGCCGCAGCATATTCATCCAGACTGTCACCCTCATATATGTAACCGGTAGGATCAGCAATGGCTACATAAAGGTTCCACCCCCCATTTTCACGTGATTCTATGTACAAAGCGTCATCCATATCCTGTGTTTTGGCTGAATCAATCGTAATAAATGGTTTATCAGTCATATCAACACGAGGGAAATCCTTATCCTTGAAGTCATATTCCGGCAAATCTGCAGGTGATTCCTTAGGAAGATCCAGACCGCGTAATACAACCCACCAAGGAGTCTGTTCGTCATCTGCATGGACAATGAATTCTTTGATTTCCGCCTGGTGCCCGCCACCACCTTGTAGAGCATGTCTGGTTAATAATGCGATCACCCAGTCACCTTCTTTAAAATCTTCATGCCCGGAGGAATTATTAACCACATCAATATTTATATTTATGCCTCCGTGATCTGGAACGACTGTTAATTTTCCTTTTTCATCATAATGAACTCTGGCAACAAATCTGGTTAAAAAAGGCTCCACTAGTGAAATATGTTCAACCCTGGACTTTTCTCCTTGAAAAACCACCCTGCCACTGATTTTGTCACCGTTCATTAAACAGTGCATTTCCTTCGGAGGAATAAAATAGCTTTCCCTGTTATCACTTTCAAGGAAACCGAATCCTTTTTCATTGGCTCTGACTGTCCCCTGCTCCCACAAATCACTGTTCTTTGATTGCTGGTTCTTTTTTACAGTCAGATTTACATTTCTTAACTTTCTGTCCTCTTTTTCTTTGGATTTTTTAGCCGGGGAATTATCTGTATTTTCTTTTGACTCAACATATTCACCACGGGCCTTTTTTTCATCGATGCTTTTCATTTTCAACTGCATCAATATTGGATTATCTTTTAATGACATCTGTTTCCTACTAAACTGTGTGTTTTCTGCTATTTAAAACTGTTGCCGCCTGCCAGCACTTTTTTTCGACTCTTATCACTGGTATCACAGACAATGGATGTTTTTCTCTCAACAACATTAAATCAATATGAATTTTAACACAAAAATTGCCTATGTTTTTCAGGTATATAAAATGAAACAAACCACCAATTAACACGATCGGCAGTCTGTTTACAGCATGGATTCAACCCTACTTTTACCGGTAAATCCGGTAGTCCTACTTACACATGATACCGGTGTGTCTCAAAAGAGGATCTATTGAAGGTTTTCTTCCTCTGAATTCTATAAAGAGCTGCATAAAATCACGCGAGCCGCCATTAGCTAGAATAGTATTCATAAAATCACGACCGGTTTCAGGATTAAGAATCCCCTCTTCTTCAAATCTGCTGAAAGCATCTGCGGATAAAACCTCTGCCCATTTGTAGCTGTAGTAGCCTGCACTGTACCCGCCCGCAAATATATGAGTAAAGCTGTCCTGGAAACGGTTAAAATCTGCAACAGGTATTACACAGACATCTTTACGAACCTCATCTATAATCTCCTGAGCACTTTTTCCCACAGCATATTCCAGGAAGCATCTGAAATCAAAAATGGAAAATTCAAGCTGTCTCAGCAAAGCCATGGCGGAATGATAATTCTTGGAATCAAGAATTTTCTGCACGAGACACGCTGGAATAGGTTTCCCAGTTTCCACATGGCAGGATATTCTATTTAAAATCTCAGGTTGCCAGGTAAAGTTTTCCATAAACTGGCTTGGCAGCTCCACAGCATCCCATGGTACTCTGTTTATACCTGATACCTGTCCCACATCAACTCTGGTGAGAATATGATGCAGACTGTGCCCGAACTCATGGAAAAGTGTTTCCACCTCATCATGATTTAGAAGCGCAGGCTTATCACCGATTGGAGGAGTAAAGTTGGCAACAATATAGGCAACAGGCAACTGGAGTTCTCCTGAGGCTTTTAATCTTCTGTCTGCACAACCATCCATCCACGCGCCACCACGTTTATGTTCTCTGGCATAAAGATCTGTATAAAAACCACCGATAACCTCTCCGTCTCGGTATACATCATAATAGGTTACATCATGATGCCAGACATTCACCCCTTGACGACTCTTCACCTCTATACCGAAAATCTGATTAACCAGCCAGAACAGTCCATCAACAACCTGCGGAAGAGGGAAATAAGGTCTAATCATTTCATCGGATATTTCGTATTTTTCCTTCTTCAGCATTTCACTAAAATAACTTATATCCCACGGTTCAAGCTTGTATAAAACACCTTTCCTGCGGGCATATTCATATACTTCCTCAATCTCCTTTTTCCCCTGTTCCATAGATTTTTCTGCCAGATTATATAAAAAATTCATAACCTCTTCCGGAGAACTTGCCATTTTTCTGGCCAAAGACATGTGTGCTGCTGAAGCAAACCCTAGAAGACCTGCCTGTTTATCACACAAGCCAAGCTGCTGTTCAATAATTTCAGTATTATCAAATTTGCCTGCATCAGGTCCGAGCTCAGACGCTCTGGTAATAAATGCCGTATAAATTTCCTCTCTTAATTTACGGTTATCAGCATACTGCATAACAGGCAAATAAGACGGGTACTGCAATGTCAGAACATAGCCATCAAGCCCTCTGGATTCCGCCTCCTGTCTTGCAAGGTTTACGACTGATTCCGGCAAACCTGCTAGTTCACTGACATCAGTGACATGTTTTATATATGAATTTGTAGCATCCAAAACGTTGTTACTGAATTTTGATGAAAGCTCAGACAGTTTAGCCTCAACCTGAGCAAACAAAACCTTGTCATCATCTGACAAGGCTATACCACTCAATTCAAAATCCTTGAGTTCCTCATCAATTGCTTTTTTCTGAGCATCTGACATGCCAGCAAAGGAAGATGAATTCTTTAGCCTGAGATAGACATGATACAAATCCTCATTTTGCCCCAACCAGGTATAGAATTCAGAAATTTCCTGAATCATACCATCATGAGCTGCTCTCAGTTCGTCATTACTTACAACGCTGTTTAAATGACAAACAACCCCCCATGCCCTTCCTAATTTTTCAAGACTTTCGGCTATAGGCTTTACCAGGCTGTCCCATGTAGGCTCTTCATCCCCCATGTTTTTATCAGCAGTGTATATAACTGTATCACGACATTCATCTAAAAGCTGTCTGATTGACGGTTGAATATCTGCCACGGAAATTTTGTCAAATTCAGGTAACAACTGCATATTAAGCAAAGGATTGGTCATAATTAATTCTCACTTTCAAACAAAACACCAAAAACGATATGAGATGTTTATATAAAAAAATATCCGACGAATTATACCAAAAAAACAGAATTGAAATTATCGCATTTCCAAATGATTCTTATTTACTAGGGCAAACATTCAGTAATAAATCCTTTAGAAGGTTTTATCATCAGCCCCCTTCACCTGCCAAATGTCGGCATAATCCGACAAAGGGTAATAAAATCGACAGTTCCAATACAATACAATACAATACAACATAACTAACAAAACATAAACAGCTACGGCATATGTTTTCTCTTGAATCCTGTTTTCCACCTATATACAAAAAATTTGAACTATGCCGTAACATCCCAAACTCATACTTCACATACATAACACAGTTATTTGACACAAATCACAAATCCATCGTGTATATTGATTATTTGTATAATTAAAACGAAAAAAATATACAATACCTAAAAAGTGAAAAAAATAATTATGAAAACCGGTTGTTGTTTGCATATCATTTAAATCCATTCAGATATCTATACAACCGGGAAAACAGAACTGAATCAATAAAAAAACAGAAATGGAAAAGAAAGAACTGTAATTTATAGTTTTTCCACACTTTTATATATAACCGGTGTTACAGATATAAATATTACAGAATATTGACAACTATGAGTGAATATACATATTTAAACGATACCACCCAGAATTACGATGACGGAGATTCACTACAGTTCGGCCGACTGCAACGACTGCGGAAACTGATGCGTCAGCACAATCTTGATGCATTAATTGTCACCAGATGTGATGAACACTTAAGTGAATATCTGCCGCCAAACAGTGAAAGACTGGCTTTTATCACTGGCTTCACCGGTTCCGCCGGCACTGCTGTCATTCTGAATGATGAACACATTATCTCTAAACTAAAAAACAAAATAATCAAAGACAGTAACAATGATGAAGTTACTTTGGTCAACCCGGCAGCACTGTTTGTTGACGGCAGATATACCATTCAGGCCAGAATTCAAACCAATAACAATCTTTATGATGTTTTTCACTATACCAAAGTAAAACTGGAGGACTGGATCACTTCTATTCTAGGAAGTCATGCCAGTATCGGTATAGACCTGAAGTGTATCAGCTACAACAGATATATTCAGATTAAAGAGGCGCTTCACAATTACCAAATAGAACTGGTCTGTACCGGAAATAACCTCATTGATGAAATATGGCTGGACAAAGCTCCGGTTCATCCTTCTCCTGCATTAATATTTGAAGACCACCTGAATGGTTGTCCAAGTATTGAAAAACGAAAACTCATCGCCAATATTCTTAAAGAACGTAAACTTGATCTAACCATCATCTCCAGCAGTGAATCAGTGAACTGGCTGCTGAACATTCGCGGCCGTGATGTACCTAATCTGCCGGTTGTAAACAGCTTTGCGGTCGTATACAGTTGTGGAGACATGGAATGGTATGTTGATCTGAAAAAAATTCCAAGCAGTAAGATTACCGAATTTCAACACCACTTCGGCAACATAAGTTATCTTGATGAATCAAAACTTACAGATCTTTTCTCAAGACTTGCCAAGCATAAGTACTCAGTGTATATCGATGCAAACAACACCAATGCATGGATCATTGAGAATCTGAAAAAGGCTAATGTCCCCCTGACATTCGGACAGGATCTTTGTGAATACCCAAAAGCATGTAAAAATCCGATTGAACTCGCTGGAATGAAATCATGTCACTGTAAAGATGCCGTCGCCATGTGTCATTTTCTCGCCTGGCTCGATCATCTTACTGAAAAAATTATCGACGGGAGTATCGGTACCGGAAGTCTGGAAATAATCAAGAACAACAACGAGGCTACGCTGAGTGACCAGCTGTTTAAATTCCGTTCTGAACAGGATGATTTCATAGAAAACAGCTTTGATACCATTTCCGCACTTGGCCCTAATGCTGCCATTATCCACTATAATCATATCAATCTGAACAGACCTAGATCTTTGGGAAAAGATCCTCTGTATCTTGTTGACAGTGGAGGACAGTACAAAGAGGGAACCACAGACATTACAAGAACTGTTCTTGTAGGTCCCGGACTGACCGAGGAAATGAAGGAAAGATTTACTCTTGTTCTCAAGGGAATGATCGCTCTACACCTTATAAAATTTCCAAAAGGTACATATGGTAGCGCACTTGATGCTCTGGCCAGGGCTCCTTTGTGGCAGCATGGTTTAAACTACGATCACGGAACAGGTCACGGTGTTGGTCACTGCCTCAATGTCCATGAAGGGCCTCAAAGTATTTCGTCAAGAAGCGGTCAGACACCTTTAGTAGAAGGAATGATCACATCTATAGAACCTGGATATTACAAAGAAAATGAATATGGCATAAGATGTGAAAATCTAGGGGTTGTTGAAGTCATACACAACAGTAGCTTTCCAAACGAAATGCTAACCATGGTTCCAATAACCTACGTTCCGTTCGATATCAGATTAATTAAAAAAGAAATGCTTACAGATGAAGAAAAGAGGTGGATAAACAATTATCATACCAAGGTAAGAGAAATTGTTAAGGATCATCTGAGTGATTTGGAAAAGAACTGGCTATTAAAAGCAACTGCGGCGATTTAACAATGAGCATTATTAGAACTATTAAAGATATATACTGTTCAGCAAGAACAAAAATTGAAAATCTTCCGAAGATTCCGGTTGATGCAGACCAATATAGTGTTCTGGAATCCCCAAAGATTTTTCAGGAAAGACTTTTATCATGCATTAGAAATGCCCATACCAGAATATGCATATGCGCGCTGTACTGGCAGAATGATGAAATGGGGCAGGAAGTCATGCAGGCTGTTTACGAAGCCAAAAAGAAAAATCCGGAATTATGCATACATATTTACGTTGATTTTCACAGAGCACAGAGAGGTCTCATAGGCAAAGCCAATCAGATTGTTAACAAAGACTGGTATCACCAGTTGGCAAAAGAAAACACTGTTCATCCGGATATCTACGGCATTCCCGTCAAACGTCGCGAAATATTCGGGGTATTCCATCTTAAAGGTTTTGTTATTGATGACATTGTTTTATACAGTGGTGCCAGTATCAATAATGTTTATCTCCAAAAAATGGATAAATATCGTATTGACAGATACCATGAGATCCATTCTCAGAAGTTGGCTGACAGTATGTTTTATTACTGTATGGATGTTTTTCACCGTCGCAATGCTGCTCAGGATTTTTCACACGATATAATTCCTACGCCAAAAGAACTCAATCTGGAAATCAAAAAACAGCGCCGTGAACTATCATCAGCGTTATACAGCTTTACCCCGGAGAAATTCTCTAATAATCAGGTTGGTATAACACCGCTGGTAGGTCTTGGAAGAAAAAACAACAAACTTAATTCAACTATAATCAACCTGATTAATTCGGCTTCTGAAGAAATATTTATATATACTCCTTACTTCAATTTTCCAAATCAGGTACTGAAGGCCGTCAATAGCGCCTTAAAGAAGAAAGTTAAACTCACTATTCTGGTTGGAGATAAAAAAGCCAATGATTTCTTTATTCATGAAGGAGAACCTTACAATAAAGTTGGGGCCGTCCCGTATATTTATGAAATGAACCTCAAGGATTTTGTGAGCAATCACCGTCAACAGATAAATGAAGGTATTTTAAAAATTAGATTATGGAAGGATGATCTTAATACCTATCACGTCAAAGGTATATCAGTAGACAGCAGGTATCATCTGATAACCGGAAATAATCTTAATCCGCGTGCATGGGGGCTGGATTTGGAAAACGGTCTGCTGGTTGACGATGCTCATCATGTTCTTTTAGAAAAAATCAATCATGAAAGAGATTACCTTCTTTCCAAATCTGCCGAAATCACAACTGAAAGTGAACTTGAATCTCTTGAGGATTATCCGGAACAGTACCGCAGGGTGATTCTAAAGGTAAGAAAATTCGGGGCTCAATGGTTGTTACGTAAATTACTGTAAAATTAGCCGTGCCTCATAATATCAACCGCGAGTATACAAAAATATTTTTATGGAAGATATATCAGCAATCCCTATTGAATCCATTAAAGGAATAACCGTTAAACAGATTTCTGCATTAAAGAAAATTGGAAAGGAAACGGTATTTGATTTGCTTTTACATTTTCCATATTCCTATCTTGATCAAACTAAACCTACTCCTATTGCCGAACTTAGGGCTGATGAATATGCCACCATAAAGGCAACGGTTGTTAATAAAAAGCAGGGAAATAAAAACCTGATGACCATGATTCTGAATGACGGAACCGGCTATCTCAGAGTCTCAGTGTTTAACTGTCCTGTTTTTATCAATAAGGAGCTAAAACCCAACAGCACTATTATCTGTCACGGCAAAATCAGCACCTTCAACAATGAACTGCAGATGACCAATCCGGAAATAAATCTGAAGGACACAAGTCTCCCGAAGAATTATACCCCCGTATATCATCTCACCAGCGGCATTAAAATGCAGTCCATGCGTAATTTAATGCTGAAGGCTTTGGACTTTCTCTCTACGGAAGGTGCATGTGAGGATTTAATTCCTCCGAAACTCAATCCTGACGGGATTACTCTCAAAGAAGCACTGTTTCGTGTTCATTTTCCAGATCTTGACACATCTCTAGAAGATTTGGCACTATTCAATACACCGGTTCAGCAAAGGATAATATGTGAAGAACTTATATCTCAATACCTGTCAGTACTGACGTTAAAAGAAAAGAATAAAACTCTTAACGGCATTACTCTAAAGCCAGTGAATAATCTCATCAGCAAATTTTTAAAAACACTGAGTTTCGCTCCTACCAATGCCCAAATGCGCGTATTCAAGGAAATAAGTGCAGATCTGAATATGGCTCAGCCTATGAACAGGCTGGTTCAGGGGGATGTCGGATGCGGAAAAACTCTCGTGGCCGTCATGTCTGCTTTACAGGCTATGGGAAACGGCATTCAGGTTGCCCTTATGGCTCCCACGGAAATTCTGGCGGAACAACACTATGCCAATATCCAAAAATTCCTTGAACCTTTGGATATCAAAGTTGCCTTGCTGACAGGAAGTCAAAAAAAATCAGAAAAGAAACAGCAGTTGCTGTCAATAGAATCCGGTGAATCCCTTATGATTGTGGGCACCCATGCCATTATTCAGGAACAGGTGAATTTTAACAAACTGGGACTGATTATCATCGATGAACAGCACCGCTTCGGTGTTGAACAACGAATGAAATTGCGCAGTAAATGCAACGTAGATAACAAAGTTCCTCATATGCTGGCAATGACTGCAACCCCTATTCCGAGAACTTTAGCTCAAACCATATACGCAGACATGCACGTATCAGTCATAGATGAACTGCCTAAAGGTAGAAAACCTATAACAACCATACTTGTTCCGGAAGCCAGAAGAAATGAGATTATCGAAAGAATCAGAATCAACTGCTGTCAGAAAAAGCAAGTATATTGGGTATGCAGTCTGGTTAATGAATCAGAGGTTATTGAATCGCAGGATGCCATTAATGCCCATGATTATTTATCACAGCAGCTTCCTGAACTTAAAATCGGTTTGGTACACGGACAGATGAAATCATCTGATAAAGACCATATCATGCGTGATTTTAAAGATGGTAACATTGATGTGCTTGTCGCTACTTCTGTAATTGAGGTCGGAGTAGACGTTCCCAATGCATTCCTCATTGTTATTGAGAATGCAGAAAGGTATGGCCTTGCCCAGTTACACCAACTTAGAGGACGTGTCGGCAGAGGAAATCTCGAGTCATTCTGCTGTCTGATGTACTCCGATAAAATCAACAGTATCGGAAAAGAAAGACTGATGACACTCAAAAACAGCAATGATGGTTTTGTCATTGCACAGAAGGACATGGAAATCAGAGGCCCTGGGGATCTCCTTGGAACAAGACAAACCGGAGAGGTCTCATATAAAATTGCCGATGCCATTCGTGACTACCCGTCTATGGAAAAATGCACGGAAACAGCAAAAATAATATTCAATAACTATCCGGAGCAAAAGAACAAACTCATGGAAAGATGGTTTCCTCTAGGAGAAAATCTCATAAATTTATAACATGATTCGCTGAATAAATCAGCTTACAGCAAACACTACAAAAAAACAAAAACGTTAATAATCAGATGATTATTAACGTTTTCGTGTATTAGAAAATTAAATTTATTGTATTAGGTCTTACAACATGAATTTTAGCATATGGTGAACTCTTTTGGTTGCCGGCTAGAATTCATGTGTTATAATCCGCACGAATTAAAAGTAGTCTTTATGTTTTAGGAGGAGAAATTGGTCATCAAGATATCTGATAATGACAA
>OMYE01000063.1:10503-22119 GCA_900315145.1 uncultured Pseudomonadota bacterium | reverse complement strand
GTAAGATTTTTCTTAAATACATGAGAATTAAGAAGATGTAATTATACTTGTAGCATGAAACTGCGGCTGCAGATATAAAAAAGGGAACTACTTTTCTAATCAGCAAAAACAAGAAAACGGCGACATCTGTTAGAATGTCGCCGTTTTTTTACCAACAGAAAAACTCTTTATATCCATAGACTTATAACTTCAACCTTTTAAGATTAAGTCTTACAGGACGTTTAAATCACTTTTCACTCACTGTCAGAGGTTCAGTCCATATATGAATATATCTGCCAAGATGAGCAAAATCCTCTGAACGACTGTACTCCATCTCAAAACTCAGTAAATCATCAAATTTAGATATCTGTTCAGTTTTATCTCGCATGTAGTCATGGATAATTCTTACCCCGCTTAATCCTGCCGGCTTTAGTCCGGCTTCACATATCCAGCGTTTAACCTCGCTTATATACAGAGGAGTAATCGGCGTCAGCTTCTGCCGTTTCTTCTTCACCAGCCCCTGTCTGATGTAATCGAAATTTCCCACCACCAGACTCTGAAAAAGAAGAGCAGTCCGGTTGTAAAAAAGAAGTGATAAAACCCCCCCTTCTCTTAGCATTCCTTTTAGAATCTCAATAACCGGATGAGGATCAACCAGCCATTCAAGCACGGCATGACAGAGAACCAAATCATATTTTTCATCCGGAAGAATTTCCGCAAGCTTCTGCACCTCTCCTTTTATAAAGACTATCTCTCCGGAAACCGGATTGGCAGCCAGCTCCCTTTTACCAAGATCTAGCATATCCTGGGAAATATCAACAAGCGTCACGTAATGGCCTAAAGCCGCCAGTTTAGCCGCCATATAACCGAATCCGCCACCGGCATCAAGAATTCTCAATTTTCTGCCGGCAGGAAAAAGCCGCAGTATTTCCTGTAGATCTCTCCAGACTACAGCCCCCCTTATCTTTCCTTTGGTGGTGCCGTATATCTGGTTCTTAAAGAATTCTGCTCTTTTATCAAAACTCTGATCATGTGGTGGAGCTTTCTGTTTTAACATAAATACAAATCGTCCTGAAACTGGCCTGAAACGTTAACTCAATGCGCAAACTCTATACCTTTTATTAATGATAATCAAGCATTTATCAAGATTAAAAAATATCAATTTATCTATTAACAATATCTCAGAAAAATGGTCAAAAAAGCTTCTGTTTTTTCTTTAACCAGCCATTTTTTGCTTATTCACACTTTTAGGGTATAAGGCTGTGAATTAAAATAAATCAAGCTTTTTATTAATAAAACCGGTTAAAAACAAACCAATCAACATCTAAAATACCTGAATTTTACCTTAAAATTAAATTAATTATTATTTTTACAATTTTATTAACTGTGTAAAACTTTTTTGATTAAACTCTTATTTTTCCTAATGTTCAGCATGTTTTACCCATTTAAACATCTGAATAATAAAACAGAAACAACACCTTTTCATATTTAATGCATCATGTATCGCTTCAAAAATTTAAAACATCTGGCATTATTAATTTTTGACAATAACAGAATACATATTTATATATTATTCACCTGAACCATATCCTCATATCTTTATAATATAAAAGTTTTTTAATAATTAAAAAATATCAATATAAATCTATATTTTCATAGTCCGGGCTGTCTCAGGATCTTAATATAAGCCGGTGTTAGAAGAAGCTGTGTCCTGTTTTAATCCAGTGACTGATAAGAAACTGATCAAAAATGCCGGAAAGTCAGCTATAGAATAATCAAATGCCGTATGATAAGGCAGGAAAGATAAAAACAACGAAACGGAATCCCTTGTAATAAAACAGAAAAAATCATCGTATGAGATTCCGGTGAATAGAACAAAGTTTTTAGATCAACGTAAACGGACCTAAATTAGTGTTTTTCGGCAGGTTGAACTCCTGTGGATATATCACATCAACCAAATATAGACCATCAGGCTGAGCGGTAGGACCAGCAAGAGTACGATCTGTGGCGGCAAATATCTCCCCTATCCATTCAACTGGCTTACGGCCGTACCCTACTTCAATAAGGGAACCGACAATATTTCTTACCATGTGAAGAAGAAAGGCATTGGCAGTAATATCAACAACTACATAATCCCCCTGTCTGGTAACGGTAATCTGATGGACATTGCGCCACGGGGTACGGCTTTCACATCCAGCTGCTCTGAATGTGGTAAAGTCATGTTCCCCCAACAGACTCTGAGCCGCTTTATGCATATCATCCTCAGCAAGTCTTTCCTGATAATAGTGAGATACCAGTCCACTGAGAACAGCCGGACGGCTGCGGTTATTTAAAATAACATAACGGTAGCGTCTTGCCTTTGCAGAAAATCTGGCATGAAAATCATCACTTACAATTCTAGACCATTTAACGGAAATATCTCTAGGAAGAAAAACATTAGTCCCCAGGATCCATGCATGTTCTGGTCTTACAGCATCAGTACTGAAATTAACTACCTGACCGGTAGCATGAACTCCGGCATCAGTTCTTCCGGCACAATAGATCTCCACATGAGTATTAGCAACCCGGGACAGGGCTTTTTCAATACGCTCCTGAACACTGTCAAAATCGTTCTGACGCTGAAATCCTTTATAATTTAAACCGTTGTACTCAATACCAAGAGCTATATTCATAATAATTGATTATCCTTTAAACCGGCTGTATATGGTGATTACATTTGGAAAACCCGAAATAACAACAGACGGAATTCCTAAAAAAGCCATGATGTTATATATTTACAGATTCAAAAAGTCAACAGTTTCCGGCGTGCAGGCTACATGCATAAGACAAATACACTCCGGAACACTCATTAAACTACAAAGAACTTGCTATGCCCCCAGGCAATCACAAAGTATATACTGAACATACCGCATATTACAGGTAGCAGTTGACGGATAAGCGTATATTTTTTCATCAGCAGAGTTAACGCCAGAATACACGGCATTAAACCGAAAATATAACGCGGGTAGGCATTAACCCCGGTACAGAGAGGGATAACCGCGCAAATAATAAAAAATAAAGTTTCCACATACATTCTGCAACGGGCAAGAAAAACAATCAGTGGCAGACTGGCGATTATCATTAAACTGAAATACAGCTTATATCCGCCAAAGGCTATGCCGTTGATAATATGATTTATAGGATTATCCATACTTCTACCCCAGGCAAGCTGAATATGCATGAAAGCAAAACTGTCCCCGGTAATGTGATAGAGATAATTCTGAAAAATAAACATCGGCAGCGGAACAAGCATAATCCCCAGTGCCAGTTTGGCATTATCATATGTCAGCCTGAAAATATTCCTGAAGCCGTATTCCATAATACCGGCCAAAAGGAGTGGAAATACAAACATTACTCCGACATTTCTAGTAACAGTCATCCCCATCCCCAGAATTCCTGCCAGAAGAAAATGTTTTTTCTTCATGGCAATGAATGCGGCTAATGTGAAGGCCAGAAACATACTTTCCGTATACGGTGCAAGATAGTAAATTGAATAAGGTAGAAAACAGAGCACAATAAGCGACAGACGTCTTAAACCACTGTTAATTTTGAGAAGCTTTATGTAGCTGTTCCACAGGAAAAGCGCCAGCAGGAAAAACAGGTTACTGACAAGCAGAAGACTTGTAAGGGTATCAAATCCGGTTATTAAAGACACTACTTTGGCCAGCATAGGATACCCCGGCAGAAATGCCCAGTTTGCGGCATTGGCATTGCTTAAACCTGTAGGGGCAGGATCATACCCGTTTTTAGCTACATCTATAAACCACTTACAGTCAAATTCACAGATAATCTCTTTGGTATCATTAATGATCGAGGCAATAGACATGTCCCCGTCTATTACATTGACATCCGATGAATAGTGAAGATTTCCGAGAAAGGCAATGGAATACAGAACAAATCTTGAAAAAAGATACAGCAGAATAATACCTATGATCTCACGAAATCTTGATTTTCTACTCTCACGGCTTCGGCCGGAAGACTTCTCGTTACAAGAAATATTTCCCTGAAAGGGCTTGGCATCAGATCCGGCTGAATGGTAAGCGCCATGCGCCTTATTACCATCATTACCTGTATTTTTACTGTCACTGTAAGTTCCTTCTCCTGTGCCGGCAACTGTGACAGAATCCGTACTGTCCCGATGAAAATAATTTCTGTTCAATTCAAATGATCTGTCAAACATATTATATGTACTATTTAAGTAATTTATCCGTATGTGAGTACTTTTTATTATTATTTCATACCGTTACTTAACCTGTTATCATCGATATCACCTGCTTTCCTGAAAACCCAGTACTTTGACCCGATGTAGGTACTTACGGTAACAATCAGCATGGCAGAAATCACCGGCAGGTACCCCTGCCATCCCAACATGCTTTTCATCGCAAAAATAATTATGGTTCTTAACCACAGACCGGCAAGAGATACAGTTATCAGCTTTATAAACACTGATAATGATTTCTTTTTTCTGAAGGTAACCCGGCAGTGACCGAAAAATGACACTCCGAAAGCTGTCATAAAACTGATAACAGAAACCATCTCCTCGAAGTATTCTTCTACAAACAGATGAATCTCTGACGGCTGTCCGCTGCCTGTTCCTTCATGAGATAAAAAAACAGATTCCAGAAAACCGGTCAAACCGTCACAGCCTAAAAATGACACCAGAAAAACTGTCATCATCAGGTCAACCAGCGTAGCCAGACCTCCGACAAACAGAAACCTTAAAATACGTAAAAGCTCCTGTTTGTTTATCCTGTCTGCGAAAGGAACGGATAGAGTCTGACTCATATTTAACTCCTGCTCTCTGCGCCGTTTCTGCAGGAATCATCCTCGCATGCATCGGCACCGGTAACGGGAACCTCTTTAACATCTCCGTGAGAAAGCTTTGAACGTGCATTACTGTAGATATTCTCCAGTACGAATATCGGACGGTTCTTCACTTCTATAAAGATACGGGATATATATTCTCCCAAAATTCCGATGGATATCAGCTGTACCGCACCGAGAAACAGTATGACACACATAGTTGAAGCATATCCGGGAACATCCGTCCCAAGAAAAACAGTCTTGCTGATAATAAACATCATGTAGAATACGGCTATAATCGCCAGTATACCTCCGATGTAGCTCCAGATACGCAACGGCATGCTGGAAAAACTGACAATACCATCAAGAGCGAAATTCCACAGCTTCCAGTAGTTAAATTTAGACTCACCTTCCGTTCTTTCCGGTCTCTCATAAGGAATACCGTATGAGGAAAAGCCGGCCCAGGCAAAAATCCCCTTCATGAAACGATTACGTTCACCAAGGGTATTGATAACATCTATCACCCGGCGATCCATCAGACGGTAGTCACCGACATTATCCGGAATATGCACCTTCTGAGTCATAAAATTGAATACTCTGTAGAAGGCACCGGCAGTAAATCTTTTCATCGGAGTATCATTGGAACGGTCAACTCTGATTCCGTAAACCATGTCATATCCATGTTCCAGCCATTCATTGATAAAACGGAGAATAAGTTCCGGCGGGTCTTGAAGATCCACGTCGATAGGGACAACAGCGTCAGCTGTTGAATACTTCAGTCCGGCTGTCATAGCAGCCTCTTTACCGAAGTTTCTGGAAAGATTCACCAGAGTTACACAGTCGTCTCTGGCTATTAAATCCTTAATCTCGGCAACAGAATTATCCCTGCTGCCGTCATTGATAAACATTATTTCATAATGACCGGCTATCGGTTCCAGAACAGATTTAACCTTCTGATAAAAAAACGGTATAGCAGCACTCTCATTATATACCGGCACCATCAATGTCACAAAATAGTTATCTCTTGTCATCTTTCACCCCAGAAAATACCGCTTCAGGAAGATAAATCCTCCGTCCAGACCACCTTCCCTATTGTATTTTCCTTTTTTTTATTCCTAAAGTAATCCTAATGGTTTTATTGTGTATTCCTGTTTAAGCAGTATTACGCTTCAGATAACACTGAAAAACCGGCAGACCGTTAAACCGGACCGCCTTTCTTATTACAATCAGCTTTATTCTTTATTAAAAATTTAATTGTTATAGGAAGTCATGCACTGACAGCAGACCGCTTGACTGTATTCATCAGCCTTACGAATCACCATGTGAGACTCAGTACCTTTCTGCATCGTAGTTGATATCGTCATCTATGAGAGTTTCTGGCTCAGAGGTAATCGCCATGGCATAAATACTCACCGGCAGAGACGTTCCGATATTCACCTCATATACACCGTTACTGTCCATCTGCAGTTCTGAAGGAACTATCGGTAAAAATACCTCATAGCTGCCAGGATTGTCTAGATAGGCTACAGATTCACTACCTACATTTATTCGAGTCTGCCCCATCTCAGCCTTCAGACGGAAATAAACATAAAGCTCCTGCGGCTTTTTATATAGTCTGAAATGCAAATTGCTGTTATCCGTGAAGACCATACCGCTACCGTCAAACTTTGGATAATCAAACCCCTGACGATCCAGAAAAAACGGAGGCTTTCTGGTTGTATCATATACATGTCCCGGAATAACATACATTGTCTGGTATTTGTTCCAGAAACGAAGCTCTTTTTTCAAATAATAATAACTAAAAGCTTCCGATACGTTTCTGTTCCGATTCAACCCGAGAACATAGAGGTAATACCCACCCAGTCCCATTATAATCAACAGGATTAGAGCTGTCGGGAAAAAATTATTTTTGCAAATCATATCTGTCACACAAACAAGAAACTACTTATTTTTGTTTAAATACAGCTACAAAAAAGTATCAATCAACAATATCAGTCGGTTAAAAATTCATGACGGGAGGCCTGATTAAACTTAAAGTATCCTCCGAGCGCCGTAGTGGTGGTTTCACTGGTAGCATCCTGAACACCTCGAGCCTTCACACAGTAGTGAGTAGCTGTGATGGTTACCGCCACATTCTGGGTTTCCAGAAGAGTCTGCAGAGCCACCAGAATCTGCTGGGTCAAACGCTCCTGAACCTGCGGACGTCTAGCAAAAAACTGCACAATACGGTTTATTTTTGATAATCCGATGATCTTATTTGCCGGAAGATAAGCAACCTTCGCCTTGCCGTCAATAGTTACAAAATGATGCTCACAGGTGCTGGTTAAAGTTATGTCTGAAACCTTCACCATTTCGTCAACCTTCATTTTGTTTTCGATAACGGTAATACTCGGAAAGTTAACATAATCCAGACCGGAAAAAATTTCATTGACGTACATCTTGGCAATACGGTACGGAGTGCGTCTAAGACTGTCATCTTCCAGATCAAGTCCAAGTATCTGCATTACCGCACTGATATGTTTTTCAATCTCGGCCCGCTGTTCGTCATGAGTCATTTCCACGGGAATGCGCGGTGTCTCTAAGCCTTGAGCTGCCAAAGCATCTCTTACCATTGCCGCTTCCTTGCTTATTTCACACATAAAATATCACCTCGGGATCCACTCAAAAATTTTTGACTATTTTACTCCAAAATAAGAAGTATTTCACATTTTTTATTTATTTGCCAAAAAACCATCTGTCTGCTTCTGCCACAATCTTGCATAAACCCCGTTTAAAGCCAAAAGCTCAGCATGTGTCCCCTGCTCAATAATCTCTCCGTTTTCGAGAACTATCAACCGATCCATGGAAGCAATAGTAGACAAACGGTGGGCTATGGCAATTACCGTACGGTTCTTCATCAGAACCTCAAGATTTTCCTGTATGGCAGCCTCCACTTCTGAATCAAGGGCAGATGTGGCTTCATCAAGAATAAGAATCGGTGAATTTTTCAGAATCACTCTGGCAAGAGCAATTCGCTGGCGCTGACCGCCGGAAAGTCTTACACCTCGTTCCCCTACCTGGGTGTCAAAACCGCTGTTTCCCTGAGAATCACTCAGAAGTTCAATAAAATCTATTGCTTTGGCCTGAGATGCAGCAGAACGCACCAGAACCTCAATCTCCTCATCTCTCTCCTTAAAATCCCTGCCGTAGGTTATGTTGTCTCTGACTGAACGATGCAGAAGAGAAGTATCCTGGGTAACCATGGCGATAGCCTGATGCAGTTCATCCTGCGTCATATTCCGGATATCAACCCCGTCTATGGCAACTGAACCACTGTTAACCTCATAAAGACGTAACAGCAGATTGACCAGTGTTGATTTACCGCTTCCTGACGGTCCGACAATACCGATGCGTTCCCCAGGTTTAATATGCAGGTTAAGGCCGTTAAACACCTTGACCTTGTTATTATAGGAAAAAACTACATCCCTAAAGCTGATGTCACCCTTAAAGCTTACCGGTTTTACCGGTTCCTTTGGGTCTGTAATACTGATTGGCTTGGCAAGTGATTTTATGCCGTTGGTGACATTACCGATGTTCTCAAAAAGCATACCCACTTCCCACATCACCCACTGGGAAAGATTTGCTGTTCTGATGGCCAGACCGAGAGAGATAGCAACAGCACCGACCATAACCACATTATTAGACCATAAAATGATAGCCACTATTACCAGCATGGATATAAGCATCTGATTGATTATCTGAACGCTTACATTAAACTTGGAGACCATACGCATCATTTTAAATTCTGAATCAGCGCATGCCTGCATGTTCTGTCTGCTGTATTTCTCCTCTCGGTTCTGCTGGGAAAAAAGCTTCACCGTCTGAATATTGGTATAGCTGTCAACTATACCGCCAACCATAAGAGATCTCTTTTCAGCACATTCGCTGCTCAATCTACTGAGACGTGGAATAAAATAATACATCAGGTAAAGATATACTATCAGCCAGATTCCCATGATCACCATGAGATAAATATCGGTTTCAGCAAGCATAACCATCATGGTAATAAAATAAACAGTAATACGTACCACGACATTGGAGAATTTAAGGACGGTATCTCTAAGGCTTATTGTGGTCTGCATCAGTTTCTGGGAAACCCTGCCCGAAAACTCTTCAGAAAAATAGGATACACTCTGTCTCAAAAGGTACCGGTGCAGCTTGTATCTGACCTTAGTCGGAAAGTTGACTCTTAAAGTCTGATTCAAAATGAGCGCATGCAGCCCGATACACAAAGGCAGAATAACCATTGTAAGAATCAGAAAGAAAATAAAGCCGTACTTATGATTGACATAAAAATTTTCGTACGTGGATACACTCAGAATATCCACAAAATAACCGATATAATAAAAAAGGACAGCCTCACCTATACCGACAATGGCAGCCAGAACGGATATTGCCAGAAGATACCATTTAAAATCTTTAACAAAGAACCATATAAACCTCAAAAAACCTGCAGGAGGCTGAGTTAACGGCTCATCTTTAAACGGGGAGATTATTCTCTCAAAAAAATCAAACATCATTCTTCGAAAACTGTCGCATATGTTTTTCTGTCGCCAGACACTGCTTTGTATATTCAAAAAAACAATCATTATGACTGTATCTAAAACGACGGACCAACATTTGGAATTTCTTTAACCTTGGCATATCCGCGGCTCTTAAGACCGTAGGCACGTACTGTATTAACAGCGTGGTTATTTTACCATTTTAGCGACTGTATTGTAACCATCATATTAAACCGCCGTTCGGATAGATTTTTCTCCAAACTGGTAACAGTCATACCGGTATTACCTCTATAATCAAACATTAACGGCAAATATACGGTCGGCAAGAAGTTCAGTCATAGCCTTTGGCAGCTCGGAGGCATCCTTGACATCAATACAGCTTTTGAACAAATCCCGAAGCTTTAAGCGATCTGATACTCTAAGAGCATGAATCTCAATTCCCTTAGCCTCGGCCTTGGCAATCATACTTTCGGCAAACGAGTAGTTATCAGGTTCGCCATCGGTAATAACCACTATAATATTACGGTGATAACGATCTGTATCAGGCATCTGACTGATGCATGACAGCAGTGTCTGGGCAAGCGGAGTGCAGCCCCTAGGACGCAAATCGAAATAAGTAGCTCTTTCAACCAGAGGCTGTCCGGTACGATACACCTCTTCGTACTCACAGAAATTTCCCGGAAAATAGGCTACTCTGAGATCAAGGTTTCTCACTCCCTCCATGGCCAGAGCAAGAGAAAGAGCCATGTGATTGGCAACCTCATAACGGCACTTACCGCCCCTCTCACATTCGCGACTCATGGAACCGGAAATATCCACAAGCAGATGAAAGGTGGTATTAACAGCCCGGTGCATTACCTTTCTTTTAAAAATTCTGTCGGTAAGTTTTCCCTCCATGGAATTATAATAGGCTCTGACATCGAGCACTCTGCCATGACTGTTGTTACCGAGATGCCAGGATTCGTATCCTTTGACAAGTGAAGAAATATTGCACCTTAAAGAATTATCCGAGAGAACACTGTGGTATAAATCCAGATTATCAGCAGGCTTGGAGTTTTTAACAACCAGACTTCCGATATCTCTGGCATTCGGAGAGTTTCTTGAAGTTTTTTCTAGAAGAGCATCTACACAAGGAACTTTAAATGCCCTCACGTGTCCGTCGACTCCCGGGTACTCCTCTTTCATTCCAGCTACTATTGTGGATAACTCACTTTCCATTTTTTCAACATCATCACCGGAAATACTGCAGCCGTATTCTGAAAGACCGCTGTAAAAATCATCATTCAGACCGGTATTAAAACCTGCATTATCAAAATCAAAACAGCTCAACTGCACACCGCATCCCTTTTCAAGTGATCTTCTCTGGAACTCGTTAAACTGCTCACGGAATCTGTTTTCCGCATCCTGCAAGCAACCGGTATGTGTCGCGTCATCTCCGGTAACTGCACTATCCCCGGCTGACTGACGGCATTCCTTTTTATTGAAATCATCATTTATCCTCTCAACGAACTTTCTGACTATATTGGTAATCTGCTGAGCTATGTCTAAAACCTCATCAGAGTTTTTACAGCGCGTAATCCTTAAAACCATCCCGTTCAAGTATGAAATCAGAGTTTCAGGAAGATAAGATGATAATTTTTTTGATGCCGCCCTGAGTGATTTTCTGCTTGGCTGCTTGAGACAGTTAAAACGACCGAAAGCACTGAAATAAATAATTATCAGAGATGTGAGATCATCTGTCTTTCTGATACATCTCACTATATCACCTTCCAGCTTCTCCACCAAAAAGCTGAAGCTTTTAGTTAACCCGGGCCAGTCCCGACTCTGCAGGTACTCAATACGCACATCCTCCAGAGCATTAAAAAGATTCATAAGCCAGCTTGATTCATCAATAGCTCTTTTGATAGATCCGAAATCACTGAACCTGATATGACCGCATTCGTGAGCCACATATCCGAAAGCCATTTCCATTTCTTCTTCATTTTCGAAATCAAGACGGGGAATGGTAATATTTTTGCCGTCAGTATAAGCGGAATTTCCATACATAAATAAATTTACCCCGAACTTTGAGGCATAATTTCCCATAATTAATGGTAAAGCACCATGACTGACCTGCATACTCATAATTCATCACTCCTCTATTATCCCCGATATAAACTTTATCACTGGATCTGCTACCGCATAGGCTATCGTGTATCCATGGATGTATAATACATCTAGTTATTATTCTTTTAAACTATTTTTATTATTTTTA
>OMYE01000063.1:0-10496 GCA_900315145.1 uncultured Pseudomonadota bacterium | reverse complement strand
TATCATGGCTGATAATAAAGAGTTTGTCATCCGGCTCCTGTTGTATTTTTAATGATACTAAAAACCTCTTAAGATGTATAATAACGGCACTGACAGTTCATTCACAGACCGGAATACCGCATCTAACAACCGATTTCAGAACAATAAAGGAATTCATTATCATGACCACTTATGCCGTTATATCAGATGTACACGGAAATGCCGAAAATCTGGAGAAAGCCATCAAGGTAGCAGATACCAATAGAGCTGATTTTCTTATTTTTCTAGGGGATTTCCTTAATCACGGACCACGAAACGGTCTGCCGTCCTCTTATGATCCGATGTATATAGTTAAATTACTGAATTCACTTAAAGAAAGAATTATTGCCGTAAGGGGAAACTGTGACAGTGAAGTAGACAGTACAGTACTGGAATTTCCTATTGATGCATCGTATAACACTCTGATAATCAACGGTCGTAAAGCTTTTATGACTCACGGACACCGTTACGATGAAACAGACAGTGAGTACATCGGACTGGCTAACGGGGATATATTTATGAGCGGTCATACCCATTGTCCGGTACTTAAACAAAACAGGGCCGGTATTTATATTCTGAATCCGGGATCAATTACCTTTCCGAGAGGAGGAAGTGATAAAAGCATGGCTATTATCAACGAACAGGGAATCTCCTTAAGAGATCTGACAAACGGCGTTACCGCTGAACTGACTTTCTAAAATGATGCAGGCATAAAAAAAGCCAGGGATGTCGCCATCGCCTGGCATTATGCCGTTCTTGTGCTTACAGTAGCCGGCTTTCATTTTTCTTTTTCTATCATCGTACACTCTGGCATGATTGAATTTCAGGTCATACTTGCAGACAAAATTGATGACTTCAGGTCTGCTCTGATTTCCCTTGACTGTTTTCTTCTTTTTCATATTTTTTATCCTCTTTGCTAAATAAGATAATTCAATAATTTCAGCTTTCTCAATATAACACTTTATGCCGAAAATTTAAACACTTTTCGCTGTCACAATCCCCATTCTGAATGATATATTTTTCCATAACAGCGAAGTATAATAAACTCTGTAAGCATGTAGCATTGCTGTCAGTCTCATTCTGCAGTCACAATGTCTGTTTTATGCATACCGGTACATCTTCATATGATTAACAGCTTGTTCTTCATTGGGGGAAAATTATGAAAAAACTTCAGACTTTTATACTAATCCCTGTCATTATCCTTGTACTCGCTGCAGGCGGTACCGCTTACGCCGGATCCTATATTCAAAACTACAGAAATGGCAAAAGAATCATAGAAATATCTGATAACTATATTAAAGACTACTCTTCCGGCAAAAGACTGCTGGAAATTAGGGATAGCTATATCACAGATTATTCATCAGGTAAAAGACTACTGGAAATCGACGGTAACTACATCCGTGACTATCAGTCAGGCAGAAGGATTCTTGAAATATCCGGCAACTATGTGGTCGACTACTCCTCAGGCAGAAAAATTGCGGAAATCAACAGTGGTAACATCATCAACTATAAGAACGGACGTCGCGAGTACACTGTCGACCAGTCAATGATGGATACCAGAAAAATATTTGCCGTACTGTACGCACTCAATATCTGTTCATTTCCGGATAACTGATGCCGTAAATAGACCCAACCTACGATCGTATTATTCCGGATTACGTTTCTAGCTTTTTTTATAGTGCCATATCCGCCATTCATTAGCCTTTAGAATTTCTCTGGCGGTATTTTTAAGATAGGTAAGAGTCATCTCCCGGTTTCTGAAATGCTTCAGGTAATCCTCTTTTCTCATACACTGACCATGATACTTATTTGGTTTCTGACCGCAGCGTAGACAGTAATCAGTAAACATATGACAGTTGTTGGTAAGAAGATTATATCTTCCGAGATCTCTTCCCACCATGTTCAGTGCTGTCTCAGCTATCGCATCACTGCCGGATGCATCATTGTCGATGCATGAAACATAGATACTGCGCCCTATACCACCGCTGATAAACTCCTTTGGTGTTACCATAGTTATTCGGCTTTCACCTCTGTCATTGGTAAGTTCAACAATACATTTCTCTCCGCCACCAACATAAATACCGGAGTGTTCAATATATCCGGCTGCCAGGTCACAGTAAAGCATCGCCCCGGGAACAGGAACGACGTCCTTCCTTAAATAATTATCTATTATAGAATTAATCCCGGCAGCAACCGGAATACCTATTGCCTTTTCCAAAATACCGGCAATAATCTGTGCTCCATCATCACGATCTAATCTCAAATCAGAATGGGATTTTTGAGTCTCTTCGTCCCCTTCTCTACGATTCTCTTCCGGAAATTCTGTTATCCTGGAACCTTCTCCGGACACACGCAATTCCTGAGAAGGTGAATCATGAGAAGAAGCTACTGAAGATTCATCTACACTTATCTTTTTTTCTGACATATACTCTTCCGTGCATACAATACAACATACAATAAATCAACAAATCATCCTGCAATCATTACTGTAATCCTCGTTGTAACCTTCGTATTCTTCAATCCTGTCGTTTTTATTTCTACCTTTTTTATAACCATTACACCTGTATGCCGTCAGCAGCACATTATCAGCCTCAACAATTGTTACTCCACCTTTTTTGGACATCCGCAGCATGGTCTGTTTCATTTTTTCAAAAATCTCCGCCAGAAACAGGCAGCTGTCACGGTTGAGTATCAGTTTATCTCCGTCCACAACACCGAACTGCAAAAGTACA
Source organism: uncultured Pseudomonadota bacterium (assembly GCA_900315145.1). Lineage (GTDB taxonomy): Bacteria > Pseudomonadota > Gammaproteobacteria > Enterobacterales > Succinivibrionaceae > Ruminobacter. The sequence continues at coordinate 7,746 of OMYE01000063.1, read as the reverse complement.
TCAACCATACCGTCTTCAATACTTCTCTGTGATAAGCGCTGTTTGAAATGTCTTGTTCTACTCATTTTTAACTCCTTATTTTTAGTTTTAATACTTTAATAATAAATCCGTCCGCACCTGACTCACGAATATCGATGCGACCTGCCCCGCTGTTTTTTATGGTAAAACAGCTGACAATCGATCATTATCGTTATTCATGACTAAATTATAACCTAATAAAACAAATTATTGATAATTTTTATATAAAATAAATATTAGAATTTTATGATTTTGAAAAATCTATCACATTTTTAAAATTATCAGCATATAATTATTAAGTTTATTTTTATAAAAAATACAAATACGATAGATATCATGTCATCAACGTAAGTCTGCATCCTTAACATCATAGGCATCATTTACGGTTACATTAAATCTAGAAGAACAAAGCCGGAAATATTATCGGAAAGTTACATTTCATTCACTGGTTTTACTGACATTTTATGTCTGTATTCAAATTAAAAGTTACATCTACACCAGCTTAACGGAATTAAATGTAGTTTTCTGCTTTAATATCCCTGTGTTTTCCGTCTGCACCCGTCAGTTCAAACAAAGCATAAAGCTACTGCACATAAACTTTTTTTAGACGTATACACGTGAACACAAATGATTTAAACAGAAAAAATAAAAATACTGAAACCTATCAGTAAAAAACATAAAAAAATCAAATATAAAGAATTTGAAAAAGATTCAAACTCGAAAAAGAGTTGAAATAAATGAAGATGGTTGCGGGGGCCGGATTTGAACCAACGACCTTCGGGTTATGAGCCCGACGAGCTACCAGACTGCTCCACCCCGCGTCAATCAAAAAGTGATTACATTTTATCACAAAATTTTTGTTTTGCAACATAAAACAATACTTAATCCCAATGAACGCTCTGTTTGTATAATTTATACACAGACAAAAATTAACATAACAAATATCATTTTTTATTCATAAACTTATACGCATACCAGACAGTTCAGTAGAAAAGCATTTCCTGTTTAAATATCTTTAATGGAAAAATACCAGTCATTTGCTATAATACTCTGCCAAGAAATAATCCTGTTCATATATTAAAAAGAAAATAGCATTATATATGGAATAATGCAGTTATTATTCAATCTGTAAATTTATCTATAACTATTAAATATTATGAGCATTCTTACTGTAGCTTATAACTCTTTTCTGTTTATATTATTGTTAATATTATTCTTTGTTCCAATTAATATAAAAGTCGTTCCATACCATATTTCTCTAGCGATTATTGCAGGTATCTACATCACAGGATTTATTCTATCTAGAATATATATACATAGTAGAGATAAGCGACTGGCTGAAGAACATGATAACAGATCCTCCGGTCTCCATTACCGTTCCAAAAAATGGCAGGACAGGTACAGCAAATATACCCGAAAGCATCATCTAAAAAAAATATCAGAATCAGACGGGGTGATGACTGTCATCAGACATTTCTTCCGCTTTTCAAACTACAATCTTCTCATGAGTGCAGTGATTACCATAATGGTCAGCCTGTACACATACAGTTTTTTATACCATTTCGATTCTGATTTTTTTCTTATTGCTCCGGTAATAATTCCGTCAGTGTATATCGCAACATTTCTGATTATCAGTTTCTTTACTACCGTGCCATTTAAAAAATGGTATAGAAAACAGATAGAATATAACAGAGATTTTCACGTTATCATGGAGGAAGACTACTACTCCGGCAGATACATCTCCTCTGGAGAATCATTACTTGTTTTCGGCGATAAGACACTTGTTATGGCCAACATGAACGGAATCTGCAGTATTCCTTATAACAGTATCGGGAGTATTTCCAGAGTCGTATTCACCTATCCTCGATACGCCCATGTAGCAAGAAATCTTGAAAATTACTGCGGAAGAGCCAGTATTACAGGAATTATAATTGATGTGTACAACGCAGAAAGCTCTCTACCGCAGTTCTGGAGAAGAGATCATCAGGTATTCAACGATCAGTATTTTCTAAAAAATAATCATATATCATACATGTTGCACAACCATGCCGACAACCAGCTGATATCGGTTTTCTTACCATTCAATGAGTATCAGGTAAATATGATTATTGAAGAGATATGTCAAAGATTCAATAAAACATACTATTATCCTAGTGACTTAATAATAGAAAACTCTACTGAATACGAAATGACAATTGTCGGCAATCCTAATATTTCAGATTTATAAGATTTTAAGTCTGCAGAGTCTCACAGTCTGAATTCTCTTTACTTTACCCTGTATGTTCCATGATGCCATATTCATTCATCTCAGAAAACTGGTAATGAAACCTTTAGGAGATATAAAAAAATACAGGAGAAAAATACAGAGATATGCTGACAACAGGCAACAAAACACCTGATACACAAATCTAAAACTTCTTCTGATAATTACAGGATTATTTAAAAAATAAGATTGAAAAAAGGATATGGAAGATGGTTGCGGGGGCCGGATTTGAACCAACGACCTTCGGGTTATGAGCCCGACGAGCTACCAGACTGCTCCACCCCGCGTCAACTTAGGATGCGCTTATATTATCATATAAATTCATTATTGCAACCATTTTGTAAAAAGATAACGTTTTTTATAGTCAATTGCCTTAAAACTAATCAAAACCACCTTTTCAAAAAAAGAAATGTCAATAAACACATCCCTACTTTATGAATAACTATAATTTTCAAAGAGTAGTTCATAACAGATTAAAAAATCACCCAGCATACATGCATATGATCATGATTTTATTTATCATCAGGATCAGTACTTCTGCCACAGTACGGACATACATCTATATTGTACAGTTTAAAATGCAGTATCTGGTTGCAGTGCGGACATCTTACCTTTTTTATCATCCATACCAGAGAATAAACCATCAGAACAACCGAAATGATAATTAAAAACCAGTTTTTACCGTTATATGGATCTTCAGCTGTAGGATAATGAGTTCCGTACATCAGAAAACCAAAACCGGAAAAAAGAATAATATAGCCGATAACACGGTTTACTTTTGGATCCTTCATTATTTACTCTCTCCATATACCAAATACTTCACGACAGGAGTAATAGCCGGCTCTTTCCGGAAACGGCATCCGAGGGATTTATTTTACCAGAAGAGCCTCTCGACACCATTTGACTATGCTGTCCTCACTGTCCTCTATTCCGGTACCGTATGTGGCAAATCCGGGATGAATCACAGCACCTTTACAGACCTTTGTCAGATCTCTTTCACAGTTGCCCAGTTTAGAACCTTCATGAGTCACCAGAAAATAAACCTGCTTGCCTTTCCATTTCAACCTTTCCAACTGGGAAAAAACAGCCATCGGATAAGTTCCCCACCAGCATGGACCGCATATAAAAACACGCTCATAACCGTCAATATTATCGAGATACTGCTTGAGTTCAGGACGGGAATTATTCTTGTATTCGATTTTAGCTTCTTCAGTACACTTATAATAATCATCACTGTACTGTTTTACAGGTGTTATTTCAAATACGTCAACATCGGCCATCACTCTTTTCATAAAATTAACCGCTATTTCAGTATTTCCTTTTTCTAGAAACTTGACTTCACCGCAACTGTAGTTAAACCCCCTGCGGGAATAAAAAATAATAAGATTTCTAGCCATACTTCCCCTCTTGCCGAACCAGACACTATTCAACAGTGTATTCCATTATGTAATCATCCATGACATAACCGCTGCCGATATCAGTTACCACTGCATCAATCTCCTTAAATCCGAATTTTTTATAGGAGGAAATCGCATGACTGTTATACTTGTTCACGGTAAGAATAATGCGGCTACGACGGTTAGCCACTGCAAAATCTGTTATCAGCGGGAAAGCTCCGCTGGCAATTCCCTTATGCCGGAAATTCTTTAAAATATACAGCTTTGAAAGAAAAAGATAATCCTGCTTGACAGACATGCCGGTATATCCGGCTCTCACCCCGTCACACATGATGTAAAAGTAACTGTATCTCTCATTTTCTATCTGATTTTTTATGGCTTTGGATGACTGAAACTTTTCAATCATGTATTCAGTCTGTCCAGGTTTCAGGATATCAGTCCAGTACTCACGCCATATTGCTCCGGCAAAATCCGCCAGTTCATCAATTCCGGCTTCATCTATCACTGCCGGTACCAGTTTAATCTCACTCATAATTTTTATAAAACAACCTGACTGTTACAAATGCTCTTATTATACAGAGTTATTCAGATGTAATTCACTTTAAAGCTCCGAATATCACACAAAACTCTAATTTTACAGCTGATTTTTCTAATTTTTTTTATATGCTTAATCAATCATGAATAGTATACTCAGCATAGCAACAGCTATTTACGTTACAATCATCAGAATAATCATGCTTAATTCAAACAACTTGCAAGGACATCTCTCAGCTTTATTCACCGTTTCCGTGTGGAGTGTCACCTATATTTCGACCAAATATCTGCTCGATAGCTTTACCCCGATAGAAATACTGTTCATAAGATTCTTCATGGCTGTACTGGCTCTGAAAGTAATCGCCTTCGGCAGTGTCGGTTTTAAACCGAAAGAACAGATTTACTTTGCTCTCGCTGGATTTACCGGGGCATTCCTGTATTTTTTCATTGAAAATTCAGCCCTCCTCTTCACCAGTGCAGTAAATGTCAGTATTATTCTGTCCATAACCCCGTTATTTACAGCTCTGGTTACCGGTCTTTTCTACAAAGATGAAAGAAAAATCAACACCTGGTTTATTCTGGGATTTATCGCCGCATTCAGCGGTATAGTTCTTTTAAGCACCAAAGGTGCAGATAATCTGTCCTTCAATCCTCTTGGTGATTTCATGGCTGTTTCCGCCGGTATGGTATGGGCCTTCTATTCCGTGCTTACCAGAAAAATCAACAGCTTCGGATACAGCACCCCGATGGTAACAAGAAGATGTTTCGAATACGGCATTATTTTCATGCTGCCTGTCATGTTATTTAATGAATCACGCTTTACAGTGAGTGACTTTACCAATACTGTAAATGTCATAAACCTTCTTTTTCTCGGACTGGTGGCTTCAGCTGGAAGCTTTACCACCTGGAACTTTGCCGTAAAAAAAATAGGAGCGGTAACTGCCATCATCTACCTTTATCTTACGCCGGTGATATCAGCTCTTGCCGCAGATTTCTTTTTAAATGAAAGACTGTCTCTTCTGGGATGGCTGTCATGAAAAAAACTTCATATGAACCTGCACCACAACTGATGATGCGCATATGAAGTTGCTTTTTTATTCTTTATTCCCTCATAACGGCGACACAGACCTGTTAACAGGACAGATTAAACCGTATCGCCGCATCAGTATTTATCACTACTTGATTGACTGGTTGAGATTTCTATACTGCATCGGAGTCATCTCAAAAAACTTTTTGAATACTCTGATGAAATGTTCAACATTAGGATAACCGATGGCATAAGAAATATTTTCTACCGTCATATTGCCGTTTTTCAACAGTGTCTTTGCCTTTTTCAGTCTGATGGTTGTCAGATGCTCCCCGAAGGTTTTGCCGGACTTGTCCTTTATGTATTTGGAAATGTACGGTGCTGACAGTTTAAAATAATCCGCCATATCCTCAAGAGTAATCTCCTGATAATTTGATTGAATGTAATTAATCATTGATACCAGACGATCATCTTTATTCAGGCTGTTGTTCTGCAGCTGAGGCAGTTTATTTACAGCAACAACCAGTGCATTTATAGAGGCGGTAATTATATCTTCCTCCAGACCGGCACCCCAGTAACTTACACCGTTACAAAGGATACCCACGTATGCCATAGCCTTTGATGAAGTGCCCTTGGATACGGCATGCTCTTCATATACTGACAGCTCATAACTTACGCCGAAATACTGCTTGATAGTATTGCTCACCGCATCAAGACGGCCGTTACCGTTGGCGTCAACAACTGTCTTTTTATCACCGCAGCAGATAACCACTTCAGCCATAATACCGTCGGTCTGTTTGAAGTGACTTTCGGAAATATAGAAATTAGGAACATATGACAGATAACGTTCGGCAAAAATTTCATACACCCACTGAGGAGAAAGCTCCTTATGCTGTTCATCAGAAACCTGTTTAACCGCATAGCCCACCTCTTCACGCATCTTCATAGGGATGTTCAGAGAGAAATTGTGAGACAGAATATAAGCCACACCACCCTTGCCTGACTGACTGTTGATTCTTATCACATCAGAATCATAGGTTCTGCCTACATCAACAGGATCGATAGGCAGATAAGGGACACTCCAGATTTTCTCCTCTCTGACTTCACGCCAGTCCATCCCCTTGGCAATAGCATCCTGATGTGAACCGCTGAAAGCTGTAAAGACAAGATCACCGGCATAAGGCTGTCTGTCATATACCTTCATCCCGGTCAGCTTTTCATAAACATCCCTGATTTTCGGCATATTAGAAAAATCAAGCTGCGGATCAATACCGTATGAATACATATTCATGGCAACAGTGATGATATCCACATTACCTGTTCTTTCACCGTTACCGAACAGTGTACCTTCAATACGGTCTGCTCCCGCTAAAAGTCCGAGTTCCGCATCGGCCACGCCGCAACCGCGGTCATTGTGCGGATGCAGACTAAGCATTACCGCATTACGATACTTCATATTCTTAGAAAGGTATTCAATCTGAGAGGCAAAAACATGAGGCATTGCAGTCTCAACAGTAGCCGGAATATTGATAATCGCCTTATGATCCTCTGTAGGCTGCCATACATCCAGCACCGCGTTACACACTTCAAGTGCATATTCCACCTCAGTTCCATGGAAGCTTTCCGGGCTGTATTCAAAAGAAAAATTCCCTTCAGTCTGTTCAGCCAGTTCCTTCAGTAATTTAGCTCCGTCAACAGCCAGCTGAAGAATTTTAGCCTTATCCTTCTTGAATACCTGCTCTCTCTGAGCCACAGAGGTTGAGTTATAAAGATGAACTACCGCATGCGGAGCACCTTTTAATGCTTCAAAAGTCTTTTTGATAATATGTTCTCTTGCCTGAGTCAGAACCTGAATAGTTACATCGTCGGGAATCATTTCTCTTTCAATCAGAGATCTGAGGAACAGGAATTCCGTTTCGGAGGCAGCCGGAAAACCAACTTCAATTTCCTTAAATCCTATGTCAACAAGCATTTTGAAGAATTGTAACTTTTCTTCAAGTCCCATTGGTTCAATCAGAGCCTGATTGCCGTCACGGAGATCAACAGAACACCATGCAGGAACTTTTTCAATATGATCCTTTTTTACCCAGTCATAGCTCATAACAGGCGGCATAAAATACTGACGGGTATATTTGTCAAAATTCTTCATTACATCCTCCTAACAGTAAACATAAGATGCAAATATTCACAGGTAAAAAATCATTAAAATAAATCAATGTATTTGACTTTATTTTAGCACTATTATTTTACATTACAATGATTATATTTAATCTATTTGATTGATAATTATTAATATTTTTATTTTTTAAGAATAATTGCACACTATTCGTTCGTTACTATTCACAGCCCGTAAAACCCCGTAAGCCCTTATTCCACCGTCACCTCAAAATTTCACCCTGAAATCTCACCCTTCCATGAGCAGTTGTCACTGACTCCTCCCAAGATCCCGCAAACCCTTATATTTTCAAACTTTTTTACAATTTTTTGTTGACATTTGTCTCAATATG
>OMYE01000066.1 GCA_900315145.1 uncultured Pseudomonadota bacterium | reverse complement strand
TTATGTTAAGAGACTTAATGAAACTCTTAAAATAGGGAAGAACCTTGTAAATAGCCTCTAACCTGACTAAAAGTCTAATTGGACATAAACAACATAATCATACATAGATGTTAAATCTAGGATAATAGAGAAAAGGTGAGCAAAGTAAACTGATTTCTTATTCAAGTATTTTTCTGACTTGTGAGAAATCAAGTTTAACTGCCTGATATTTGATTTCTGCCTCCCAGTACAGTTCAGTCAAGTCGCTCACCTGCTTTTCTACCGATTCTCTACGTTCAAGCAGATATTACACGTATATCATGCGCAGATATAGTCAAAAGACAGAAAGCTGTATCCGACATCCAATAATTTCTTATGTGAAAGACAACCGATATACCAGTCTTATTCAGATATGCCGGTTCAATTACTGGAAGAAGAATAAATTAAATCACCACCATCACTTATTAAATGATTTGGTAACCATTATTTCACTGCACCAGGCTGTTTTCTACCGAAGTCTATCTTAAAGAGAAAAGAGCTCATATTTTACCCCGCCGTTTTTTCCTCAGGCTGCACCAGCTCCAGATGCGCCATTGAGAGATCCAGCCCCATGGAGTTTAACACCTCATCAAAACCGGCGCTGCCGACAATAGTCTGATACTGATCATCCATGTGCTGTTCATAGCAGATTCTGTCAAGCTCATCCGGTGAATCCGGCAGAACATCCTGATCGACAAAGGAGAACTCAAGCTTTATATCTCTCTGCAGACCTTCACTCAAAGCCTTCTGCATATCATTAACCACATTTCTGCTGATGATTGCCGACATCGACTGAGGCAGTTTTATCAGCCAGTCATTACCTGTACTGCTGCTGTCACGCACGCCGCTGTTTAAAATAACCAGATTCTCCATTCCCACACCTGAGGCAACAAGATCCTGAGTATAGGCATCGTCAACCTCACCGATAAGATCCAGCGGAGTAATGATTTTACGGCCGTTTATCAGCCTGTCATGATGTGAAGGACTCCTTTCACCGGAGGTATCGCTCTGACTTATAGCACCGCTTAAATCCTGAGTGGTATATACAAGACTGTTCTGTCTGTCTGTATCATCATCGCTGTCAGAGGCAAAATCATCAAGCACCGGCATAGGAATATCCTCTCCCCCCGGCTCATCAGCATATGGAATATTCTGAATATCCGCCTCATTCTCCGCACGGCCTGCCTGATATCCGGCATTCCCCTGCTGTGAAACAAAACCGTTCTGAGGATAATTCATCTGTCCGGCTGCACTGTTATCCTGACGTACAGTCTGTTGCTGGACATTTCTCTGATAATTACCGCTTATCTGCTGACTGCCGTTAACCTGATAACCGCTGTTCTGCAAAGAAACGTTCTGAGGATCTCCCCCGGGATGCGGTACATTATTCTGAACCACGGTATTCTGAGCGGAGTAAGCAGACTGCCCCGTCATACCGCCTGCTTTAGATGACTGATGCCAGCGGTTATCAACATTCTGCTGCTTTTCCGGAATATAGTGAGGCTGCCTTCCGGCGTAATCCTCGCGGTTCTGCCGCATAACAGGTCTGCTTGGTCCGGTATAGGCGTTGACAGTAGTGGCAAGCTCAGGGTGAACTGTTGAGGGAAGAACCCCCGGATCATTTCTTAATACGTCGGAATTCAGGGTGTGATTAAGTGAGATTACGCTATCATGCTTATTTCCGGCACCGGTATTTACAGCTCCCTGAACAGCACCGGCCAGAGGACTGCCGGTAAATTTCTGTGCCTCCATCTCCGGAGAAAAATCGCGGGATCTTGCCGCCAGAATCATTTCTCTCTGTTTGGCCTCTTCCTCCTTACGGATATTCTGTATCTGTGCTGCCTCTTCACGGGCACGAAGATGAATCTCCTCTATTTTTTTATCGTGGATGGCTATTTCATGATCAAGAAGACTGAGGTAATTAAAGAGTTCGACGTAATCGTCACCGAATGAAGCTCTCTCCGGCTGATTCTGTGACTGAGGCGGCACTGCTGTCCTGCGTTTTTCCTTTTCATTATCATTCTTCAGAGCATTCATATTCTGAATATGATCAAAGGCCAGTACCGGATCATCTATCTTGTCGACTGCCAGATCCGGAAATACCACCTTACGGAAGACTAGTGTTTTTTTTTTAAATTGAAGGCAAGAAGACGCAGCATGGTCATCTCAAAACCGGAAAGACCGTCAGGAGCATAAGGAAGCTCTCTTCTTCCCTCGATGATAATCTGATAGTAGAGCTGAATCTCCTCCGGACTGAACAGCTTGGCAAATTCAGCAATAATATCGCTGCGTAAGGAATAAATATCAGCATCACTGCCGGATACCTGATACAGAGCTATATCATGAAAAACCCTGGCAAGACTCAGATGCAGAGCATCAAAATCAGGGGTTACGGAAGCCACGGTGTTAAGAACACCGGAAAGAGAAGCGCCGTCATTGGAGGCAATAACTTTAAGAATTTCAATAAGATATGATGAATCAAGAGTTCCCACCATATCAAAAACACCCTGAACAGTAACCTTACCGCCACCGAGAGCAATCGCCTGATCGGTTAAACTCAAGGCATCACGCATGGAACCGCGGGCAGCTCTCGCCAGCTCAGTGAGAGATTCCTCTTCATAATTTATCTTTTCGGCATCAAGTACGAATTTAAGCTGATTTCTTATATCATCAAGTGACAGTGCCTTCAGCTGAAACTGCAGACAGCGGGAAACCACGGTAACCGGAAGCTTCTGGGGGTCGGTGGTGGCAAGAATGAATTTCACATATTCAGGAGGTTCTTCAAGAGTCTTAAGGAGAGCATTGAAGGAACTGGTTGAAAGCATATGAACTTCGTCGATAAGATAAACCTTAAAACGGCCGCTTACAGGTTTATACTGCACGTTTTCCAGAATTTCTCTGGTATCCTCTACTTTGGTTCTTGAGGCGGCGTCGATTTCTATAAGATCAGGGAAAGTACCGTTAGCAATGGATTTGCAGCTGGCACATTCACCGCAAGGATGAGCGGTTACACCGTGCTCACAGTTAAAGCATTTAGCCAGAATTCTGGCAATGGTTGTCTTACCTACCCCGCGGGTACCGGTAAGCAGATAGGCATGGTGCAGTCTGCCTGTTTCCAAAGCATTGACCAAAGCGGACAGAACGTGCTTCTGCCCCACCATGTCCTCAAACTTCTGCGGACGATACTTTCGTGCTAAAACGGTATACTCTGCCATTATATGCTTCCACTGTCAGGTCTCATCGGAACATTATCAGAATAAGACCATGTTATCCAACTTTTCTGAAAATCAGAACCTTATTGTTTTCCGCTAACTGATATCCCCGCACGGGAACTTTACGGATAAGATTCTGATTATTTATTATCTGTAATTATAATTATCGTTTTCACATCCGGATTACGCAATATTCAATATTTATGATATGAATCCGAACTGCAGTTAAACAAATTTTTCCATTCCGGCGGCCGGCACGGCCTTTTTATCTTATTCTACCGGTTCTATTCACCAAAAATCAGTGTCCCGGAAAATCCATAATGGAATGACAGCTGATATTGTATTTATCCCTGATATAGGCGGATCCGCCGATATCAGGAAGATTTATCGCAAAAACCGCCCCGGCAATTTCTGCCCCGGAACGTTTTATAAGTTTAATCTGCGCTTCAACAGTGCCGCCGGTAGCCAGAAGATCATCTACAATCAGCACCCGGTCTTCAGCGGTAAGAGCATCCTTGTGAATCTCCAGCGTGTTCTGACCGTATTCGAGTTCATAGTTCTCACTGTATACTTCGCGCGGCAGTTTACCCGGCTTTCTGACAAGTACAAAACCGCTGTTTAGCAAAACTGCAACAGCAGAACCGAAAACAAAGCCGCGGGACTCACTGCCCACTACTTTGGTAATACCGAGACCGGCGTACTTTTCAGCCATAAGACGACAGATAAGATTGAACGCCTGAGGATTTTCACAAACACTGGTTATATCCCTGAACAGAATTCCACTCTTAGGAAAATCCTTTATTGATTTAACACAGGACTTCAAGTATTCAATATCATCCATTTATCTATCGCTTCCTTTATCTAATCGCTTCTATCCTGATAAAACACCGTTCCGGCAGTCAAGACTGCTGTACGGAGAACATCCGGCATAATTTCATACCCGGTATCAGAAAAATACAACTAGTTTATCCTTTTTTTGCAAAATTAACAATGATGCACTTATGCAAATTATCTCCGGAGGTATTCTGACAAAATCTATCCCCCTGTCTTAGAAAGTCACACCGATGATTTCGGCAAGCTCTCTGTTATCTCCGGCAACATATTCCGCTCCAAAATGACCGACACTGCTCTTATCCCGGATATATCCCCATAAAGCCAGTACGGTGTCCATTCCGGCATTATGACCGGCCTCGATATCTCTGATATGATCGCCGACATAAAGGCATTTTGCCGGATTCACCTTAAGCTGACGGCAGGCGTAGAACAAAGGTTCAGGATCCGGTTTTGATACCGGTAGAGTATCACACCCGACAATCACCTCTATGTCAGCCAGTTCTGCAAACTTGCTGAGAACCTTTCTCGCCAGATGATCCGGTTTACTTGTCACAACGGCGTACGGAACATGCTCCCTCTTCAATGCGTTTATAAGCCTGTCCGTTTCCGGAAAATACACCGTTCTGTCTGCTATGTGATCATAATAGTACGGAAGAAACTCCTTTCTCATAGCCTCAAAATCATATCTGTCATGCTCACTTTCAGGAATACCTGATTTCAATAGAGCTCTCATACCGTCAGAGGCAAATGCCCTTGCAGTATCATCGGAAATCGGGCCTACACCATGCTGTCCGAGCACATAATTGGTTGCCTTGCCGAGATCAAGCGCCGTATCAAGCAGCGTTCCGTCCAAATCAAAAAGTACAGCCTCGTATTTTGCGGTCATTATTCCATCCGGTCAGATATAAGTCGCCGGGAAACCGTCACAGCACATTCATTTAAAGAATTCCGAACAGTTCCAGGTACTCAAATATCATACAAAATATAAAAACGTAAATCAAAGAAACAGTGGCGGGCAAGATCCCCCTGATCTACAGGATAGTGTATTAAAGTCCCGCCTTATCCATCCATATTACAGAAAAGGGGTGATATCACCGTTTCCCTCTCTGATAATCTCCACGGTCTCATCGACAAGGCTTACCACAGTGGTAGGTTTTTCAGGCAGATAACCGCCGTCAACTATCACATCCACCAGTTTGCCTATTTTACAGTCGATTTCATAAGGATCATTTTCAGCATTTTCACTGTCCGGCAGAATAAGAGAGACACTCATCAGAGGCTCCTTCATAAAGGTCAGCAGATCAATAAGAATCCGGTTATCAGGTACGCGCATACCGATGGTGCGGCGCTTCTCGTTCATCAGTTTCTTAGGAACCTCCTTGGTAGCCTTCAGAATAAAGGTATAAGGTCCGGGAGTGTTGTTTCTGATAAGCCTGAAAGCCACATTATCAACCTTGGAATATGTTGACAGCTCACTGAGATCCGCACAGAGCAGAGTAAAATTATGATACTTGTCAACGTCACGGATACGGATGATTCTTTCTCTGGCGTCTTTGTTCTCCAGCGTACAGGCCAGAGCGTATCCGGAATCGGTAGGAAGCACTGCCACAGCACCGTCACGGAGCATTTCAGCAGTCATCTGAATATTCCTTGCCTGCGGATTCTCCGGATGAATAACTATAATTTCAGCCATAACTATATCTCCAATCTAAATTTCTCATGGCTCCATACCGGTCGCGTCTTTTGAGCCAGCCCCAGAAAACGGCAGTTGCCGATGGATGTATGCACGCATTCCTTATGAAAATCAGAACCGCATGACGCATAAAGTCCGTATTCCACGGACAGATCAGCAAGAAAAGCCCTGTCTGCAGGAGACTGGACATTGCCGGCAGTCTCCATAGCCTCGCCTCCGGCATTTTTAAAATCAGTAATCAGCATTCTTAACCATTTATTGTTAAGATCATAACAGCGGGGATGCGCCAGAACCGGAATTCCCCCTGCTTTCAGTATGCATTCCGTCACTTCCTCAATCGGAGTCCATTGAGGTTTGACATAGGCCTTTTTATTCTCAGCGAGATAGGCGGCAAAACACTTTCCCTCTGTTTCGGCCACCCCGATACTGCAGAGAAAGGATGCGTAGCTGCCTCTGGTCATGGCGGCATCTTCTCCTATCATGGCTCTGGTGCGGGCATAGGCGTCGGTAATACCGCATTTTTCGAGTCTTGCTCCTATAGCCCGGGCTCTTTCATCCCTTAGTTCACTCTGCCTTCTGATAAGTCCTGCCATTTCTTCAGACTTCAGATCAAAAGACAGTCCGACAACGTGAATCTCCCGGCCGCGCCATATTGACGATATCTCCGTACCGGCAGCAAGATGAATCTGCTGTCTGGCAGCAGCCTCGGCAGCCTCACTGATACCGTTATAGGTGTCATGATCTGTAAGTGCCAGCAGCTTCACCTTCTTTTCCGCAGCGAGCGCCACCAGATCCGCTGGACTGTATCTGCCGTCGGAAACAGCCGAATGTGTATGTAAATCAACCCGGATGTCCTCGCCGTTACTACAAGCCTCTGTAAGTCCGGCAATCACCTTCTCACTGTATGCTTTATTATCTCTTTCCATACTTTTTTTATTAAAAATCAGGCGGAATTTTTTTATTGTTTCGTATTATGCCTTTATGACCTTTTGTCATCAGATTTAATACTGCCGATTATTTGCCTTTGTATGATAAAAAAAAAACAGGCGGCGCCTATTATCTCATTTATTGAACCTTAGTGAATGTTTTTCTGAAAATTATATGACTTTCCTTTTAAACCTAAACTGATTTCACCTGTTTTTTAAACCGCCGGAGAAAAAATTTCTAAAAAACTTTTCAAATTTCTGCCAAAGTTAAAGGATCTATATTACGTTTACGTCCTGTCGTTCGATCTTTCCTCCAGCATAAGACACCTCTTCAGGTACGTGCATTATACAGCTATGCCGGAATATTCATTATGACAGCCGTATCTTTTTTATTCATTTAATGAGCATATGATCTTAAAACGATGACTGCAGGCAGAACAGCCAGTAATAACTAAAAATAAAAAAATAACACTCCGGAGTTTTTCCCCGAAGTGTTACAGCCGGTTCCGTATTATTCCGGATTATACGTGTCTTTTGCGTCTTCTAAGGACTGCCGCACCTGAAACAAGGAGCAGAACACTTATAAAATCAAGACAGCCGCCTCTGTCACGGGAATAATTTTTATTCTGCGGACGTTCATAGCTCACAACCTTTTTCTGATTAATCACTGTATTTCCCTTGTCATCCTTAACAAAGGCATCATCTGTAGGACGAAGGATTACCGGTACAACCTCGGCATTAACACTGTTACTCCAGTCCTTTTCACTGTTGTAGCGGAATGCAGTGGCGAAAATCAGATTATCATTGTTGATATCAACAGCCCAGCTGATGTAGTAATATTTGCCGTCCTGAGCCCGGCAGTCCTTATCACCGTTTTCATTCTTATGACAGATCAAATCATTTATGTAGTTATATGATCTGTTGTTAATATTGTAGAAAAGCGCCTCCACGTCTCTATAGCTACCGCCAACAACTGCACGGTGGTCATCTCTTCTTCCAGCCCAGCCGACAATAAAATTGTTGTCATTAATGGCCGCTCCTTCACTGTCTGCTCCGCGGAATGGTGTATCGTACAACGGATAAACCGCATCATCAATACGGCCGCTCTCGTTAAACCTGGTAAATGCCATGTTCTTGGCGTAGTTACGGTTGCTTGATTTGGCAAGTTTTCGGTTGATAAGCACATAACCGTTCTGGTTGGCATCAACAGCCAGAGTGTAGTCATTCCAGTTGTCATTGTTACCGGGTCTGTCAACGTTAG
Source organism: uncultured Pseudomonadota bacterium (assembly GCA_900315145.1). Classification (GTDB taxonomy): domain Bacteria; phylum Pseudomonadota; class Gammaproteobacteria; order Enterobacterales; family Succinivibrionaceae; genus Ruminobacter. The sequence continues at coordinate 8,663 of OMYE01000066.1, read as the reverse complement.
GATATTCCACGATACTCTTAAAGTCCACCTTGTCGCCGTCAACCTCTATTCTCCAGTAGACCGCAGTATTTCCGGGATTCACCACCCCGCCCCAGTCATCGGTTACGGAATAGCCGATGGCATAGAGATTATTGCCGACCTTGGTGAAACCATTTATAGCTGCAGATACCAGAACACCCGGATTATCAGAGAAATCAATATACTGAGGAACATGTATACCTACAATGACATCCTCATCAGCATTATTTTCAGGATCAACTATCCATACAGTTGCCTGCATCTTGTGCCCCGGACATGTCTGATAATCACCGTTCTTATGATGGTTGCCGTTATAGCAGTCTTCAAAGAAATTCACTACTGCATTATTCTTGTTGCTGTAGCCGCCAATGAGAATTCTGCCGTCATCCATCTTGTAGAATGTCAGTGCTGTGGCATAACTTCCCAGGCTGGAATCCCCTCTTCTGTCCTCATGCGGACTCTTCAGAATAAATGTCTTATTGTTGAATTTAGCTATACCGTACACCGTAGGATTATGAATTGTCGGTGAAAGAGACGGATCGTAGTCAAAGCGGTAGCCTACGGCTTCAGAACTGCTGTCACCAAGTTTGGTGTAAATCATTTCGGTATCATCATAAATCTGCTGATTAAGAAACGACTTCAGATTGGAAAGACGGTAGTAGAAAGATGTACGCCAGGCACTGGCATAGCTGTCACCATCCCACAGAGCATCACAGAAGCTGCTTATAACCGACTGGTCATAACAGGTCTTGTAACGGTATATCTTCTGACCGAAATCAGTCTGATGCGGAGCAATGTTATAAAAGGAGAAAAAGTCGGTACGGTTGAACACCCCGGCAATATCCGGACTGGTTCCCTCACTCATTGCCATGGCAAACGGACCGTACTTAAATGAAGACGCCGGTACCTCCTGCGGCTCTATCTGAAAAACCGGGGTTGTTTCCCTGCTGTCAGCCGCCATGGCTCCGGCAGCACAGACAACTGAGGCGGCAAACACACATTTAGTAATCAGTGATACTGCTTTATTTTTATTATTCATAGTATTAACACAATCCTTTATGCATTGGCAATTGCTTCTAACTCCTCCCACCTCTGGTACAGCCATTCAAGTTTTTCGGTGAGAGTATTGTATTCTAGCTGAATGTTCTTTTTAAATTCTTCAGATTCAGATCCGTATCCGCTGCCCGCAAAGATGCTTTCAATCTCCTGAATACGGGCATCAGTCTTTTCAATCTCCTCAGGCATGGACTCCAGCTCTCTGGTTTCCTTGAAGGAAAGCCTGCGCTTGCGCTCACGCTCACGGCGTGCCGGCTGGGAGGCTCTAGTCTTCTCAGATGAACCGTCACCTGAGCCTTTGGAGGTATTTTCAGTCTTTGCCTGCTCTGTTTTTGCCAGAAATTCTTTAAGATCCGTGTACCCGCCGACATTTTCAATCACCCTGCCACTACCGTCAAAATACCAGGTATCGGTAACCACATTATCAATAAAGTAACGGTCATGACTCACTACAATCAGGGTAGCCTGATAGTTGCCGAGCAGTTCCTCCAGTAGATCGAGAGTATCGATATCAAGGTCGTTTGTAGGTTCGTCAAGAATCAGAATATTGCACGGACGGAGAAAAATTCTGGCGAGCAGCAGACGGTTCTTTTCACCTCCGGACAGCGCCTTTACCGGAGTTCTTGAGCGTTGCGGTGAAAACAGAAAGTCCTGCAGATATCCCAGGATATGCTGCTTTCTGCCGGCAACCTCGACCTCGGTTTTACCATGGGCCAGATTGTCCATTACCGTCTTTTCCGGATCTAACTGTTCACGGTACTGATCAAAGTACGCTATATTAAGATTGGAACCGAGCTTTAAAGTTCCGGAAGTCGGCTGCAGCTGCCCTAAAATTATCTTTATCAGTGTGGTTTTACCGACACCGTTGGCTCCTATGACACCGATCTTGTCACCACGAAGAACAATGGTGCTGAAGTCCTTTATAATGTCCTTCTCACCGTTGTTAAATGTAAGGTTCTCAGCCTCTAAAACAATCTTTCCGGAAAGCTCCTTGTCATCAATGCGCATATTCACGCTGCCCATTCTGGAACGGCGCTCACGATGTTCACGGCGCATTTCCTTCAGTCTTCTGACACGGCTGTCAGAACGGGTAAGACGGGCCTTTATACCTTTTCTTATCCAGGCCTCCTCTATGGAGAGACGGCGGTCAAAATCCGCGTTGGCAATCTCCTCAAGACGCAGTGCCTCCTGCTTGGCGGCTACATAGGCATCATAATTACCGTCAAATACGGAAATCACTCCGCGGTCAACATCGGCTATTCGCCGGGCCACATCATTAATAAAGCTACGGTCATGGGAAATAAAGACCACGGCTCCGCGGAATCCGGCTATAAACTCCTGCAGCCAGATGATGGAATTAATGTCGATATGGTTGGTCGGTTCATCAAGCAGAAGAACATCCGGCTGACTCACCAGCGCTCTGGCGAGTGCCACCTTGCGAAGCCATCCGCCGCTAAGATCCGCCATCTGACTGTCAGGCTGCAGACCGATAAGATTAAGCAGACGGTAGATTTCCGCTTCATAATGCCAGCCGCCCTCATGTTCAATGGCAACGGTTATCTCCATCATTCTGGCCTCGTCAGCCGGTGATTTACCCTCTCTGCCTATCAGCAGGTAGTATTCACTCAGCAGAGCGCCTACCTCAGGTATTCCCTGAGCCACAAAACAGTACACCGGAAGATCCAGATGAGCCGGAGGATCCTGTTCCAGTCTGGCAATACGCACACCCTGCTGAACAATGCGTCTCCCCTCATCCGGCATAATTCCGCCTTCAATTATTTTCAGCAGAGTTGATTTTCCGGCTCCGTTACGGCCGACAATGGCAATACGGTCATGTTCCTCGATACTCAGTGACGTATGATCAAAAAGCGGAGCGTCACTGTACGAAAGATAAATGTTATCAAGAGTTACTAAAGACATACCGGTTATTCCTTATCCTCTTTTCTGCCGATATTTCTGGAAAGACGCGGACCGCGTGGGGCTGTCTGACCGCCTGCGGATGCACCGCCTATCACTCTTGACGGCATTCTGCTCCGTCTTACTGCGGGAATGACTGGTCTGTTTTCACTGCCGTCAGGAAAGCATCATTGTCATGTTTTCTGAAACTCCCGTTTCTTTCCCTGCCCGGAGCACCGTCACGTCCGTCGCGGACAGGTCTTTCCCTGCCGCCACGGCCTTCACGACGGTCGCCTGATACACCTCCGTTCAGATATTCCACCTTGGCCTTCAAACCGGAGACGGAACCGAAAGATGCATCCGAGTAATCCTCCGGAACAGGTACATCAATAACCTTTTCCAGAATAAAACAGCAGTGAATCTTTTTGTTTCTGCGGAAATCCTCCTGAACAGTCTTTTCACTGACATCTGTGATTTTATACCCCATGGCGGTTATGGCATCGCTGTCAAGCTTAAAGCTGCGGTTGTTATTGGAGAATATCAGCGTACCCCCGAGATTCAGCAGTCTGGTAAGCTTGGCAATAAGAGCCACATGATCCCTCTGTACGTCAAAGGTAGCCTCCATTCTCTTCGAATTAGAAAATGTCGGAGGGTCGGCGAAAATAAGATCGTAGGTTTTTGGTGAAATATCCAGCCAGCGCAGGCAGTCCGCCTGAATAAACTGGTGGTTTCTGCCACTGAAGCCGTTGGCCAGCATGTTATCCTTGGCCCAGGCGAGATAGGTACGGCTCATATCCACGGTTGTGGTCTCACGAGCTCCGCCGATGGCGGCGGCCACAGTGGCACTTCCGGTATATGAGAATATATTAAGGAATGATTTACCGGCGCTCATTTTTGTAATCATTCTTCTGACCTCACGGTGATCGAGGAACAGGCCGGTATCAAGGTAGTCCCACAGATTTACAATAAATGAGGCCATATATTCCCTGACCAGCAGAGTATGCTTGGTTTCATTCAGCTTTTCATACTGTGACTCACCCTTCTTGCGTTCACGAACCTTCAGAATAACGTGATCCCCTTTAATGCCGGTTACCCCTACCACCACCTGAATAAGATCAAGCATTCTCCGGTGGGCGATTTTGGCATCAACAGAGTTAGGTGCGGCATACTCCTGAATAACCACATAGCTGCCGTAAAGATCAATAGCCGCATTGTAGTTCGGCAGATCGGCATCATAGATGCGGTAGGCCTCAATCCCCTCTCTTGCCGCCCATTTCTCCAGTCTCTTCAAATTCTTTTTTAGTCTGTTGGCAAATTCCTCAGCCACACGGAGTGTTTCCGTGGAAAGAGTGAAACCAGCATCCTTCCCGCTATCAGTAATCCTCCCTGCGTTTTCACTGCCGTCATCCGTTACCTGAAGCTTCTCACCTATGCTGTATACACGTAGCTGACATTCCAGGGCGCCGTTATAAAGCCTGTATGTTTTATCAGCACGCAGACGCAGACAGCTCAGTAGATCCTCCGAGGACGAAATGACCGTAGCCTTCCAGCCGGCGAATTCCTTTTTAAGACAGAAACCGAGTGACTGGTCACCGGATTCTTCAGTTCATGAAGATCCCCGGCTGTAAACTTAATGAGCTGTGAAAGACCGGCCCTTTCAACATTCTGTACTGCCTTTTCAAGAACAGCAGGATCCCTGTCAAAACCGTAGAATGACACTCTGGCATCAATAAGACGCTGTTTTCCGGCTTCAGCCCGGGCATGAGCCTCTCTCTTGTAATGAGTGAATTCCACCGCATCAAAATCCTTCAGTTTTTCAAAACCGTAGGAGCTGCGGAAAAGTCCCGGGGCAATATCAGCCGCCTTCATTGCCGCTTCAATAAGTAAAGTGCCGGAACCGCACATCGGATCCACCACGGAACCGCTGACATAACCGCTACGGGCGACAATGGCAGCTGCCAGATTCTCCTTAAGAGGGGCTATTCCTGCCTCGGTACGGTATTCACGGCGGTGTAATGCCTTTCCAGACAAATCAAGGGATATGGTAACATTGTTTTTCTTATCCAGATGCGCATTGATACAGACATCAGGATTCTCCCTGTCCACGTTCGGACGGCTTCCGGTCAGTTTTACGAATCTGTCACAGAGTGCGTCCTTTACCCGCAGAGCTCCGTACAGAGTGTTATTAATGAAGCTGTTCTGGCCGTTGAAGTCCACGGATATGGTCTGATCGCTGGAAAAATAATCCTCATAGTGCAGACTGTATGCGCCGTTATATAGTTCAATATCACTGTCAGTGTGAAATGAACCTATGGTAAGCAGCACCCTGGTGGCAAAACGGGTCCACAGACAGACCCTGACGGCAAGATTCAAATCACCGGAAAAAGATACACCGGCGACGGTTTCCTTAACGGATTCAGCTCCAAGCTGAACCAGTTCAGCATTTAAAAGCCCTTCCAATCCTTTGGGACAGGTAGCAAAAAACTTAGGCATTACAATTTCTTCTTAAACAAAATCAACCAGAATAATTTACGCTAAAGTCATCCTTTTTAACTTTAACGACTCATACCGTCAGCCGGAACAATCTTCAAACTGTTTTTAAAACCGAGCTTAAAAAAATTCTTTAAGCTGCTGCAGAACCAGTCAGCCGGTCCGATATGAGTTAACACATTGTTTCAGCGCATATTGTATCAAAAAAAAGACAAATATTCTGTTCCTACTTTCGGTGAGTTTTATTTCGGATACTCTGTAATATTCCGTATACCGCCGCCACCGAACCTCCCGAGCACTTTTCCGGTATCAGCCGGCATGCCGGCTTCTTATGAACATGCCGGTTGCGGTATGCATACAGCGGCGGAAACCGGCACAGAGAAGGCATAAATCCGCGGTTTTCTGAAATATCCCCTAATATGCGCCGGTTTAACGAATATCGCACAACACCTTTATTTGTTGTATAATGCCGACATTTTTATGGAGAAATAAAAAAACGGACACTGTAAAACGGAAATCAGGCCGTAAACCTCCCTCCGGAGAAACCGGCAGGAACCGGTGCCTGACTGCGACAGCTCCGCCGTCAATTTTCTCTGCTTAATATTAGGATTTTTTATTTAACAATTTGTACCTTTTAACCTGAGAGCTCTGATATAACCATGTCTAAAATTCTCGAACAATACAATCCGCACGATCTTGAACCGAAGGTTCAGGAACACTGGGAAAAGAACCAGACCTTTAAAGCTGTAGAAGACACCCAAAAGGAAAAATTCTACTGTCTCTCCATGTTCCCTTATCCGTCAGGCAAACTGCACATGGGGCATGTACGCAACTATACCATCGGTGATGTTATTGCTCGTTACCAGAGACTCAACGGCAAAGAAGTAATGCAGCCTATCGGCTGGGACTCCTTCGGTCTTCCTGCTGAAAACGCAGCTATCAAAAACAAGACAGCTCCGGCAAAGTGGACCTACAGCAATATAGATTACATGAAGAGCCAGCTCAAGATGCTGGGTCTCTCCTTTGACTGGGATCGTGAAATCGCCACCTGCAAACCTGAATACTACAAGTGGGAGCAGTGGTTTTTCACAGAACTTTACAAAAAAGGCATCGTATACAAGAAGACCTCAACAGTAAACTGGTGTCCTAACGACCAGACCGTTCTTGCCAATGAACAGGTTCAGGACGGCAAATGCTGGAGATGTGACGCGCCGGTACAGATTAAGGAAATTCCGCAGTGGTTCCTGAAAATCACTGATTATGCTGAAGAACTCCTTGACGGTCTGGATACCCTTGAAGGCTGGCCTGATACTGTTAAGGCTATGCAGCGCAACTGGATCGGCCGTTCAGAAGGTCTTACCATTACCTTCAAGGTAAAGGACAGTGACGCAACTCTTGATGTATACACTACCCGTCCGGACACCTTTATGGGTGTTACCTACCTCGCCATCGCCGCAGCCCATCCGTTAGCCAGAAAGGCTGCCGAAAACAATGCGGAACTGGCTGCATTTATCGAAGAATGCCGCAACCTCAAGGTTGCAGAAGCCGATATCGCTACTATGGAAAAGAAGGGAATGGCCACAGGTCTTTACGCCGTTCATCCGTTAAACGGCCGTGTAGTACCAATCATGGTAGCAAACTTCGTACTCATGGATTACGGTACCGGTGCGGTAATGTCTGTACCTGCTCATGACCAGAGAGACTATGAATTCGCCAAGAAATACGGTCTGGACATCATTCAGGTAATAAGACCTGCCGATGACAGCACTCCGTGCAATCTCGACGAATGCGCCTTTACTGAAAAAGGTCTCACTACCAACAGCGGCAAGTTTGACAATCTGAACTTCCAGCAGGCCTTTGACGCCATTGCCTCTGAGCTCGAGAAAAACGGCCAGGGACACCGCACAGTCAACTACAGACTGAGAGACTGGGGTGTATCCCGTCAGCGTTACTGGGGTGCTCCAATTCCAATGATTTACATGCCTGACGGTTCCGTTGAACCTGCTACGGAATTTCCGGTACGTCTCCCTGAAAATGTTGTAATGGAAGGCGTACAGAGCCCTATCAAGAGCAATCCGTTATGGGCCAAGACTCAGGTTAACGGCGTGGAAGCCACCCGTGACACCGATACTTTCGATACCTTCATGGAATCATCATGGTACTATGCAAGATACTGCTGCCCTAAGTATGAAGACGGCATGCTTGACCCTACCAAGACCGGTTTCTGGCTTCCTGTAGACCAGTATATCGGCGGTATTGAACACGCATGTATGCACCTTCTTTATGCCAGATTCTTCCACAAGCTTCTTCGTGATGCCGGACTGGTTAAGGGTGATGAACCGTTCACCAGACTCCTGTGCCAGGGTATGGTGCTTGCAGACGCCTTCTACTATCTGAATGAAAACGGCAGCAAGGTATGGGTAAGTCCGCTGGATGCCATCTGCACCCGAGATGAAAAGGGCAACATCAAGACCGCGGTTGACAGAGAAGGTCACGAACTGGTTCACGCCGGTATGACCAAGATGAGTAAATCAAAGAACAACGGTATTGATCCGCAGCGCATGGTTGAACAGTACGGTGCGGATACCATCAGACTGTTCATGATGTTCGCCTCTCCTGCCGAGCTGACTCTTGAATGGCAGGAATCAGGTGTGGAAGGAGCAAAACGCTTCATCGGCCGTTTCTGGAACAACGTGGTAAATCTGGTACAGAACAGCCGTCCGGCCTCCTATAATCCAGCCAACCTGACACAGGATGAAAAGGCTGTCCGCCGTGAACTGCACAAGACCATTCAGAAGGTTACCGATGATATCGGCCGCCGTCAGACATTCAATACAGCTATTGCAGCCATTATGGAACTTCTGAACAGAGCAGCCAAGCTCGATACCTCTACAGAAAACGGTCTCGGTCTGGCTTATGAGGTATATGACACCGTAACCGTAATGCTGTATCCGTTCATTCCTCATGCATGCTACAGACTTTACGAACTGCTAGGTCACAGCGAATCAATTGACGAAGCCTCATGGCCTGCTGTATGCAGTGAAGCCCTGGTAGAGGACGAAAAGCTCATCGTGGTTCAGGTTAACGGCAAGGTCCGTTCCCGTATCACTGTTCCTGCTGACACCTCAGAGGATGATATCAAGGCTCAGGCCTTAGCTGATGAAAGCGTCCGTAAGTTTACAGACGGCAAGGAATTAAAGAAG
>OMYE01000064.1 GCA_900315145.1 uncultured Pseudomonadota bacterium | reverse complement strand
TACGGAAATAGAAAACTTTTATCAAGGAAAATAACTTATAGAACAATGAAGCTTGTAGTACCATTATTTGTGTAGTACTAGATTTGCAAAAATCTTAGGCTTAATCTCCTGACTTTCTCTGGTGAAAAACGTGAAACGGCAACATCGTTTCACGCTGATAGCCTAGAAAGTATGATATTGTAGGAAAGATGGACAGTTTTGCCTGATCCATCTTTTTTGGTGGCGGAGAAATAGAGACTGTCAGCATAAATAATGAGTTTTTTTCCTGAAGGTTTTCTATTGTTTTTCTTCGATGCTCCTTTAAAGTGTGGATAAGAATTAACTTTTTGTTCCGCCGATCTTTACGTTTATCGGGGTGTGAGTTTATAATAATCCGCGTCGGATACATGTAGAATTATCGGGGAAATGATGACAGGGACGATATCCGGAAAGGTCTGATTCCGTCTTTTAGGTTGTCCGCTCCGCTATGATGATACAGTTCTGCCGAAATAATTTTCTATGATACCGCTGTTTCGGCAGGTTTATCCGTTTCATTGTGTCATAGTTAGTAATAGTTCTTCTGCTGGCGTCATCTACCGGTTCAGATAACACTGTATGTATAAGTTTAAAAGTCCCTTTTCTGCGGATGTGTCAGGCTACTCTGCCGGCAGAACCCTTTTGAGCTTAAACATGTAGTGTTTTTGAGCAATATGGATAGTGCAATTGTTAGAGACTATTCGATAAACAACAAATAATATTAGATCCAGTTTATTTGCCATGTTGAGAAAAATTCCTAATGTACTTACTCTTTTAAGAGTTTTTTTAATTCCTGTTTACGTGATATTTTTTCTGCTGCCGTATGAATGGAGTAATCTGGCTGCCGCTCTGGTATTCGTTATTGCCTGTTTTACGGATCTTTTAGACGGATATCTTGCCCGCAAGCTGCAGGTGTGCTCTAAATTCGGGGCGTTTCTTGATCCGGTGGCTGACAAGATCATGGTCTGTGTTGCCCTGGTTATGCTGGTGTCATGGTTCGGCAGTCACAAGGCGGAGTTCTATAACGGCTTTTCAATTATTCTGACCATCTGCTCCGTTATCATTATTTCAAGAGAGATAGTTATCAGTGCACTGAGAGAATGGATGGCGGAGATCGGTAAGCGCGGTTCTGTTGCCGTAAGCTGGGTCGGTAAATGGAAGACTACCGTTCAGATGATAGCCATAGCCGGTCTTATCTGGAGGGATAAGGAGTTTATATTCAGAGATAACTGGATGGCTAATATATCACTGGTACTCATGGTAATAGCCACAGCTCTCACCATATGGTCGATGATTAAATACCTGAGTGTCGGTATCAAGTACATGGATGATTAAGATTATCCGGAAGTTTTAATGAGAGACGCCGTAAAATAACGTATGGAATACGAAATTTTACGGCGTTTAAGTTACTGTGAATGCCTGTACGGCTGACAATAGTCCTTTACGGAATATCCGGAAACCGGAAGTCCCTCAGGCATAAAAGTATGGCAGGTGCATAAATGTTTTATATAAGCCCACGCGATCAGGGGATATATTCATATCCTGAGGAAGGAATTAATTACGGAATCAGTCATTTTCAGGAAAACGGCAGAGAGCCGGTTGCCGGATTCAGAATAGTTGAGCATCCGGTAAGAAAGTCAGCTTTTACCGGAAAAAAACCGCGTTTCATGGATGAGGCCAATACCTCCAGATCGCCAAGAGAGAATTATACCTTTAATACCGCAGACTATGACAGAAAGTGTCTGTTTCAGGAGCTTTTTGAACATCTTAAAGAAAAAAACTGCGCGAAGCGTGCAGGTCTGCTAATCGATTATCTCGGGTTTAGGGACAGCGGTATTGATGTCGGCGGGGATATGCTGCTGATTTACGATTTCTTTCACCGGCCGTGCAAGTTTGAAATATATCTTGATAAAGATTCCGGAAGTGTAACGGAAATCAATCTGTTTAATTTCAATAACAGCAAAGAGTATAAATATCCTGTAACCTCCCAGGGTTTTACAATGATGTATACCGGGGTGCTGGAGGATCTTTTTGAATGCTATCTGCCGAAGGGAATTGACGTGTCTGAAAGTGCCTCCGGCGCCGGAACGGGGCTGGCGGAAATCACGGCAAAGTGGCCGTTTACCGACGGGATGCCTGAAGATACCGCCGGTATTGTCAGTGCTTACGGAACGGATACCGGATCTCATAGTACCGGTGCACGGGATGCGGATTTTGCGGGAGCTCCCGGCAGAACGGCGGAAAACGACGGGAGAAAAACTGCCGGTTACTTTGATTTCCGGAATATTGATAAACCGGTAGACGGAGTTAAGAATCCCCGTGGCGTGCTGGATATAATGGAAAAGGTGGTTATACTGCTGATTATTATCGCAGTTATGTTTCTGTTTTTTACAAAATTCTAGTTCAGACGGAAGTGAAGGCGTAAAAGTTTTTCCGGAGGAAGCCTGACGGTTTAAGCAGAGTTTAAGACTGGATGACAGATAGTTTCAATCTGAAAGTGATACCGGAGTGATGCAGATGGTTAACGGTGGATTTCAAATGAGGAAAAAGGCGGCAAGAATCTTTTTCAGAAAAAGATTCGGCCGTCATGTGAAATTATCTTTAAAAATGCTTCTCGGAACCATCGCAGTGGGCTGCATTACAGGCAGTGTATGCGCCTTCTTCGAGCTTATTCCCGTTAAGCTCTGGGGAATGAGACATGCTTATCTGGACATGCTTGCCGGGAGGGGAATTCCCCTCTGGATGGTGCTTGCTGCCGCTTTTCTTATCAGCATGATTATTGCCGGCATAGCCGTCTATATCACCAAAAAATATGCTCCGGAGGCAGGGGGTTCGGGAATTCCTGAAATAGAAGGAGCCATGGTGGATCTCCGGCCGGTCCGTTATAAAAGGGTACTGCCGGTAAAGTTTTTCGGCGGGGTTCTTTCGCTGAGCTCAGGGATGGTTCTCGGCCGGGAGGGGCCGTCTATTCAGATTGGCGGTAATCTCGGCGCCATGGTCGCCGATATTTTTAAAATCAGCAAGGCTGACTTTTATGTTCTGCTGGCGGCTGGAGCCGCCTCAGGACTTGCCAGCGCATTTAACGCTCCTCTTGCCGGGATACTCTTTGTTCTTGAGGAACTGCGTCCGCAGTTTAATTACCGTTTTTCCTCCATTCAGGCCGTAACCATAGCGGTAATCTGTTCCACTGTCGTCAGATCTGCCATTGTGGGCAGCAGTATGCCGGTCTTCAGTCTTCCGGTATTTGACTGGGTTAATATGCGTGATCTTACGGATTTCATATTTCTGGGGTTGACCGTCGGTGTATGTGGCGTGCTGTTTAACAAATCAGTGGAAATTTTTCAGAATCTCTATGCCCGGGTATGCCACGGCAGAATTCTCATTAACACACTGATAGTTGCCGTGGTAGGCGGTATATACGGTATGGTCTCCTACCTCCTTCCCGAGGCATCCGGTTCCGGGATGCAGCATATAGCAGGATGGGTGCTTTCCTCGGAATCATTAGGCTTTCTGGGGATGCTTCTTTTTTTACGCTTTCTCGGGATCATGCTCTGCTTCTGTTCGGGTATTCCCGGGGGAATTTTTGCTCCGTCACTTTCCTTAGGGGCTCTTATCGGGGCTATTTTCGGGCTCGGAATGCTGCGTCTCGGGGTAATGCATTATGATCCCGGAATCATGGCCATTGTGGGCATGGGGGCTTTCTTTGCAGCCTCTGTCAGGGCTCCGGTCACCGGTATTATACTCATTTGCGAAATGACCAATAATTTTCAGTTCCTTCTGCCGATGATGGTTGCCGTGCTGGCGGCGGTTCAGACGGCCTCTATGCTCAAGGGGAGACCTATTTATACCCAGATTCTTGAAAGAACTCTGAGAATTGCCGGGGATATGGAGGTGATTTCCGAGTACCGCAGGTTTAAAAAGGAACGGAATGTGGAATAATCAGTAATAACCTGAAATGATTATTTCTTATTGAATCAGAGGCTAACGCGGTATTAGAGGTAAAGACCTGTTCTGCACTGTTTTTCCTATACTCTGACCTCGGGATGCCCGCTTTTCGGGAAATTTAATAAAATACCTCGGTTTAATTTAATAAAAACTGTTATCAATAGCACAAAAAAAGTGTATAATGAACTCAGTTTTAAATGGCACAGAGAAATATTAAGAATGAGTTATCAGATTATTAACAGATTACATCATCACCATCATCGTCCTAAATAGTCTTTCAGGAGGTGTGGTTTATATTTCTGGAAGACAGATTCTTCCGGGAGTGCCGACATGATTTAATAGAGACCCTTGGAAGAATACAACGGATACTTCCAAGGGTTTTTTAATTTTTAATACAGACATACAAGAGGGTTATTGACATGTCTACTAAAAAGTTTCGTATTGCTATGCAGAAAAAGGGTCGTCTTAGTGTTGAAACTACAGAGCTTTTAGAGAGCTGTGGTCTCAAGATTAACAAGCGCGAGGACAGACTTATTGCTCATGTAGAAAACATGGAGATTGACATTCTGCGCGTTCGTGATGATGATATTCCAGGACTTATCATGGATCACGTTGTAGACTGGGGTGTTGTTGGTGAAAATGTTCTCGAAGAAACCACTCTTGAACGTCAGCAGGAAGGTCTTCCTACCGGCTACAATCTGGTACGTAAACTTGATTTCGGCGGCTGCCGTCTTTCTCTTGCCATCCCTGTTGAACAGGAATGGAACGGTGTTAAGAGTCTCGAAGGCCTGAAGATTGCCACTACCTATCCTAATCTCACCAAGCGTTATCTTGATGAACAGGGCGTTAACTTCAAGAATGTTCTTTTAACCGGTTCTGTTGAAGTTGCACCTCGTGCAGGTCTCGCTGACGCCATCTGCGACCTGGTAAGCTCAGGTGCCACCCTCGAAGCCAATGGTCTTAAGGAAGTTCAGGTTGTTTACAAGTCCAAGGCTGTACTGATTCAGCGTGATCAGGAGCTTTATCCTGAAAAGCAGGCTATTGCCGATAAGTTAATCAGACGTATCGACGGTATGATTCAGGCTCACGGCAGTAAATACATCATGCTGCATGCTCCTAAGGATAAGGTTAAGGATATTACAGCTCTGCTTCCAGGCGCTGAAAATCCTACTCTGCTCGAACTCGCCGGTAATCCTTCACACGTAGCTATTCATGTTGTTTCAACTGAAACCCTCTTCTGGGAAACAATGGAAAAGATTAAGGCCCTCGGTGCCAGCTCAATACTTGTATTACCAATTGAAAAGATGCTGAAGTAATATTATGAGAATTGTTAATTGGAAAGATTTAAACGCCGGTGAGCGGGCTGATATTCTGACCCGTCCGGCTACCAGTGATGACGGCAGCAAGGCCAGACTTGTTGCTGATATTATCAGCAATATCCGTAACCGCGGTGATGAAGCCCTCTTCGAATACTCACGTAAATTCGACCGTCTTGAGGCTGACCATATTAAGCTTACCGAAGAGGAAATCTCTTCAGCCTGCGCCAGAGTTGATGAAGAATTAAAGACTGCACTGCAGAATGCCTATCAGAATCTGCACAAGTTCCATGAAGCGCAGGTTCCGGCCCCGATTGAAGTAACCACCCGTCCGGGGGTTACCTGCGAGCTGCATACTCATCCTATTGAAAGTGTCGGTCTTTACGTGCCGGGAGGCAGTGCTCCGCTTGTAAGTACCGTGCTGATGCTGGCTGTGCCGGCTCAGATTGCCGGCTGTTCAAAGGTTATTCTCTGTTCTCCTCCTCCGGTGTCTGATGCCATCGTTTATGCGGCATCACTCTGCGGTGTCACTGACATCTACACCGTCGGCGGAGCTCAGGCTATAGCCGCCATGGCCTATGGTACTGAAACCGTTCCTAAGGTATTCAAGATTTTCGGACCGGGCAATTCATTTGTTACCGAAGCCAAGAAGCAGGTAAGTGCTGATTTCCGCGGGGCTGCCATTGATATGCCTGCCGGACCTTCAGAAGTTCTGGTTATTGCCGATGATACTGCCAATCCGGCCTTTGCCGCTTCAGATCTTTTGTCTCAGGCGGAACACGGTCCTGATTCCCAGGTGGTTCTCCTTTCAACCAATCCTAACTACGGAAGTGAAGTTGTTGCCGAGGTGGAAAAACAGGTGCAGGAACTCTCCAGAAAGGATATCGCCACCAAGGCTCTCGATAAGAGTATCGCCATTGTCTGCGAGACTTTAGAGGAGGCCTGCGAGATTTCCAACATCTATGCTCCGGAGCACCTCATTGTGGAAACCGCTGAACCGAGAAAGCTGCTGCCTTATCTCCGCAACGCCGGTTCAATATTCATCGGTTCCTGGACTCCGGAATCAGTAGGTGATTATGCCAGCGGTACCAATCATACCCTGCCTACATACGGCTATGCCAAGACCTGTTCATCCCTCGGTCTTGCCGACTATCTCCGCCGCTACACCGTTCAGGAGGCTACAAGAGAGGGACTTACCAATCTCAGCCGTACTGTTGAACTGATGGCTGATGCTGAAGGTCTGACAGCACACAAGAGAGCCGTTACCATCCGTATGGATATCATTAATGGGAAGAAGTAATAATATGAGTATGATAGAAAATCTTGCTACAGAAAGAGTGAAAAAGCTTACCCCTTATATGTCTGCACGACGTATCGGCGGTAAGGGACACGTTTTTCTGAATGCCAATGAGGCACCGAAGAGTTCTATTTTTATCATGAACTCCACCAGCTTCAACCGTTATCCGGAATGTCAGCCTCCCCAGGTGCTTGAGGCATATGCCGATTACAGCGGTGTGCCTGAGGAGAATATTCTGGTATCCCGCGGCAGTGATGAATCAATCGGTCTTCTGGTCCGTACCTTCTGTGAACCGGGAAAGGATGCTATTCTTATCAGCTCTCCTACATACGGTATGTACTCCATCAGTGCAGACACCGCCGGTGTCAGAACAGTTGATGTTCCTCCTAGAGATGATTTTCAGCCGGATCTTGAAGCTATCAAAAAGGCTTTTGCAGAGACCTCTGAGCAGATTAAGATTATCTTTATCTGTTCTCCTAACAATCCTACCGGCAATGTCGTTGACCGTGAACTGTTAAAGCAGATTCTCGATTTTGCCAGGGACAGATGTCTTGTGGTTGTTGATGAGGCATATATTGAATTCTGTCCGGAATATTCCGTGACAGACATGCTTTCCGCCAATGAACATCTGGTGGTAACCCGTACACTCTCCAAAGCCTTCGGTCTAGCAGGCATCCGCTGCGGCTTCACTCTGGCCTGTGAAGAGATTATTAAACTGATGCTTAAGGTTATCGATCCTTATCCTATTTCCGATCCGGTAGCCCAGATTGCCGTTCAGGCATTGAGCACCAACGGCATTGCCATTATGAAGAGCCGTGTTGCCGAGCTTAATGAACGCCGTGACCGTTTTGTTGCTGAAGTTAAATCCTTAAGCTATGTGAAGGAAGTATTCTCCGTAAATACCAACTATGTGCTGGTTAAATTTGCTGACGGAGAGGAGCTTTTCAATGCCTGTGTTCAGAAGGGCATTATTTTAAGAGATTTCCACACCAAGCCAAGATTAAGCAACTGTGTCCGCATTACCATCGGCAGTGAGGAAGAAATGAACGAAGTACTCAGCGTATTCCGTTCAATTAAACAGTAAATTACTGCATTCACATAATCCCTCCAGGGGATTATGTGGCAGACAGCTTTGTGTTATTGTGTAGGAATGTTGCTGGGGCGGAACCGGCGGCTTAAGTGACCGCCCGGCTGAACCTTCAAGGCATTCCTATCTGTGTTTTAACGGAAGACCTATGGAAAAATATCTTTTCATCGATCGCGACGGCACCATTATTGAAGAACCGGTGACTGACAAGCAGGTTGATTCTTTTGCCAAGCTTAAATTTGAACCTCATGTAATTTCATCATTAAAAAAACTGAAGAACGCCGGCTATAAACTGGTAATGGTTTCCAACCAGGACGGTCTGGGAACCGATTCACTCCCTTATGAAAACTTTATCGGACCGCATCAGCTGATGCTGGATATTCTGGCATCTGAAGATGTTGTGTTTGATGAAGTTCTGATCTGTCCTCATTTTCCTCATGAAAACTGTGCCTGCCGTAAGCCTAAGACCGGTCTTATGGGCAGATATCTCGAACCAGGTGTGGTGGACAGAGAACACAGCTATGTTATCGGTGATCGCGAAACCGATATGCAGCTTGCTGAAAATATGGGTATCAGAGGTGAACGCTACAATCCAGAAAGCAATGACTGGAATGTCATTGCGGAAAAGCTCACAGCAGTACCGCGTACAGCACATGTTGTACGTAATACCAATGAAACCAAAATTGATCTTTTTGTAGACCTTGACCACAGTGGCGGCAGTGAAATCTCCACCGGTATCGGTTTCTTTGACCACATGCTGGATCAGATTGCCACACATGGCGGCATTACCATGCGTCTCAAGGCTGTAGGCGACCTCGAGGTTGATGAGCATCATACCGTTGAAGATGTAGGTATTGCTTTGGGTACTGCTCTTAAACAGGCTTTAGGTGATAAAAGAGGCATCTGCCGTTTCGGCTTTGCCGTAGCCATGGATGAGGTTGAAGCCAAGCTTGACGGTCTCCCTGATGATTCATTAATGAACCATCCGCTTGCTACTACCATGGATATTTCCGGCAGACCTTACTGTGTATTCAGCTGTGATGCCGATTTCGTACGTCAGCAGGTTGGCGAGATGGCTACCGAAATGGTACCTCACTTCTTCCACAGTCTTGCTTATGCCATGGGCCTGACACTTCACATGAAGGTAACTACAGGCAACACCCATCATCAGGTTGAAGCCCTGTTCAAGGCGTTCGGCAGAGCACTGCGCATGGCCGTAAGAAAGGAAGGTAATGAATTGCCGTCAAGCAAGGGGGTACTGTAATGAGCAAGCAGAAGATTACCATTATTGATACCGGTGTGGCCAATCTCTCATCTGTATATTTTGCTATGCAGAGACTTGATGCCGACTGTATCATCAGTGCTGAAGCAACTGACATCAGAAATGCCGACAAGCTTATTCTGCCGGGGGTGGGCTCAGCTGTTGCCGCTATGGCAGCCATCAGAGAAAGACACCTTGATGAGCTTATTAGAGAGGTAAAGCAGCCGCTTCTCGGTATCTGTCTCGGCATGCAGATGCTCGCTGCCGAGTCTGAAGAAAGCATGAATGACGGTGCAGCCAAGGTTGACTGTCTCGGTCTTGTTGACGGCAGGGTAAGACTCATGCAGGTTCCTGGTCTTGTGCTGCCGCACATGGGCTGGGATCAGGTTGAACATGACGGCAGCTGTCCTCTCTTTAAGGATATTCCGAGCGGGGCTTATTTCTACTACGTGCATTCCTATGCTCTGGATGTTACCGCACATACTGCGGCTACAACCGAATACGGTGTGAAATTCACTGCGGTAGTGAACAGAGATAATTTCTTCGGTACCCAGTTCCATCCTGAAAAATCAGGACCTACCGGCCATAAACTGCTTAAGAACTTCCTTGACCTCTAGGAGAATATAAATGATTATTCCAGCAATTGATCTTATCGGCGGCAAGGTTGTCCGTCTTTATCAGGGTGACTATGCCCGCAAAACCGAATATGATGCCGACCCGCAGGAACGCTTTGATCTTTATGTTAACGAAGGCGCAAAGTTTCTGCATCTCGTTGACCTTGACGGAGCCAAGGATACCTCAAAAAGACAGCTTTCTGTTATTTCCGGCCTGATTAAGAATACCTCCGTACCGGTAGAAATCGGCGGCGGTATCCGAACTGCAAAGGATATTGAGGATCTTCTGAATGTCGGTGCTTCACGTGTAGTTGTAGGCTCAGCTGCCGTAAAGGATCCTGCTACCGCTAAGGAATGGTTCCGCAACTACGGAGCAGAACACATTGTTCTTGCTCTTGATATTAACATCGACCCGGTCAGCGGTAAACGTTTTATTGCCATTAAAGGATGGCAGGAAAACAGTGCTGTAACCATTGAGGAGCTGATCGGTGACTTCGCTGAAGTAGGTCTTAAATATGTTTTATGTACCGATATCTCCCGTGACGGTACCCTGAAGGGCTCTAATGTTGAGCTTTATCATGATTTGCATCAGCTTTTTCCGCACATCGATTTCCTGGCCTCAGGCGGTATCGGCAGTCTGAGCGATGTTGAGGCAGTCCGAGACAGCGGGGCCGCCGGTATCATTATCGGACGTTCACTGCTTGAAGGTAAGTTTACAGTTAAGGAGGCTATTGCATGCTGGCCAAACGCATAATTCCCTGCCTTGATGTTAAGAACGGGGTGGTAGTTAAAGGGGTTCAGTTCCGTAATCACGAGGTTATGGGCGGAATCGTAGAATTAGCTAAAAGATATGCTGATGAAGGGGCTGACGAACTGGTTTTTTATGATATCACCGCTTCAAGTGACGCCCGTGTGGTTGACAAGAGCTGGGTTAGAAAAATCGCAGAAGTGATTAATATTCCGTTCTGTGTAGCCGGCGGTATCAGAAGTGTTGAGGACGCTGCCCGCATTCTGGAATACGGCGCTGACAAGATTTCCATAAACTCTCCTGCTCTGGCGGATCCTACTCTTATCACCAGACTCGCGAACCGTTTCGGGGTTCAGTGTGTGGTCTGCGGTATTGATTCATATTATGATGCCGCCACTGACCGTTATCTCGTAAAGCAGTATACCGGTGATGAATCCCGTACGCTGATTACTAAATGGACCACTCCTGAATGGGTGGAAAAGGTACAGGAATGCGGCTGCGGTGAAATCGTACTTAATATGATGAACCAGGACGGTATGCGTAAAGGCTACGACTTAAAGCAGCTGAAACTTATCAGAAGCATAGCAAAGGTTCCGCTGATTGCTTCAGGCGGTGCCGGTGAAATGTCCCATTTCAGAGACGGTTTCAAAGATGCAGACTGCGACGGCTGTCTTGCCGCTTCAGTATTCCATAAGGGACTTATTCATATTCCTGAATTAAAGGATTATCTCAGAAAAGAGGGAGTGACAGTTCGTGACTAATTATACTCTTAACTTTGATCCGGATAAGCTTGACTGGGCCAAGGTAAACGACCAGATACCGGTTATTGTGCAGAATTACCGCTCAGGTGTGGTTTTAATGCAGGGCTTTATGAACCGTGAGGCCTTAAGTAAAACTCTGGAGATCGGCAAGGTTACATTCTACAGCCGTACTAAAAAGAGACTGTGGACCAAGGGTGAGGAATCACGTCATTATCTGAATCTCAAGGCGATTACCGCCGACTGCGATAATGACTGTCTGCTGATTGCTGCCGATCCTATCGGGCCTACCTGTCACCGCGGTACTGAAAGCTGCTTTGACGGTCATCTGCCGCTTGAAGCTGCTCATATTGCGGTGTTTGAACCGCAGGAGAGCGATGTATCTGCTGACGAACTCGGGACTCTTCTTAAAGCCTATGCCGGGGATGCAAATAAGGAAAATGCCGCTGCTCTTTTAAAAGGGGTGCTTACTTCATTCAGAAAAAACGGCATTTCACTCAGAGATATTGATGAACTGTTTGC
>OMYE01000088.1 GCA_900315145.1 uncultured Pseudomonadota bacterium | reverse complement strand
GGAAGTTCACATGACCAGGATTTTAGCAATTGATGCCGCTACAGAAGGATGTAGTGTTGCTCTGTATACAGATGGAACGGTTGAGGCTGTTCGCAGTGTTTCTCCGCAGGGACATACCAGACTGCTTCTGCCTTATATTGACGGTATTCTTAAAAAAGCAGGAGTTAGCCTGGAAGATGTGGATGCTGTTGCCTGCGGCCGTGGTCCGGGATCATTTACCGGGGTAAGAATCGGCGTCAGTATGGCTCAGGCTCTGGCTTACGGCGCAGAGAAGAATCTTATAGGTATTACCGATTTGCAGGCTATGGCTCTTAGAGCTTATAAGGAGACCGGACTTCAATATGTTGTTGCCGCCATTGATGCCAGAATGAGTGAGGTTTATCTCGGCATATACAGAATGGAAAACGGTGTACCTGTTGCTGTGGCTGATGAGGTGGTGGTGCCTCCGGAAAATGCTAAAGTCATAATGGCGGAGAATCTTTCAGGGAATAACTTTGCCTATACCGGAACAGGTTTTGGTACATATGCTGATTTGATTGCCGATTTCGGGAACAGGGCGGTAAGAGCAGAAAGCCAGCTTCCTGATGCTGTGGAAATTGCCGAGCTTGCTGCCATAAGACTTGCTGCCGGTGAAAAAAATGATCCGGAGAATGTTCTTCCTGTATACCTGAGAGACAAGGTCTCCTGGAAAAAGGTAAATGAGCAGTAGTTCTCAAAAAATATTGCTGACTGTCGTTTGATTAAAATAATGTGAAGTTATTTAAAGCAAACGGCAGTTTTTTATTTTATTCTAGCAGTATGGAGTATTGTTTTACATTCTCCATAGCGTACTGTTTACTTCACGATGCATTACAACAGTGCGGGTATTTTCAAGCTTCTTAACAAAACCTTATGTGGTATTTTTTATGGCTGATTTAGGTTCGCAATTGGGTGTTGCGGTTATCGGGGCCGGAGCTATGTCCCGTGAGCGCATGCGGCTTTTTAAGCTTTTAAAAAGACCGATCACAGCAATATATAGTCATCACTCTGATAAAGCTATGGAACTTGTTAAAGAGTTTGAGCTGGAGGGGCAGACAAAAGTATTTGACAGTATTTCCAGCTTCTGGGAATATGAGAAGTCTTCCTACGTTTATATAGCCACGCCTGATGATACCCACTGCCACTACATTCTGGAGGCTCTGCGCAACCACAGACACGTTATGGTGGAGAATATGCTGGCTCGCAGTATTCTGGAGCTGGCTGAGATTCAGGATGCTATTCATCAGTATCAGATGGTTGTTATGGAGACCAATCCGTTACTTTCCTCTCCTTTACTCAACTATTTAGGTCAGAACATTCAGAACAGTCACTCGTTTGAAGATATAGGTGTGGCAAATACCGTATGTATCAGTCTCTGTGATGTTATGGGTAAAAGGAAGAAATTCCGCGAGATAAGCGGTGATTTCTCAGAACGTTATAAAGGTGTTGTCTATACACTCGGCCGTTACGCAGTTGGTGCGGCTGTATCGCTTCTTGGCAGTAATCTCGAACTTCTGAATACATATAAGGAGATATCTCCGAAAACCGGTATTGATAACAGTGCCAGCGTGATTCTGCGCAATAATGATACCTCGGCGGTTATCAATATGTCATTTTTAAGCTGTCTTCCTAATATTCTTGATATCGGTGGTGAGAGCGGTTATTACAGTATCCGGGATTTTGCCTTTTCCCAGGGATATAAGACCTGTATGATTGACGGCTCCCCTATGTACGACCATGATTTCAGGGATAATATAGCTAAAGACATCGGGATAAGTAAAAAAATGTTGAAATCAGACATAATCTGTTATGACAGAAATCTTAACCACTTCATAGAAACCAAGGCTGTTCTCAGAATTCTTCTGGAAATAATGGCTGATTGATGTTTTGTTGTTTTCCTTAACTGTTATTTCAGCTTATAACTTCTGATTTCCATTGCCACAGCGGTACTTTTTTAGACAGTACAGACTAAGACTCAAAATATAATGGTTTAAATGGAATCATTCTTTTATAATGTCCCTCAGTGTCTTATCTCTGTAATCTTTGTGATTATTATTTCACCGGACTGTCTGTTTATTGTGTGATTGATGAGCAGAAAGAAAATCTGTTGTTATACAGACTGGTTTAAAGGTTGTTCTGATACCTGTTCCGGAAAGACTCCTGTAATTACATAACTCATTGGATAAACTGGATAATAAATATGTTGTGGTACGTGATTTATTTTGCTGCTATTAATGCTCTGGCTTTTACTTTAACGTATAAACTCCTCAAAAACACCTCAAAAGACAGTGAATGTACAGGAATAAGCTTTTTCCTGACATTCCTTTCGCTGATAGGCGGGGTTATCGGCTTCTTTGGCGGATTTTTCCTGTGGAAAAAGAGAAAAGGCATAAGACATGTTAATAAGAAGCTCAGTGTTTGTTTTGCCTGTTCATGTGCAGCTTTCTGGATATATTTAGCCGTTCTGGGAACCATGATATCATTGTGGCAGTCTCTCGAAGCATTTATGGCATATACCTATGTAGCCTGGACCTGGTGGATATATGTTGCGGTTATCAACCTGATATCATTTATCTGGTACTGTCTTGATAAGACTAAAGCCAAAGCCGGAGATTCTGAGAGAATACCCGAATCAAATCTGTTGTTTAAATCTTTTATCGGTGGAGCAGTCGGTGGTATCTGCGGTATGCTGCTTATGCGTCATAAGACCAAAGTCTGGTATTTCATGACGGGTAATATTATTATGGCGGTGGCGCAGATTTATATGTGCATAAGAATTATGTAAAAAGACAGACAGTCTTTATGCCGGGGGAATACCTGAAAAGCAGTGTAGGATAATAACGTTCACATTTAATTGATACGGATAAAAAAACTCCCCAATTCAGAATTGGGGAGGCAAACCAGTTATTTATTCCGTGTTTCCGGTCTCTTATTTCTTCTTTTGAGGTGCTGTTTTCTTGTCAGCATCCTTGGTATTTTTCTTTGGTGCAACCATCTGTGGAACATCCTTGATATCCTGGTCTTCCTGCATCAGATCTCCTGTTGAAGCTTTGATATTAGGAGCTTCACGGTATTTCTTCATTACCGCGTCGATAACTTCAGGATCTGTTTCATCATTAAAGCAGTGGTTGGCACTCTGTTCAAGAATCTTCATCTTATTCAGACGGTCACTTTCAACTTCAAGAATACACTGGTCATACTTGGCTGACTGCTTATTTCGGTTGTATTTGTATTCACAGTCCAGTTTCTGCTTGATGCTGTTGTCATCAATGTGACGCTTCTGATAGGACATTTTATCGAAGGTTATGTCAACACAGGTCTGCATGCGATCCATGTAATTCTTGCGTTCCAGTTCCTTTTGCTGCGCTAATTTATCCTGATTTTGAATGTTATATAATTCCTGCTTTTCTCTGTTTGATTTTTTAATCAGTTCGATCTGTTTATTTGAGAATGTTGTATCTACAATCTCTGATTTAACGCCGTATGGTTTGGTAGGTGAGTAGTGAATTGCTCCGTCTTTATCAACCCAGCGATAGAACTTACTGCCTGCCTCTGCCGTCAGTGATGCTGACAATCCTACTGCCAGAATCAGTGCGGCTAATGAAATTTTGTTAAACATTCGAAAATCCTTCATAAATAATTGGCTGCTAAACGTCAGATGTTATGTATATTATTTGTATTCGTTATTTGTATTCGTTATTTGTAAGAGCTTATTATTATAGTTTTATATTAATCGTTTAACTGTTTAAAACAGAGGGAAGAAAAAAAATTAATTAAATAAATGTAATATTTAATTAAAAGATTTTAAAAGACAGATAAGTAAATAACACTCCCCTAACATGTGTTATACAATACTATAGACTGAGTTTTCTACTATGTCATCATATAAATGGTATTTTGTTCAATAAAAAACTGTGAATTGATTATTATTTGTTTAAAATATAATCAATTGTTTGTGAAAATGTTTTATTATGAGGTGGTTAGTATAATTTTTCAGCAGTTAATTAGATAAATGAAAATAATTATCTCTTTTTGACAAAAATATTTTTGTTACAGATCAAAGAAAATATTGTTTATTTAAATAAGTATGGATATTTACTATAAGAATACTAAAAATAATCATGTGTAGGTGCGGTAAGTCTGTTTGTGACACGAAAAAGATAAGTTTTATAAAAAATTTATAGCGTATAATCCGGTTTGGGCGGAAGAAAGATGTATATGAATATATAACGAAGGTATGCCGGTATTTTCGAAAATTAACCGGTTTTTTTAGGCAAATGCTGCAGGAAATTCAGAAAAGCAGGAAAAATGAGCCGGGAATAGAGCTCATTTTCTGTTAGGATACAGCAGATATGAGTGTTTCTTAAGAATTTCCATGATTTTCTCCGGGGAGGCATCAGGAGTGGCATTGATTTCCTTTTCTGATTCAGTGACAAAATTTTCCCACAGAGTAACATCCTTTTCCTCATCTTTCTGGTTAAGCCAGGAGCGGATAAGCGGTATCTCTTTTATGTAACTCATATCCATTTCAGAAATGTCTCTCATGGAGAGATTCCATTTCAGGTTGTTCATCAGCATGTTTGTTGACAGCACTGATTCTCTGAATGCATCGCTTGGTTCTCCGAGAATCAGACTCATCATAATGGAACGCTTGTTATCCTGAAGATTTTTGTAGTTGTTACCGGATATCAGGTTTTGAATGTCTACAAGATAATAACTTTTCTGCTGTTCGTTAGAACCGAAGGAGACATCGCATTTAATAAGAAATGAGTTTTGATTACCTTTGGGTGACTCGGTTTCATAAGCGATATCCTCATTTGAATTAATATCATCTTTCACATCAGTATTATCTGGTTCATCACCTTCATAATCCTCTGCCATGCAGCTCTTGTCTTTAGAGATTTTTTCAACCAGTTCGGTAATATTTTTGGTTCCCATGAGTTCTGGAGTAATCAATGTGGTGGCGGAAATATGTTCTCCGGTCTCATCACTGATGGTTACAAGATTGTTGCCGTAGTAGTTTTCGGTAATGTTATAGAGCTTCAGCTTAAGCTGATTGTTATCAGAGGTGATCTTTATCGGATGGAAACCCTGATTTTTTGATGTAATAAGCAGATTTTTATTGAACAGGGCTATTCTTATGTTATCGTCAGCCCGTGACTGCAGAAAGGAGATATCGCTTGCTATTGATTCCGTTATATCCTCGATTTTTCCGTTAAGACTGCGCTTTGAGAAAGCTTTTGAGAAAAAAAGATTCAGAGTTGCTTCCGGAATTACGAGTTTAGAGAGGCTTTTGCTTGGATTCTTGTAGTTTACCAGATCGTTTGCTAAAAAATTAATGATCAGAATTTTACGGTTGTCTTCACCTGATTTGGAAATTTTTGGTTCGGGTTCATAGCCGTAGGTTTGATTTACGGTCATACTGTCATCAAGAACACTGACATAAAAATCAGCACTCTGGGAACTGCAGCCGAAATAGGTCATATTCATGTCATTAATGCTGAAGTTGGTGGCATAAAGACCACGACATTCCTCTTCAATATTCTTACGGATATTATCAATAGAATATGTCAGATCCGGTTCAATCAGTCTTCCTGAGAGGTGAGAGGAAATTTCATCAAGAGAGAATCCCTTGTCACCGCCGTCTTTTATGGCAATAAATTCAATGAACGGCTTTCCGTAGTACAGAGCCTTGATAATCATTTTTTTGCCGTAGACTTTCGGTGGTGAGAATGTCAGACCTCCTGAAAGCGACTGATAGGGAATCGGATTTGAACGCAGTTCAACCGGATTGTATACAGGATTCTTCGGCTGCGGGGTTATTGCCGGGTTGATATTGATGCCGATAAAAGAAGTGTTTATGTCCTTGGGAATGACAATTTTGAAATCCGGAGATGCTGAGGTACCGGCGTGACTGATCCCGGCGGTGATTCCGAAAACCACAGCCATTAATACAGCCAGTTTCTTGTGCGCTAAAGCCGACATTTCACTCAACCTCTCAATATAACCGGCTCTAACCTGTTTTCCTGTATATACCTGTTAATCAGGTAAAAGCTAATCATCCCGATGTATCTGATATTTTTGCTATATAGCCATAAAGGATGTCATCTGCGGGATGACGGGGTGTTTCCGGTTTTTTTATTTATGTAATTATATTTATTCTTATGTTTCTGTCAGATCCGGCAGTGGCACTGCATTGAGGTATCAGCAGGGAATTATTCCTTGTACCTTTATTAAAATTCTGGGAGATTACTGCCTCAGCCGGAGGAATTTTCTTAAAAAATTAAACACTTTTTTAATCATATTATTCATTAATTATAATATTAACACGTCAGAATTGAAAATGTTATTTTTCTGTGAGACAGATGTCAATTATTAACATTATGTTCAATAAATATAAACTGATGCAGAAGATAGCGGTATTTCATGGCTAAATGAGTTAACGTAATTTTAATATCCGGTTTGCATGCGCAGGCGGTTTCCCCGGATATTATTGTTAAAAGCTTAAAGCGAACAGAAGAGTGCCTGAGATGATTTTCCTATGTTTTTAATTGCTTTTTGGAATAAAAAAAGTAAAAAACAGCCTGCTTCTGTATGAATTATGTGCGTTTCGTATATTTTTTGTAAAATTAACGAAATAAACGAAATTTTTTTTTGACATGATTTCAAAAATCCTTATAATACACATTGTCTTCTGAATACAGCAACGAAGACAGTGCGGGAATAACTCAGTTGGTAGAGTGCAACCTTGCCAAGGTTGATGTCGCGAGTTCGAGCCTCGTTTCCCGCTCCAATGGCGCGTTAGCAAAGGTGTCAGTGCCCGAGTGGTGAAATCGGTAGACACAAGGGATTTAAAATCCCTCGGAACTTATACTTCCGTGCCAGTTCGATTCTGGCCTCGGGCACCATATTCTAAAGTTATCTTTCTTCCCTTTTAAAAAATTTAAAAACTGTGTAATTTTTTAACTTTGTATCCGTTTAAATCTGACGGACATCTGATGTTACCGGTTCGGTATTTCTTTTTTTATAATTACTTAGGATTGGTCACATAATCAGAATCAATATGATTATAGAATCTATAAAGGCAGGTGATTTTTTAAGCTGCTATGGTGTGTCTCCTTGGTTAGGTTTACTATACTTTACCTTACTGTGTAGGCTTTGTCAGGTTATGTTTGATTCTTTTTGAGGGTGTTCTATGTGGTTATTTGGTAATGATTCAGATGATGCAAAGGAAAGAATCGAGGAAATTACAAATCAGGGAGAAGGTGTTGCCTCTAATATCGACACCATGTGCAGCGCTTATAATGACGAGCTTACCAATCTTGGTGGAAAGATTGACAGTATTGCGGCTAATGTCGGTAAAATGTACGACATGGGGCAGAAGCGTGAGGAGTTCGCTAAAGGTCTGGTTGAAAGTGCCAAATTCAAAAATATTGACGAGATGAAGGCAACTTTTGTCAATGACCTTAAGCGTATTGACAAGCTTAGAGAATACATAAGTTATATTGCCAAGGATGTCAGTGAGCTTAAAAATTACTATCAGAGTTTTGTCAGTGGTTTTGATGCGCTGAAGGAACAGATGGCTTCTATTAAGGAATGTACCAATATTATAGCCTCGGTTTCGAGTCAGACTAATCTTCTGGCATTGAATGCTACCATTGAAGCGGCTAGAGCCGGTGAGCACGGCCGTGGTTTTGCTGTTGTTGCCGGCGAAGTTAAAAAACTGTCTTTTGATACAGCGGAGGCATCTTCCCGAATTGATGCCTCAGTAGATAATTTTACAGCTCATATTAATACTCTGGTAAATTATGCTGTTAAAAGTGTTGATATGATTAATGAGGTTAGTCAGTATACTGAGGAAGCTCATTCAACCTTTAACAAGGCAATGGATGAACATAAAACAATCTTTGATAATGTCATAGCAACCATCAATGGTCAGTTTAATGATGTTGTAAATGAGGTTCATGGTGAGATTGTTAAAGAAAATGAGGATTTTCAGATTGAAAGGGTGATTAAGCTTTCTGAAGATCTGGTATTTGTTCAGTCTGAACTGCAGCGTAAATTTTCTGATTTAGGCAAGGAAATAGAAAATATGGTTCTCTGTATGCGACAGATTGAAAAGGTCAATAAGCGCTGATAATTCCGTAGAGCTTTCCTGTTTTAATTATTGATTTGATTTTTTGTGCATGAATTCAGATGCCGGTGTATATACCGGCAGTTTTTTTGCTCATTAATTTTATGGATATGCCGGACGGATTTATTCTTCTTTTTCGTAGCTGTACGCTTCTATTTGTTGTCTAATCATAACTCTAACTCTTAATTTCTTTTTATCCGTTACTTTCTTTTTTGCTGAAACTCAACTGCAATTATTTTTTTATTAGAGGAGTTACCTTTTAGGTGGAATTCAGTAGTGATGTATTTACTGTATCTTCATCTGCGCTCGTTTTTTACGTCTTTATCTGATGCTATCACAAATATTTGAATGTCTGATATACCTGAATATCCGGGGGTTAAATACAGAACGGTAAATAATATAATGAGGTAAAAGAGGAAGGGGTGATAATTGGAAAAACACTTTGGTGTAATGTTTAAATTATAATAATTCTTTGATTGTCAGAGAATAAAGATTTTTTTCAAGAATCATTGAAAGATTCAGATGGTGCCCGAGGCCAGAATCGAACTGGCACGGAAGTATAAAACCGCTTTGCTAACGCGCCATTGGAGCGGGAAACGAGGCTCGAACTCGCGACATCAACCTTGGCAAGGTTGCACTCTACCAACTGAGTTATTCCCGCATATCCTACCGAGACTGTCTTAATCTCTGGAAGACATGTGCATTATAGCCTATATCTTTGATTTGTCAAAATTATTTTTGAAATTATCGTAAAAAAGACGTTTTTTGGATGTTTTGTAGGCAGACACCTCAAAAAACAGTCAGTTCCGATGAATTATTAATTCGAACGGCAACCGCATGTGCTATAAAAATCATGTAATAAAGATGATGCCGGCAGATTAAGTGTATAAAAATCGACCTGATTTGCTGTGATGTCATGTGAAAAATCTGAGAAGTGCTTTAGCAGAGAGCATCATTCAGGCGGAAGTATTCAGTTTGATAAGAAAAGTATGGAACCCAAACTCGCCGGATCTATTGAATACCGTCTGAATTTAAAACGGGAAGCGGGTATTGTAAGATGACGAAAATCTTGGATGTAGTAATATTAATGTTTTGTGTGTGTTTAACGGTGCTGGTTATATTTTGCGGGATTTATTTATTTAAAACACCGGAATTCGGACCGGTGATATTCAGAACCTTTACCGGTGTAAATTTTATCGGCTATGAAGATGGGGAAGGAACCATATTAAAAACAGGTACCCATCAGGTCAAACATTACAAGAGACATGGACATGGAGAATATGATCTGATAACCGAATGCCATGCCGATGTGGAGCCTATTGACAGGGGCGTTGCAGGATATGATGTTATTCGATTGAATACAATTCCTTGCAAATTAAAAGAAAATGATCACGTACATTATCTGTATAAAAAATCTGATTTGAAAAAAATGCATATATAAATCCTGATGAACGGTATGAAGGTATATTCGGATATATTGCTATGTTCATCTTTTTTGGAGGGATTATTGGCACAGGAATATATGAAATGGTTGCATTCTGGAAGTCTTTTTTCAACGGAGATTTTGAAATTAAAGACAAAGCCTCAAAAATGACCGACAGCAGAGCTTCAATACTCAGAA
Organism: uncultured Pseudomonadota bacterium; assembly: GCA_900315145.1. Taxonomy (GTDB): domain Bacteria; phylum Pseudomonadota; class Gammaproteobacteria; order Enterobacterales; family Succinivibrionaceae; genus Ruminobacter. The sequence continues at coordinate 8,305 of OMYE01000088.1, read as the reverse complement.
TAATGAGAAAGAAGCGGAGATAATGATTAATCCCTGAAAAAATATAAAACCGGAAGGGAAGCCGGCGGGTATTGAAACTAAACAGATCCAGATACAAGGATCTGTTTTTTGTCTTTTTCAATGAGCTTTGTTTTTAAATAGACTTTAATAGATTCCGGCTGTGGGAACACAGAATTCCGGTTCCGGTATTCTGTGAGATAATGAATTCTCAGAAAACAAAAAAGCCTAGAGAAAAAATTTACTCTAGGCACAAAACAACTAAACAATAAGGAGATAAAAACACATAAAAGATGTATTTTGCGTGTATAGTAATTCCTTTTCTTTTAAAATGCAACTTTTTTTTAATAAACCCCGTATTTTTCGATATGACTGATAATTAGATTAGTCTGGAATATTTAATGGTGGCAGGTAAAACGGATAAGCTTTTATATTTTTAAGCAGGTTCCCGGGGGGGAGCAAGCGCCGTCAGAAGTCCGGAGCTAAGATCAATACTGGCTGATCTAAATAAGAAGCAGTTGGCAAATCTGGTGATGAAGGCTTAATTTGGTAAAAGTCTATTTTATAGTTTTTTACAAATCCAAAATAGCGGTATTTCTTTTTATGATAATGCATTGCTGACCGCAGATTTATATGCTGCTTTGACTGTTACAGTTTTTTTTCTTTCATCCGTAAATAATTAACGTGATTTATCCTGATATGAGATAGAATGCATTGTATACTGATAAAAAAACGCCAGGATATGCTTAGCCACGCCGGCGGTGCGACATTCTACGAGAGGTGATGAGATGCCACAGTATGATTTATTCAGTGATTATGTAAATACATCCGGCACGGATGAATCATCTGCCGTAGCCAGAGAAAGTACGGCAGCAGGCGATTCCGGATATGACAGACTGAGTGATACCGGGGCCCATGAGAATCCTGTTCAGCCGGAAACTTCCTCCATGCAGCCTCGGGTATACACTGTTCCGGAAATAAACAGTCAGATAGCATCTCTTTTTGATGAAATTCCTGAAGTGTATGTTAAAGGAGAATTAAGCAACTGTGACAACAACCGTCCTGATGCCAGATTTTTCTACTGTGTTATAAAGGGCAGTGACAGCGAATTAAGCGTTGCTTTTCCTATGGGGGTAATCCGGGGTGAACTGAACCGCATCCATAACGGGGTTCAGGTAATTATCCGCGGAGATGTGAAATTCTACCGGACAAAGGGCAGAGTTACGCTATGGGGCAGCAGAATCAGCATAATTGACAGATACGGTGAACTGTATCTCCAGTTCCTGCAGACTAAGGATACTCTCGAAAAGGAGGGGCTCTTTGATCCTGCCTCCAAAAAAGCCATTCCAGAGCATGTTCATACGGTAGGTGTTATTACCGCACCTCAGAGCATGGCGGCAAAGGATGTTATCAGAACCATCAGAAGCCGCAATCCGCAGATTGATATTATATTTTACCCCGCCTCCGTACAGGGAAACAGTGCCGTCAGCGAGCTGATGTATGCCATATACTACGCCAACCTGCACAATATGTGTCAGGTTCTGCTGATAGTACGTGGCGGAGGCAGCGCCGAGGATATCAGCTGCTTTAATGATGAGGGGCTGGCGAGATATGTTAAGCTTTCTAAAATACCCGTCATAACCGGTGTCGGACATGAAGGTGACTATACCATTATTGACTTCGTTGCTGATGAACGGGCCGCTACTCCTACTGCTGCTGCGGTACGTGTCAGTGAAAATATGAAAAACATTCTGGAGCGCTATGACAGTCTGAGATACCGTCTGTGGCAGACCGGTATGGGCAGATTCAACGCCTATATGCATAAGTTTAAAATACTGAAAGCATCCTTTTTAAACTGTGAACCGGAAAAAAGGCTGGCAAGGCTGGAGAGCCGTCTTCAGGTTATTAAAAACAGGTTTAATAATGTGCATAACGGCAGAATGCAGTTTTGCAAACAGCAGTTGAATTCATTAAGAGAACGGCTTTATATTCAGAATCCGGCACATCTTATAGAAAGAAAACAGGGGGTGTGCAGGTTATACCGGGAGCGCATGGATCATGCCGTAACCGGTAAACTTGATGCTCTTCACGACAGAATAAAGCGTAGTGCGGCTCTTCTTAATGCTAATAATCCTTTGAAGATTCTGATGCAGGGATATTCGGTTACCACCGGCGCTGATGGAACAACTGTCAGGGCCTCAGGAGTAAAAGAAGGCGACTCTCTCAGAACAATCACTTCTGATGGGGAGATCTTTTCCAGAGTGGAGAAGGTCTGTCTCGAAAACAGATTTACTCTGGATAATACTGAAACCGGAGAATCCGCCGGTTATGATATAAAAGTAGACTCATGTGCTGCCGGAACTGTAAAGGATGCAAATCAGGATACAGAAAAGAAAAAGTAGAAAAGGTTATTGTTTCCGGTATCAGACTTTACCGTCAGGTTTTCATATTAATATGGTGTAAAAAAATGCAGGTCATGTACAGCATGACCTGCATGATTGTTCTGCTTTTATTATTTATTTTTCTAAAAGGAGCCGGCTGTTAAAGAAGTTCCTTTAACAGATCCCTGTCGAAAAACATCGGTTCGTCCTCCTCCAGAATAGTACAGTCAAACTGTTCCAGAGCCCAGCTGTTTATTACCTCCATGGCTCCTGAAGGCATCAGTTTATTCTCAGCGCAGATACTGCGGAAGTCTCCCATGGTGAATTCTCCGATCTGGAGAAGTCTTTTTAGGAGACGCTGATATTCCGGAGCAAGCAGTTCCAGAATGTCCATCCCTTTGAGTTCAGGTGTCGGTTCCGGATGTTCATCTGCAGAAACACCGTTGACACCGGTGTCTGCGGTGATGTTTTCGTCAATATGCACCTGAATGTTCGGTTCAGCTGGTCCCGGCACGCTTTCTGCAAATATAGGAGCAAGAAGTTCCTGAGCTTTTCTGGTTTCCTCAACCTTGCTGCTGATTAATTCTGTATTAAGGTTCTTAGGTGAACTGTTCTGCGGAATTATATTGTGCAGAACCTTATCTGAACTGATACCGGAGGCAAACATTCCGGAGGTTTTTCCAGGAATACGGAGTGACTGGAGAAGTTCACCGCTGATGACATTGCTCATATATTTTTTACTGAGAGAGAAGCAGCAGTTGTAACAGAGCTCTCTTTCATCAGGATGACTGGCGATTATGTAAATCATGGTGGTGAACAGAGATTCCTGTATTTCATTGTACGGACTCACGGCACGGCATTTTTTGGTATCGATATAGAACCGGCCGGGAGTGGTCATGGATATTTCAGTCATCTCGCTGAAATAATTTCTGAGGTAGGCAACGTCTTCTTCAGAAATAGCCATTTTCTCCATGTTCTCTCTGCTGTTTATAAATCCGGTAATATACTGATACAGATCCTTTTTGGTTTTGTAGTGGGCGCCGATACTGAGTGCAATTCTGTACGGTTGAACGACAAGGGCACAGTTTCCGGAAATATCAGGAACAGTACCGGTAAATCTCAAGAACTGGAAGTTTTTGGTATGGAATTTCGCGTCTTCTATATCAAGATTTGGATAGACTCCGAGATTGAGTGTTTTAGCGCAGGTGAAAATACATATCAAGGCTTCATCAGGATTCATATTACGGAGATTGAACATTTCTATCGCTTTGCCAACCGGTAATCTGCCAGCCTCGATAAGCCTGCTTCTGAAATTTTCGAGGTATGCCGGAAGAGTTTTTTCATCTGACAGGTCGTGTTCGACGGCCCGGTAGATGATTTCATTATGGATGTTTTTTATAGGCTGAGCAAGATAACTTCTCAGTATTTCCTGACTTTCAATAATTTTTGAGGTGAGATATTTGAGTAAATGCCTGGTTTTTTCACCTAATACTACCTGTTTAGGAAGCAGCGGTTCGATAACATATCTGCGGTAGCTGTCAAGCTGGCCCATTTCATAAATAGTGGTATATAGCCTCCACAGATCGTTTTTATAAAATTCTGATGTCGAACATTCTGCCCTGCAGCTGAACGGTATTTCGGAAAACTGCAGGTCGCGGACAATGTCTTTAAGAATGTCCGGAGAGCTTTTAATAACTGAAAGGTATATTTTATAGGCATGTCTTATCATCAGTGCCTTGCTCATGGTTGAATTGAACTTCATATAAGCGTAGTTGCAGTATTCTTCCAGAATAAAAGCTTCAAATATGTAGGGAGCAGCATTTTCTACAGAAAGTGCATGTTCCTGGAATGCTTCTGCAAGTTTTAATCGGGCGTACAGATTAAAGCGGTTATTCATGCATAGCATGTTTTTATGGTTTTTATTGAGATCCTGAGGAAACAGAAATGCGTATATGGACAGAATATCCCCCAGATATCTCACGGCATTATCCAGTTTTTTTGATGATTCAAGAGATATTCTCTCGGCAATTTTGTACCATTCAGCCAGCCAGATAAAGGCATTTATTCTCTCCGTTGACTTAATGGTCGACAGCAGACCTTCAACAAGCAGACGGTATTCCAGATTGCCACCGATGATATAGAGATGATTGTTGGTGATGTTTCCGTAGTCGCTTTTGTTTAATACTGCTGCAAAGTTCCTTCTTTCTCCTGTGTTAAATTCGGCATACGAAAGAATGCTGTTTTTGCTGCCGTAGGTGGTTTTAAAGCAGAGATCTCCTGTTATGGCAAACTCCCACATGTAATTATCAGTTATTCTGTTGGGAATATACATGTATACATTAGGTTCACTTACCGGGGTATTTGCCAGACGAATCTGTTCGTTATGGTCTTTAAACTCCATAAGTGATGACTGGATATAGCCGATGCCGGAAAGATGCTTTCTGACACCTGCGAGAAATTTTTCGGCTGAAACAAAGTCTGTTTTCAGGGAAAACTTTTGCGAAGTTTTGGCTGTGAAGCTGCTGAAGATGTTTTTACATGTCTGTGGCAGTACTGCCTCTCCGGCCGACTGTTCGCTTCTGTCGGATATTCTGTTTCTGGTGATTGTGGAGAAGGCACTGTCTAGCAGCGGATCAGTACTCTCGTTTTTAATTTTGAAGCGGAAGCTGTTATAGTATTTCTTTAACTGTGAGGCATAAGGGGATGCCTGAAAATTAATGTTTTCTCCGGAGAGAGCGGCAATATTGGCAGTTATATTCAGGTACTTGTCGAGAACGTGTTCATTGGTAATGGGTTTTAGGTAGGCGTTGGCCTGATCTAAATATGTTTCGACCGGCGGATGCTCGATAATCTGGGAGAAGCAGCTCTGGAGATAACGCTGGGTATCAGCCGGAAACAGCGCGTTTTCTATGAAGTTCTGCAGCACGAAACGCTGTTCGGTGTTGATACATTCTCCGTGGGCTGTGGTTATAAAAAGAGATTCAAAAAGATGCAGTGCTATGGCAAAGTTATTGAGCTTTACCGCCGCTGTACGTATGCGGTTTTCAAGAATCCTTCCCAGATTGGTGGCTCCGCGGTTCTGTTTTGCGGAAACAATGTCCGGGTCTCTGGCTAAATCATAAATCCGGCATATTCTGAAACTCTGATCTGTCTGAATGCTTACCGGATTTCCCGGAGGAACTATCTCTATTCCGGCCTGGGATTTCAGGATATTGCGCAGTCTTCTGAACTGGTCAGGCAGATCCGCTGTGTCCAGATCTTTTATACGCAGGTTGAGGGCAATGAAAAGCGATCTGATATCAGTGGATACCGAAGACTGATACTCGACATCCTCCGACAGTTTTTTAAGCCGGTTCTTAAATGAGTAGGGCTGAAAGTTGATATCTTCAACCTCATCCAGATGGTATCGCTGCTCCTCCGGAACATGTATCAGGTACTCATTGAGATTAAGAAAAATGGATGCTTTACGAGCCATGTTATTCATCCTTACAATTGCTTTTCGGTGACTGGATATTATAGCACAGTTCGTTAGTGTCGGCATGAAAAGCGCAGGTTTCGGCGATGTTTGCCACAGAATGCTATAATTATTAAATTTGCGTTCTTGCTGTAATATAGGCGGAGTCAGCAGTAGTTGCTATAGTCAATAGGTGTTAAAAATGATTTCTCGTAAACAATTATCCAAAAATTTGTATAAATTAACTAAAAAAGAGTTCCCTGAGATATTTGGGGAGAGAGAGATAGAATCTTTGTGTAAACGTTGAAGAATTGGTGTTCATCCTATAAACTGGGACTTATTTTAACCATGTGTAAACCACGTGTTTGTCTTGTGCAAGTATTATGCGAGTATTGTGCAGTTCTTGTGTTAGTCTTGTGTAATACTTGTGTATCTTTTTTAAATTCATTTCTTTATGATTTGCTCTGACGTCTGGTCTTCAAGCTGACGCCGGAGCAAAGATAAAAAAATCATAATTCCTTTTGAACAATGGCGACATATCTGTCACACACATCCTGAAAACGCTGCTGGACCAGACTGATACGCTCATTAATTTCATTCATTCTGACTTTTGCTGCCTTAATCCTTCTTCTGGAATTTTCAATATGTGAATGCGACTTCCTCAGCTCGTTTTCAATATTGGTTATTGACTGATTTGACTGTTTTATAATCTGGTCATAGTGTGCAATTTGATCATTAAGACCGTTAATTTCCTTTTCAGCTATGGCAATGGATTTCTCTGCCAGAGTGATACGATCCATGGCCTTTTTTACTCCTGTTGCATCACCGCTGACTTTAGCATCTGCCAAATCGGTAAGAGCTTCCCATTTTTCCCGTCCGGCATCAGCAATTTTGCGTTCTTCTCTGCACTTCATCTCCTCGCAGATACCAAGATTCTTTTCAGCGTCGAACAAATCCGCCTCTCTCAGCATTTTTACGCCTTCACCAGCAAATACGGAGTTTTCAGCAGACAGAACCTGGGATTTTTTTCCGAATATTCTTTCTGCCATATCATGTCTTTTGGACAGAAAGTCATGCAGAGCTCTCTTCGCATACACCTTATCATTTACGAGCTGATAACGATCGTTCTCCGCTTCCGTTTTCCAGTTTTCAACTGCTATTCTTTCACAGATTGCAGATGAAAGTTCGGAATACGCATCATAGTAATCAGATCGTATGCTGAACAGCTCAAAATCATCCTCCGTTCTATTCTGAGAACAATTAGAACCTTCCGAAGCATTCATGAAATCATATGCAAACCGATGCCAGTTATTTTTGATTTCTGCTTTTTTATTGTCTTTTTTTCTGATTTCAAAACCCGTAATTTCAGTCCCGTCTTTGGCAGTTGCAGCCGAAACGGGGCTGTCAAAATACTCAATTATTTCAGGATACATGTAAGAAAGCCATTGGGCAGGGTTATCCGCCTGTCTGACTTCACGACGAATCGATTCAACACCTTCCGGAAACTTTTCAGACAAGAGCAAAGCAAACTGCGGATCCGTATAGTGATATGCTCCCAAAATATGACTGATAAGTCTTTCGCTGAGAATCTTACGTTCTTCGCTGTCAGATATGACAGCATCAGGATGCAACAATACATATTCCAAAGGAATTTTTATGCGGAGACGGTCATGTCCGGCCACAATAAAATACCAGACATTATCGCTGTCATAGAAAAATAAAGAATCGACAAACCAGCCGAGCATACCGTCTTCCGAACCGCTGAAAGACAGTGAATTCCGACGGCTGTACTCAGTCTGAGACTCTGCGTCAGTCTTTCCCAATGCCGTAATACCTTTTTCAGAAAACAGTTCTTCCACGGATTCCGGCGTGTTATATTTTTCCAGAAGCTCAGAGGCGATTTTTCGGCAACCGTCACCATAAGCATCGTAACCATACTGAACAATTCCGTTCTCAAGTTTTCTGGCAATTACAATGAATTCCATTATCAGTGTTTCTCCTTTTGTCTGTTCATCCATCCTGAAATCCGTAAGCCTATAATATTCTTCAGGAAGATTATTAATTTAGCAAAAATAAAGAGTAGTGATTCTAATGAGAAGCATACACCATGCCGTTATCTATCTACTCTCTTCTTAGAAACGATGGTATCAGCACACAATAATATTAGTCAATCCATTTTTTATATTTTGTATTTAAACATGTGACAGTGTTATTTTTTCAAATATTCCCACTCTTTTTAGCTAGTTAGTTTGAATTTTCAGATCCTGGACGCCTTTATCCGACAGTGATCAGTAAATTTTTACAATATTTTGAGTCATATTTTAGCTTACGCAAAAAAACGTAGCGCTGTCAACTCTAAATTATTACAAAATACGCGTATATAATTTATATCTATTAATACAATTTCTTTATGGTAAAATATCAATTAGAAATATTAAAAGGATATAAATATGGTAGATTTTGAATTTGGATG
>OMYE01000172.1 GCA_900315145.1 uncultured Pseudomonadota bacterium | reverse complement strand
TTTAGGTTCTGAATTCTCAAAGTAGGCATTTTTAACACACTGAAAATAGTATAATGTAGTATTTAATAGTACTACATTATATCACTTTTTGATACACCACAAAACAAAAAAGTGTTGATTTCTTCTTATAAATCAACACTTTTAAAACATTAGTATTGTATGTAGTACTAAACTTTAAAGAATCTTAGGATGATATTTCGCATGCTCTTAGCTTTTGTAAGGTGTTATTATAAGAACCCGGATAAATTAAGACTGATAAAAGGAAATTTATTATTAAAATTTCACAGTTTTTAATATGGTTTTAGATGTAGTATTCAGTATCATTAAGCATTTACAATGACCATGGCGTTACTGTAATCTATCCCGGCTATGCCGGCAGTACGCCATTGGATTTCTTAAAGCAGGCTCGTGTCAACACTTGGTTCTGATACGAAAAATTTTTTGTATACTGAACCGGATATTTATTCAGAATGCTCCTGTTCGGATTTATACATAACAATACAGGCAGCTGCAGCTAACGGTAAATGACAGGTAATGATGAATGCATTTGATTCGGATAGCTTTATTAAAATATTGTCCGTAAGTACCGGATAAAGGATGTTAAGAACATATCAAATCAAGGAACAGAAGATTACTATGAGTAACGCAGAGGCGGTAATCAGAAATTTATGCGAAAGAGCAGGCATTCCTATGCCTGCTGATGCCGTTTTAACCCGAGGAAAAAAAATCCGGCTGTTGTTTTTTTATCTTGCTGTCATGCCGCTGGTTCTGCTATCAGGCAGCAGTTACGCTGATGCCGGTAACGGATTGAAAACTGCAGAAATGTTTTTCGGGGATCTAATTACCGGGGATCTTATAAGTGATTTTGAACAGCAGCGGTATCTCCACCATAGCGGCCGGCTTTTAAAATCAGATGGTTTTATGAAGTATTCAGTATCTGAAGGTCTCTGCTGGAGTATGCACAGACCTTTTAAAAAAGCCTGGCTTTTTAATAACAGTGAAACTATGGAATTTGCTCCCGGAAAAGCTCCTAGAAAGATTTCAGGAGAAAAGGAGCAGTCGATAGATTTATTAATTGAACTTCTGAGTAACGGACTCTCGCAGAACGGGGACAGGCTTCTCCGCAGTTTCGAGGTTGTTCCGGAATTCACTGATGGCGAAAACATTTCAAATTCAGCCATGAAAGGGAGCAGAGATAGTTCCAGCTACGATATCTCTAAAAGTCCGGTATGGAACGGCAGGGGAATTTACCTGGTTCCTCAGGATAAGAAGGTGGCCTCCCTTATCTACAGGATATACCTTGCCAAAACGCCTGCTGAAATTCCGGTTAATGACAGTGATAATTCCGGCAGAAACCAGGTTATCTCCACCATCACCATTATGGAGCATGATGGAGGATATACAAAGATGCTCTTTAAAAATCAGAGGCTGATTGATATGTCCTCACCTGATAATAAAGGTTTCTGCTATGCGGAATAAATTGAAGTCTCTGCTGGTTTTTGCAGTGGTACTGCTTCCTGGTATTACCGGACTCAGCGTATGTTTTATTAGTAATGAAAACCCGATAAAGGCTGATTTACGCTACCTTCTGCCTGATTCCGGAAGAAATCCCGCTGACAGGACAGCAGATTTTTATACAGACAGGCTTTCTCGCGAGCTAATTTTTTTGGCAGAAACCGGAGACGAAGACAGGGATAGTAGTAGAGAGGAAGCTTCCGTTTCTTCTGATTCACAATTTTCCTCTAATGAAGATGCCGCAGTCCAGAAGTCGGCTGGATATCTTACAGAAAAGCTTTCCGAACTTCCCTTTATCACTTTAAGAAACTCTCCGGAAATGATGAGCAGGGGCAGGTTTCTTTTCGAGCATCGTTATGCTCTCGGTGCCGACTATTTTATGAAGGACGGTGCTGTTGATGAGGAAAGTCTGAGAGAAGAGGTTCTTAATGTGCTTTATGAACCTTTTTCCGGAGTGACTGAAAAGGAAATTAACGCCGACCCGTTTTTTACCATGAGGCACTACCTTAAAAACGGCGGTGGCTTTACTCTTGATGAAAAAGGTCTTCTGAAGCTGCATACTCAATCAGGTAAATCTGCATATCTAGTGAGTGCTTTTATTAACAGAGAGCACCTTAACCGGGATGAAAAACAGAAACTGAATGCACTGGCACGAGATTTTGCCTCCTCATCAGGTGATTTTGCCGGGAGCAGCAATTATTTTACCGGAAGCTACTTCTTTACCGAGGAGGCTTCCGAGGCCTCCATGAGGGACATCCGTTTTATCGGCACCGGATCAGCTGTAATTCTAATCGTACTTCTTCTGCTGTTTTTTAAATCGTGGCGGCCGATACTGAAAGCTGCTGCCGTGGTAAATCTCGCGATATTTTCGGCAGCCGGCTCTGTGGTTACCTGCTTCGGTTCAATTCATGTCATCACTCTGGCTATAGGATCGACTCTTGCCGGTATTTCCTTTGACTATGTTCTGCATGTACTGGTCAGGAGAAAATTTTCACCGGAGGAGCCGGTGAAAGCTTTAAGAAAAGCTCTGCTTCGACCTCTGCTTTTAAGTCTTTTTACCAGTGTGACGGCTTATGCCATAACCGGATTAACCGGACTTGCCGTACTCAGGGAACTGGCGGTCTTTGCGTCGGCAGGCCTTGTTACGGCTTTTCTGCTGTCATATTACTGGCTGAGTCTTGATAACAGTTTTTCCGGAAAAAATACCGATGTAAGAAATAATAACGGAGACGGCTGTTTTTTCCGGGCGGTAAGGGAGGGCTCCTTAAAAATCCCCCGAATGTCCGGTGCGGTAATGCTGGTTGTTTTCCTTACTGCTGGAGTAATTACTGTGAGTACGGCGGAACCTGATGACTGTGTCAGCAGTCTGGGAATGAGTCAGACCGGTATTTCCCTTATGGACAGGCACGTTAATGAGTCAATCGGCGGCTTTAAAAACTACAGATGGTATATTCTGGAGGCGGATTCACTTGAAAACGCCCTGGAGTCATGTGAAGATCTGCTTTCGGCACTCAGTGAGTCTCAAAAATCAGGTGTTACCGCTCCCTGCAGTATTATTCCTTCAGCCAAAAAACAGCGTCAGAGTATTGAAGCCTACCGTAAGGCAT
>OMYE01000069.1 GCA_900315145.1 uncultured Pseudomonadota bacterium | reverse complement strand
TATTATGTGGTACTTAATCTATGCTGAAGACATACCTAATTCAAACGAAGTAAGAGCCAAAGCCCGTCCTGCTCACATTGCCAGATTAAAGGAGCTTATTGCTCAGGATCGTCTGCTTCTCGCAGGTCCGAACCCTAATATTGATTCCGAGGAACCCGGTGAAGCAGGTTTTTCCGGTTCAGCTATTATTGCTAAATTCAATTCTTTAGCGGAAGCCGAAGCATGGGCTGCTGATGATCCATACTGGCATCAGGGGGTTTATCAGAAGGGAACCGGCATTGTTAAGCCTTTCAAGATTACCGCTAAAATGAATGGAGCATCATTCTAATGAAAATAACCAAAGCTGTTATTCCGGTAGCAGGTTTAGGTACAAGAATGCTCCCTGCTACCAAGGCAATTCCAAAGGAAATGCTGCCGATTGTTGATAAGCCTCTGATCCAGTATGTGGTTAACGAAGCTGTATCGGCAGGTATAAAGGATATCGTGCTGGTAACTCATTCATCAAAGAATGCTATTGAAAACCACTTCGACCGCAGTTTCGAACTTGAAGCTACTTTAGAGAAGCGTGTAAAACGTCAGCTTCTTGATGAAATCCAGTCCATCTGTCCGCCTAATGTTACCATCATGCATGTAAGACAAGGGGAGGCCAAAGGCCTGGCACATGCCATTATGTGTGCCCAGTCGCTGGTTAATGATGAACCTTTTGTGGTAATTCTTCCTGATGTGCTGATTGATGAATACAGATCAGACCTTAAAAAAGACAATTTAAAGGAAATGATTGAGCGCTTCGAAGAGACCGGTATCAGCCAGATTATGGTGGAACAGGTCAGAGACGAGGATGTATCTTCATACGGTATCATCGATATTCCCGATGAACTCAAGAACGGAACCTTTAATCCAGGTGACAGCATCAGAATTACCGGTTTTGTGGAAAAGCCGTCAAGAGAGGAGGCTCCTTCAAATCTCGCCATTGTAGGTCGTTATGTTATTACAGAGGATATCTGGCGTCTCTTTAAGGAAACTCCGGTCGGTGCCGGCGGGGAGATTCAGCTCACCGATACCCTGAGACTCCTTCTCAAGGAAAGAAATCTTGAAGCCTACGTTCTCAAAGGACGCAGTCTGGACTGCGGGTCAAAGATTGGTTATATCAGGGCTTTTGTTGAATATGCCATGAATAATGAAAAGCTGAAGGATGAGTTCAAGGACTACCTGAGAAAAGAGGTGGTACCTAATCTATAGTTTCCGGAAGGAAAATAAAACATCAATAATCCCCGGTATGTTGATAATCCCCGGTGTGGAGTGCAGCCGGGGATTCATTATTTTTCTTTATATATTTTTTCAGTAACTCCGCTCCGGTTAACATCTTAAATTATCCGGAAGGATAATCCTTAAAAAATCAGTCGGTAGACTGTTTAAAAAGCCTGCCTGAGTCTTTGCCACCGAATAATCCGGAATCTTTGTTGCGCAGAGCCTTGCCCTTATCAAGCACCGGATAGAATCTTGCAAATTCGTTCTGATGACCCCGGTAGTAGTCATATACCTTCTGCCAGTTTTCAAGATCGGCAACTTCAAGTGTTCTCAGCTTATAAACCTCGTTGACGTTATTCATTCTGGCAAAAGTTTTCAGTTCATCACTTACGCATTCTCTGTTCATGTCGGCACAGCGCAGCACAAAGGTAGTGGTGAGCAGAGCTCCCGGCTCTGATGCATCAAGACTCTCCCGGTTCTGCACATAGGCAAGAACAGGTCTCAGGGAGTATCCCGGTGCTGCGGATTTATACACAGGATGTTCGGCAAAGTAGCCGATTACCTCTTTACTGCCGTCTGCCCTGACGGAGTCCTCATCAACTGAAAAGCCGGTGGTATAGCTGTAGCTTTCGTTTTCTATTACAAGAGATCCGGTTGCCGGTGCTTCAGCAGCCTGAATCATACCTGATGTTCCGCAAAGCATAATTAAGGCGGTCAGGCCTTTGAGCCAAAAAGCGGATTTTAAATTACTGAATCCTTTGAATGCTCTCTTACCGGATATATTTAAGTCTGTTAATCTCATAATGTTCCTGTGCTTCGGGAAAAACGGATGGTAAACGGATAACCGGAAAATAAATTTCCGGAGTCTGACTGCGAAATCTCCCGCCGGATTAAAAATACCTGTTTTCAGGAGGAATATGACGGATGACAGGCAGGCTGACTGACAAAACACGCATAATATACAGTAAACCTGCCCGGCAATTCTGTTCGGTAGTGCATAATTTGAAAAGTTAAACAACCGTTTCGCAGCTTCTGCTGATTATAAGGCAGATTTTTCTCCGGAGACCGGTGATGATTACCGAAACTACTGTTTTTTGTGCAGTTCGTGGTAAACGGAATCAATGGTGCTGTGGGCGGAGAACGGAATTCCCTGTGATTTGAAATATCCGGCAGCGGCAGCCACCTCCGGTGTGTTTACAACCTCCGAATAATCAAAAATATCGACTCTTTCCACATCTTTAGTGATGTCGATGATTCCGTGGTACTGCAGTTCAAAGAACTCAAAAATCGGCATCGGATCGCCAATCAGCGCATCCATGTCAAAAAAATTCTCCGGCGTAAGGGTTTTGCTGACGATTTTTGTAGCCAGATAGTACCAGCACACTGCGGCGTTAGGAAGTTTGGGATAGGCAAAGTCGGAACCGTGCTTCAGGCCGTATACACAGGTCGGCAGTACATTGTCAACTCTGTCCGGAATAAGTCCGTAGCATCTTCCGAGCTGCAGGGAATCACCTATGGTAATGGTGGTCCGGTGCATGAAGTTTTCTTTTTTCAGCTTAACCACCGTGCCGCCGTATAGAGTAGACATCTCTTCTGAAACCAGAAGATTCTGAAGGTGGTTGTCTGCTGACAGGTAACCGAACTTAGGGTAGTCAGCCGGCTGCATTTTTTCCGGATCGCAGCCGAACATGGCGGCGCATGACGGTACTCTCGCTTTTCCGCCTTCGCCGCTGGTACTGATTCCGGTTTCCATATTCCCCTTGATTCTTCCTGAACTGATTACCTTGGGGAGAGTCTCGGTCCGCATGCGCAGATAGAATCCGCCGTCTTTGATAATTCTGTCGAGAAAACTCTTTATCACACCTCCCATTAGTGAAAAATTTGGGATCTCTTTCTGCAGACGGCTGTAGTAATTCATTCGTAATTCATCGAAATTTTCCAGAGAGGTGAGTTCGGTATTCATGAATAATCCTTGTGTTTAAATCTGCTATGGTAGTCTGTCGGCACACGGAGTAGCTGTTATGGTTATTTGATTGTATGTATAAATATTAGTTATTATATTGTAAAAACTGTGTTGCTTTCAATATACGTGTCCGGAGGCGGCGTTAAATACAGAAAAAATTTTTTATCTGCTTCTCTTGAAGCAGAAAGAAAAAAGGCATTGTAATTTCATCTGCAAATCCGGCGGCTTTATTAACTTTTCTATTAAAATTATCGGTTTTATGATAAAATTTCATTCATTTTAATAAACAATATAGTACCCGGGGTACGGAAGATGAAATTTTTTCTGAATATTTTACCTGCTGTCTGTTTTTATCTTACATATAAGTTTTCAGGCGGAGACCTGATATATGCGACAGCGGCAATTTTAATATCTTCCATTATAAGTTTCCTGGGGTGTCTGTTTCTCTATAAAAAGATTACCAGATTTCAGATTATTTTTATTCTGCTTCTGGTGGTATTCGCCGTACCCACAATCGTCATAAAGGATCCGGATATTATTAAATGGAAGGTCAGTGTGGTTAACACCTTTTTTGCTCTGGCTATTCTGGTATGTCAGTACGGCTTTAAAAAGAATATAGTAGATACGGTATTTGATGCGAGACTTCCGCTTCCGCAGAAGCTGATTACGAAATTCACCTGGGTTATTGTGAGTTATTTTATAGCCTGCGCTTTCCTTAACTACATTATCGCATTCAAACTGCCGTCTTTTACCGGTTTTGACTTCAAACAGGCCGAGGATATCTGGGTTAATTACAAGACATGGGGTAACGGTCTGTTTAATTTTGTCTTTATGATATTTTTATTCTGCTGGGGAAGCAATCAGCTTTCCGCTGAGCAGAAAACCGAACTGCAGAAGGTTTTTGAAAAAATATCTGAACAGAATATGGGGATTAATCTCAGTTCAAAGGTTTCCGGTGACGGAGAGAATGAAAATGATGCTTCCGGCAAACCGGCAGGTGAGGTTTCTTCAGATGGTGACAGAAGGCTGTAAAGAAAGCTTTAATAATCCGGTAGAATACGGATTCCGGAAATAATCTTTGAGGTAATCAGCTTTAAGCCAATGCTGATGATGTTAATGCAGATCCGGAGTTTAAGGACTTTTTTGTGGACGTGAGAGTATCCGGGCAGAATACTGTCGCTAGTCTCAGTCGCCTTCTTTCCCGGATTCCTTTCACCATGTTTTTCTTTGATTATGTTTTTTCTCTCCTCCAGGATATATTCTGATTTATTATCTGATCTGACATAATCCTGCAAATATAAGATTTTGACATGAATTTTTTGGATGATTTTATTTTTTACGGTTCGCTTATTTCCGATAACCGTACCTTAAAACTGCTGCGGGCAGACAATGCTCCTCTGATTATGGCTTTCTTAAAGAACATTTTTCAGGAGGAATCCGAGGTCGATTATATTGAGGCCAGAGAGAGACTTACGGAGTTTCTGAGTGAGTTACAGAAGCAGTATCCTGATGAAAACAGATCCTCCGCCACGGTTTATTTCCGTGAATGGATTGCCAACGGCTGGATAAGGGAGATGAATAACCGTCTCACCATGAGTGATGCCGCCCAGAAGGCTATCAATATGTGTACGGTTCTTAATTCCAGAATCGTCTCCACCTCAGCCACTCATCTGCAGATTCTCCAGACGGAAATACAGAAATTGTATATTCAGGTAAGTTCGGATAAAAAAGAAAGAATAAAGGAACTGCGCCTTAAAAAGAAGGAGATTGAAGAGGAAATAGAGCTGATACGCGCAGGAAAGGATACGGATCTTTCTCCTGAGGAGCAGAGAGAACGTATAAGAGCCATCTATGACATAGCCTGCCGTCTGCCGGAGGATTTCCGGCGTCTTGAAGAGGAATCACGGGATGTGGATAAACAGATCCGCATCAGAATATCCGAGTCCCGCTATACCAAGGGGGAACTCCTGCAGAATGTTCTTAATGATGAAAGACAGCAGAGGTTGACTGATTACGGTGCGGCCTATGAAGGTTTTATGAATCTGCTCTCTGACAAAAATACCACTGATAATTTCACCAGACAGATAAATGCAATACTGGCTAAACCTATAGCCGGTAACCTTACTGACGATCAGCAGTTCTTTTTAAAGAATCTTATTGATAAGCTGAATTTTGAAAGCAGCCGGGTTATCAGAGTGCGCCAGCGTATCGATGAGAATCTGCGAATATACATTGAGAGTGCAAGTTTTGAGGAAAACAGACTGCTTGCCGGACTGCTTAAAAAACTTGATAAGATGGCGCTGCATCTCAAGGATTCCGGGGTTAATCTCAATAAGGCGGAGCTGGATATTTATATTGAAAACAGCTCTGCCGATGTTAATTCTGTGGAAAGCATAACCATAGCTGAGCCGGTGGGATTAATTAATACCGAAAATATGGTGATTCATGAAACCGGCAGAACATTAAGCAATGATATTCTGGGAATGCTGGATACAGTCAGAATGCAGGATGTCAGGGCCAGCTTCAACCGGACCGTCAGAGCTCTGCGTCAGCAGAGAAAGGATGAACCGGTAACTGTTGCCGATATTGTCTCCGGGAATACCATCCGTTACGGTCTGCAGGAGGTGGTGGCCTACATCAGGGTCGCCAATGAGCAGAAAGCGGTTATCACTCCGGGCATCTATGACGAGATACTGATTGATGATAACAGACATGCGGGGAGAAAGTTAAAGATAAGAATACCGCATCAGACTGTTGATATCAGCTGATGCTGATACTGCAGTTTCGGGACAAAATGGCTTAACCGGTTCCGCATCTTTGTTAAAAGGTTTAAGAGACTCTATTTCCTGACGGAAGTGACAGGCAGACCGGTTCCCGGACGGATTTTGGATTATATGATACGTTTTCCAGTTGAAAAGCTGAACCACAGGTATGAATATATATGGATAATAACTACTCAGAACTTACTGATTCTTTAAGCGGTGTCAGCGATGACTACGGTAATGACAGCTGCGGAGAGTTTTCTAAGGACATTAGAAATCTTATAGTAACCATAATGAAAAGCGGCTGCATCTCCTATGCTGATAACGAGGAGATATACAATCTGTATCTGCGCAACCGCCGGCAGGTCAACAGTTATCTTGCCAATATTAATCTCCGGATGGTTCTTGATGAGGCTGAGGGCATCGCCTACCTTGCCAATTACGTCAGGGAGGAGACGGATGATGAAGACTCCGGGGAAAAAGGCCGGGATCTCTACCTTATATCACCGCGAAAGCTTTCCGCTTTTGATTCGGTGGTACTCCTTTTGCTGCGGGAATATTACCATAGCAGAGTGTCTGAAGGTGAAACCACGGTAGTACTGGATCTCGAACATCTCGAAGATATGCTGGTGCCTTTTTTTAACGATTATCAGTCCGGTTCACGCAAGGACAGGATGAAGACCAACGGCGCATTAAAGAGACTTGAAGGTAAGCATCTTATAAAGATAATAAATTCCTCTGAAGGTGACAGAATCAGAATTCAGCCGATTATCAGAACAGTTATCAGTCTGGAGTTTCTTCGTAAACAGCTGGATGCGTACCGGAAGTTTTACAAGACGCACGATGTCAAGGTTCCTGATGACGAACAGGAACCTGAGGAACTTTAATGAAACGCCGGTGCCTCTTCACGGACGGCGGCAGGTTTTTTTATGCTGTTTTCAGGATAAACCGGCGGAATCACCGGTTGTATAAGTAAAACCTCCCTGAAACAGTTCAGGATAAATATTGCAACGAAAGAAATAATCATATGAACGATCAAGAAACGATGCCTCTGTTTGCCGGCACTGAACTCACCGATGATAACGGTGCACCGGCGGAAAAAGAACTTGAAAAAGTCTCCGGCCTTAACAATTCTTCTAAGGAAGACAGCTCCGGATATGAAGGGATTTTTAACAGTTCCGGTACTGAAGACAGTCAGCAGGATCAGCCGGCAGAACAGGACGGTCTCCATCTTTATGATCAGATAAAGCTCAGTAAGCTTTCCGTATACAACTGGGGTTCATTTAACGGCGGGCATACCATAAATATTGACGGAGTGGGAACGCTGATAACCGGAGAGAACGGTGCCGGTAAGTCAACTATTATAGACGGTCTGATGATACTTCTGAGCTCAGCCGGTAAGGCCCAGTTCAATATTGCCGCCTCACAGGGGGATCGCTCGGATCGTTCACTGGTTTCCTACATGCGCGGAAACTTCGGGAATGTTTCTGATGAAGAGGGACTCTACGCCAGAACCATGCGCGAGGATTCAACTGTTTCCGTACTGGAGGCGGTTTATGAGCATACTCTTAAGGATGAAAAGGTGGTGCTGCTGGCGGTATTTTATCTCCCGGGCAAATCAACCGCTCTAAGTGATGTGAAAAAAATATATGCCGTGGCTGAAGATGAGATACCGGTTAAGGAAATACTGGAGTCCTTCAGTCAGAGTGATACCAGAACCCTCAAGAATTATCTTAAAAAGTACAGAAATATCCGCGTATGTGATGATAATTTTACTGAGTACCAGACCTGCTTCAAGCACCGGCTGAATATTCAGAATGATAATGCTCCGGCATTGCTTTCCCGCGCCCTGGGGCTTAAAAAAATCGATAATCTGACCTCTCTTATCAGAAATCTGGTGCTTGAACCGAGTGAGGTTGTTGATGATATTAAATCGGCCCTGAAGCAGTTTGATGATCTGGGACGAACCCATGAGCGTCTGGTGGATGCCAGAAATCAGTACAATATGCTGAAGGATCTGCCTGAAGAATGTCACAAGAAGGAAAAAATCGAAAAGGATATAGACGAGCTGGAGACGGCCAAGACGGAAATCATTCCTTATGTGGCCTCATTCGCCGCCAGATTCTACACAGATGAATTATCCCGGACAGTGGTCAGAATCAATGAGTGTGAGGATATCTGCCGCCGTATCAGGGAAAGAAAGGAACAGCTTACTGCTGAATACGAAAACTACGCTCTTCTCTACAGGGAAAAAGGCGGTGACGGTATCCAGTTTATTGAGTCAAGGCTTAATGAACTTAATAAACAGCTGCGCCGGGTTTCGGAAAAGTACGAAGAATACAGCGCTCTTACCAGAGAACTGGAGTTAAAGCAGGTTAAGTCCGAAGAGGATTTCTACGATAATCTCCGTCGCAGCGAAGAGCTGAAGAAAGCAAGAAACGACGAGGTTGATGCGGTTATCAACAGACTGTCTGATAATAAAACCAATATCTACATCAAGAAGAATGAAAGACAGGAGATAGAAAGTGAACTGAAGAGTCTCGAGAAACATCCTGATTCCAATGTTGACATTAATTTCATCCGTCTTCGTGAAGCCATGGTGGTAGAGCTGGATATTCCGGCAGACCGTCTGGTTTATATTGCCGAACTCATGGAGGTAAAGAGTGCCTTCAGTGAATGGCGCGGCGCCATAGAAAGAGCTCTCGGCGGTATGAGACATATCATGCTGGTATCGGAGGAGGACTATCAGACTATTACCCCGTGGGTGAACGCCCGTCATAACAATGTCCATGTGAAGCTGCAGATTGTACCGCGGGTAGTCTCTAATGATACGGTGGAGTTCGCTGATGACGGCTTCCTGGCGAAAATAAACTGGAAGGATCATCCGTTCACTGACTGGCTGCAGACCTTTCTGGTTAAGCATGATTTGACCTGTGTCGACAGTGTTGATGATTTGAACGCCACGGAATTTTCCATGACCAGGGAAGGCCTTATTCATCGCCGTGAGGGCTTCTTTGAAAAGAATGACCGGATTAAGATTAACGACCTGCGCAACTGGCATCTCGGCTTTTCCAACAGGGAAAGACTGGAAATGCTGAGAGGCGAATATGATAAACTCAGCAGGGAAATGGACAGGCTGACTGCCAATGAGAAGAAACTTCAGGCGGAGAATAAAAAGATTCAGGAGGTTATCGGCAGGCTGATGCAGCTGCAGAATTTCCATTCATTTACCGATATTGCTGTTGATGAAATAAGTGCTGAGATAGGTAAGCTTGAAGAACAGCGCCGGCATATTCTGAATGATATGGATATTCAGAAATACAAGCAGCTTTACGAGGATGCCAAGGAAAAGCTCTCTAATGTGGATAATGAACTGATTAATGCCGGCAACAGGCTTTATGATCAGCAGAATAAAAAACAGGACATTGAGGATAAACTGGCTAAATCACAGAGTGAGATTAGAGAAATATCCAGTGCCGGTACGAGCATTCTGAGTCATGAGGTTAAGCATCTTAAACTCAATGACAGCAATGTCTTTCTCGGGGAGAATATCAGAAAGATTGATAATGCTTTGAATGATCAGCACCAGAAGCTGAACGGCAGTCTAAGTACCGTATGCAATGCCATTACCAGAATTCTTTCCGGTTTTATGCGTAATGAGCGCTGGACCAGTATTACCGCGGAATGGGATGATTCCCTTGAACCTGATAATATCGCCATGTATCTCAGACATCTCCAGAAGATTGAAAAGGAGGGGCTGCCGGCTCTGGTGGAGGAGTTCAAGAACAAGCTGAATATTGAAATATCCCAGAGTGTCTTCCTGATTCAGAGCAAGATTGATTCGGAAATGCAGAATATCGACAACCGTATCATGAAGATCAACCGGGTACTGTCCAAGGCAGAGTTCAAGCAGAACTCCTATCTGCGGATAACGCCGCAGAAGGCCAAGGAGTCTCCGGTGGTTGAGAAGTTCAACCGGGCGGTGAGAAAGGTCGGTAATATGCTGACAAGCAGTGACCATGAGTCCAGATTCGCCAGCCTCAATGATTTAATGGATATTCTGAACAATGCCATTAGTCATGACAAGCAGTTTGATAACCGCCAGCTGCTTGATCCAAGACTGCGCCGGGAGTTTGTGGCCGAGGAGATTGACCGGAGAAACGGTCAGGTAAGGGATGTGCTTAAATCAAGCAGCGGTAAGTCCGGCGGTGAAAAGGAGGCCTTTGCGGGAGCCGTGGTGGCAGCCTCTCTTGCTTATGTACTGACTCCTGACAACAGTGATGTGCCTTCATACTGTACGGTATTTCTGGACGAGGCGTTTTCCAATACCTCTGACCGTGTGAGTGAAAGAGTTCTGCGGATATTCAAGGAGCTTAAGCTCCATATTAATCTCATTACACCGTTTAAGAACATTGATATCGCCCGTGAAACAAATGACAGCTGCGCCCATGAGCTTACATGGGAGGAGTATGAGGATCAGCAGAATAAGCGTCAGGAGGAACAGGAAAAACGTCTGGCGGCTGAATTTGACATTCAGGTGGATAGCGTGGCGGAACCGGAAAACACACCTGGTGTGTGATGTGCCTGAGTACATCGAAAGCTGCACCCAATCAGAACCGGCGTAAGCCGGGACACGGAATACGAGGAAAAACGGATGATAAATCCCGGAGAAGCTGTTGAAAAAATCATTAAGAATGAGATACTGAATCAGAGTCATCTGATAGACAGACTGTGCGGAGAGAGAGCTTTTCCCATCGAGCTGAAGCTCAAGCTTCCCACTCAGAAGGAGATTGTAAAGGATGTCGGCGGTTATCAGAAGTTTATCTGGAACTGGCGCAGCTTTCCGCATCAGCATCTTATAAAACGGAGAAGCATTGAATACAGATACGGAATAGACGGTACGGATGTTCCGGAGTATCTTGTCGTAAACAACTGGGATGAACTTTTTGAACTTGCGGGAGAGAAGCACCGCAGCAGTATCACCGGTTTCATGAACCGGTGTCGAAGACTGGAGAAACTCACCTTTGCTGATGTTCAGGTATTCTACAGGCTTTTACGGATTCTCTGGGAACTCACTGATGATGAATTTAATGATTTATGCGTGGTTTATCCGCAGCTTCATGAGAATATGGGACAGGGGAGACTTTATGTAAGATCCCTTCCTGTGAATAACATCGACACCAAGTTTATCGAGAGACATGAAAATGTCATCTGGAGTATCATCAAGGCCGTGTACGCCTCCAGAGGAAACGTGCTGAGTGCAGCAGACCTCGGGGAGTTTCTCGGGGTTGTAGCCAAGCCGAATAATTTTATCAATATGATTATTCTGGATCCGGAACTCACCGGTTCTACCAACGGTTATTCAATACTCAAGGTATCTGCCGAGGAACTTTTCAGAATCAATCCGCCGGGAACAGATCTGCTTGTAGTGGAGAATGAACAGTCAGGCTATATGCTGCCACCGCTTAAAAATACTGTAGCGATTTTCGGAACCGGAAAGAATCTCGGATGGGCCGGGGCACCGTGGATTAAAATGAGACGCCGGGTGGTTTACTGGGGGGATATTGATTCCTGGGGATATGCCATGCTGGCGGATTTCCGGAAAAACTGCGGAATAAAGGTACCATCAGTAATGATGAATTCCCTGATGATTGACATGCATGCTGATAAAATGGCGGTTGAAGATACGGTATGCACGCCTGAAGAAACATGGCTGACTCCGGAGGAGATAAAAGCCCTGAAGACTCTTGAACGCGGTGTCAACGGCAGAAACCGTCTGGAGCAGGAAAAGATTGACCAGGATGTGGTAATTAAGGAGATTCTCCGGTATTTCAGTCCGGTATGACGGTATTACTGCTTTGTCCGGCCGGATGACCATGCAGAAAAGATAATTCCTGATGCCTGCATCAGTCCGGCGGTGAAAATGAACGGCTGCACAGCCCTGATTTCTTTCAAAACGTCCCTTTTTACAGAGATACCTGGCGGAATCCGGCTATTTCTGTCTCACATAATCCAAATAATAAAATTTCTACCGGATTAAGCCTTCATCCCGGAATTTGCCGGCTGATTTATGTTTAAATCAGCCGGTACTGCTCTCAGCTACAGACTTCTTACTTCTTACTTCTTACGGTGTCAGCTGACCGCCTGTTTAATCACACTTAACAGATCCATAGCGGTCTGTATATCTACGGCAGTTTCATTTCCACAACGTGACAGATAATCTTTTTGTGCTTTATGTTCAGTTTTGCGAAAATTTAGTTTGATTAATATACAAAAAACGGCTGTATACGTTTTTAACGGCGGATATTCTGAATTACACTGAATTAATTGTGCATCGGAGGTTTTTCCGGAAAATGAATATACGTAAAACAGCTGTCAGAAAAAACAGACAGAATAAACAAACGTTTTGTTTTAATTAAGTTTTTTAGCAGATTTTTACGTGTTGTGATTTTATGGCTCTGACATGATAATTTGCAACGGGGTTACGATATGAAACTGAAGTATTCTCTGCTGGGATCAGCTATTCTCTCTGCACTGTTTTTCAGTGCTTCTCCAATATTCGCCGATGATGCAAGAATGCCTGTCTCTGTAGAGGCGGGATCCAAGGTTCCTTTAAGAGTTCTCACCCGTCCGGGGGCTACTCTCTATGCTGACAGTGACGGATCCAAGATTCTTAAAAATAATCTGCCGACATTTACGTCATATTTTGTATATACCAGACCTTCAGGTGAATCTCAGGCTACAGGAGCCGGATGGTATGAGGTGGGCTCTGATGACAAGGGAACCGTCAAGGGCTGGATAAAGGGTGATGATGTCTTTGAATGGAAGCAGACCATGTGTCTCACATTCAGCCATCCTGACGGACGCAGTCCGGTACTGATGTTTGAGGATGATGAATATCTGGAATCGCTCATCAATATGCCTGAGGATAAGAGAGTTTCTTCAGTTGACGGTTATTACACCTCCATAGATCAGGCGGCCTCAAGCAAGAAGTCCCTGCCTAAGGATTTCCCGGTATTATCCATGGAACCGAAAATGTCTGTGGATAACGTGGAGAACTTTACTCTGATGCCTATTATCGACTACAAGGTTGTGGAGTTTGAAGGGCGTGAGTCCAGACTTCTGGATATTGTGGCTGTCAACAGTTCTGAAAAGGACAGAAAGTCCTCGGACCTGAGGACCAATAAGGATTATCTCTCCACTTCCACCACTACTTCCGAATCAAAGGCGAACCAGTTAAAGAATATCAAATTTGATGTGGTATGGGTTATTGATACCACCCGCAGTATGGGACCTTATATTAACAAGGTTCGTGAATCCATGATTAATATCTCCAAGCAGCTCGCCAAGAATAAGGATGTAAACAGCCGTATCTCCTTCGGTGTATGGGGATTCAGAGATTCATCAACCATTGACGGTCTGGAGTATGTCACCAAAAACTATACCCCTGAACTGCAGAGCATTGATGATTTTGTAAAGACTATGGAGGAGGTCAAGGAAACCAAGGTTGACTCCCAGACCTTTGATGAAGATATGTTCTCCGGCGTGAATGACGCCATCAACAGCACCAACTGGAACGATAATTCCGTGCGTATTGTGATTCTGGTGGGCGATGCTCCTGGACACAAGCTCGGTCATGAATGGAATGCCTCAGGTATGGATCAGGAAACATTGAGAGCCGTTGCTGACAGTAATGACGTCAAGCTTTACGCCATTCATATCAAGCCGAAAATGTCCTCCGGCAATAACAAGAAGTTCAATAAGGTGGCCGCTTCCCAGTTCAAGACTCTGTCACATAATCAGGGACAGGATGAATCCATGTTCTGGGAGGTTGATGCCGCCAATCTTGACAGCTTCGCATCTATTTCCGACGTGCTGAGTGCCAGTATCGTGAGCTACACCTCTAATGCGGAAGCTGAGTTTACCGGTACCGGTGAAAGTGATGTGGTAATTCCTGATACCGCCAAGGATGTTCTGGTGGCTCCTTCCCAGAATGCCATAAAGGAAAGTCTGCATGCCGCTGCCGTCACCTGGCTGGGTAATGAGGCTAATGTTGCCCCTCCTAGAGATATTGAAGCCTGGGTTTCCGATAAGGATCTCAAGGAAAGCTCAAGACAGTCCATGGAGGTAAGACTCCTGCTTACCAAGGCACAGCTTGATGCTATCTCCACCCTGCTCAAACAGGTGCTAGAAGCAGGTGAAACCAATCAGGTAAGCGGTGAGGACTTCTTTACCTCTCTGCAGGCGGCTTCAGCAGTGGCTGCCCGTGATCCGGAAAAGATGGCCAGCGCCGGCAATATTGCCGAATCAGGACTGGTGCCTGATTTCCTGAAGGGACTCCCTTATAAGAGCAGACTTATGGAAATGAACAATGAGCTGTGGGAAAGCTGGGGGCCGGATGAACAGAATGCCTTCTTAAGCAATCTTGAAGCAAAAATCAATGCTTATGCAGCCATTCATGATGACACCAGCCAGTGGATTTCCCTGAATGAAGGTGATGATCCTAATGACTATGTGGCACCGATTCTTCTGGATCTCATGCCATGATGAGCTTTCTCTCCGTCCGGGAACTGTTTTTAAGTCGTCATAAGAACGGTTCCTCCTTTACTCTGCACGTGCCGGAGCTGGATCTCTACAGCGGTCAGACTCTGGCCGTGGTGGGGCAGAGCGGTTGCGGAAAGTCGACTCTTACGGATATTCTCGCCCTGATTCTGAAACCGGACAGGGCGGAAAAGTTTGTTATGAGAGACGGGAGCCGGGAGAAGGATCTTTTTGCAGCCACTGCCGGACAGCAGGCGGAAATCCGGGGAACGGATATCGGCTACGTGCTGCAGTCAGGCGGGCTGTTTCCTTTTTTATCCGTTCAGGAGAACATTATGCTTCCCGGAAAGCTTGCCGGGATGAGTCACGCCGAGTTGAAAAACAGATCCGCGGAGCTGGCGGCAGCCATGGGCATTGATGATCAGCTGGCCAAGAAACCGCAGTTTCTCTCAGGAGGTCAGCGTCAGCGTGTAGCTATAGCCAGGGCTCTTGTGCACCGGCCGAAGCTGGTGCTTGCCGATGAACCGACGGCAGCAGTGGATTTTGTATCAGCAGAGGATATCTGCAGACTGCTTAAAAAGACGGTGGCTGAGAATAATGCCGCTCTGCTTATCGTGAGCCATGACCGGGCTCTGATGCATAAGCATGCCGACTGTGAGGTTACTTTCAGTCTGGAACGGAATGACGGCAGGGTTACGTCAACTCTGGTCAGGGTATGATATAAATGAAATATCTGAATTCCGGAGCCGATTCTCCTTCGCAGGCAGTGAAGTCTGAAAGAGAAATAAATTAAGATAAAAAAAACAAACAGTAAACAGATTAAGATAAAAAACAATAAATAAGCAGATTAAGTTAAGAACTGAATACTGAAATAAACAGAATTAAATATTAAAAATACTGATAACTGAATAAAAACTGATAACAGAACAGTATAAATCCGGCTGTGTTTTTTAGAGAAAAGTGGCGGTGAAATATCCCTGGTGCTCCTTTCAGAGTACTTTAAGTCCCGGGATATTCCTGAGCACTTTAACTGATGCAGTACACATTCCTGCGCACGGATTTACTGATATCAATGATGAAAAGCTATTGCATATAGCGAAACGGGAGACAGCATGACTAAAGCTCTGACAGTTGCCGTACTATCATATAAGGATGTTTTGCATGAATGGCGCATGAGTCTTTGTGTCATGTTTGCGGTGGCCGCTATTGCCACCCCGCTTCTTCTTTTCTTCGGATTGAAATCCGGAATTATGGATACCCTGCGGCAGCGGCTGCTCAATAACCCGTCCACCATGGAGCTGATGTCGGTAAATGAAAAACGTTACGACGCCGGATGGTTTGAAGAACAGCGTAAGGATCCGCTGGTTTCCTTTGTTATCCCTAAGACCCGCCGTCTTTCCGCCAGTGCCGAGTTTCAGCTGAAAAACTCTAAAAACAGAAAATCCCTGGATTTACTGCCTACGGCAGCCGGAGACCCGCTGCTTGCCCATTATCATATTGTCGCGCCGAAGCAGGATGAATGCGTTCTTACGGCTGAAGCCGCCAAAAGAACCGGGGCTCACACCGGTGATATTATGGAGGTGCGGGTATCCAGAGACAGAGGTTCGGTAAAGGCGGTACGCGAGCTTAAGGTTGCGGGGATCCTGCCGGAAAGTGCCGGGGTTACTGCAGCCGCCTATATTGATCTGGTTTCACTTGAACAGATTGAAAGCTTTAAGGACGGTATGGCGGTTCCGGAACTTAACTGGCCGGGCGCCGAAAACAAAGCCTATCCGGTGACCCCGAAGGCTCTGGTGGTTGTTGATAATGCTCTGGATGCCGTAAGGGAGGCCATGCTTACCCAGAATACCGGTTTTGCCGTGTCATTAAAGGTTGATGACGGTAAGAAAATCGGCAGAATGCATCCGCTTCTTCCTGAGAACCGGGTGGTTTATGCCGTATCCACCGTGGGAACACCCGCCTCAAGAGACGATCTGGACATACTTTCCGACAGAGTAAGAGGAAGACAGCAGGCGCTGGTTCTGCCGTATAATCCGTATCTTACACTCACGGTAAATGACCGGGATCTCGGCATATCGTCTCTTACAGCCGTCGGCAGGGCTCTGAAAAGAAGACTCCGGAAAATGACGCTTCAGTGTTAAAGAATAAGGCTTCCTTCGATAAGGTTTCACCGGATAAAGTACCTGCTGCTGAAAAGGAATCACCGGATAAAGCGGAGAATATTTCTCTTATGAAGCCTGACAGCCTGGCAAAGCCTGAAGGTTCCTCCGGAAATACTGTCCTAAACTCCTCTCAGACAGTTTCAGGTTCCGGAGAATCAGCAGACGGATTTCATTCTCCGGCTTCAGATATTAAGGAGAAGTCCCCTTCAGAAAAAGGCGGAGATGCCCCGGAACATGATTTTCAGAATTCAGACGCTTATAAGAATAAAACTGCTGTAAATCCGGAATTTACCGGGGATATTGCCGGCAAAGGCGATGATGATATGGCTCAGGTTCTCGATAATGACGGTCCGGTGCTCACGGAACCTGCAAAAGAGGATAAAAGACCGGTGGAACCTGCAGTTAAAACGGATAATACTCCGGCAGGTACGACATCAGACGCCTCAGATGATGAGGATGAGGATAAGAGCAGGCTTTTTCAGGATGATTTCATTATCGATGACGGCGATGCCATTATCGAGGACATATTTGAGGATGATGTCCGGGAAAAAACCGGGGAACAGGGAATATCCCTGAGTACTGCCGGAGGAAATGATTCCGCTACCGGTAATCTTTATCTTGATATGGTTTCCGGCGGTGTTGAGGAGGAAGAGGAGGAGCTGGCCTCCCCGGGAGACATAAGCCGCAGTTTAAACAGTAATCAGGATTTATTCAGCGATGCCGTCTGCGTTTTACAGGACGGCGGCAGTGCCGCCTCCGGCGGAGCCGGAAGCCGCAGGGGAAAAAAGCAGGAAGGCTTCTGCGCCATGACTGATGTTCCTGCCGCCAGGGTATTCTATGTGTCACCTAAGCTTCTTGGTGAACTTTATCCGCAATACAAAGGTGAAGGGGAACCGGCAGAGTATACAGTAAGAATTCCGGTCACCGTGACCTATATCAATACCGACAGGAAGGATGAGGAGGTGATTTCCCGCAGTGTGGATTTCACCGCGGAATTCCGGGTTCTTCCGGAACTCGGTGATGATACCGGTTCTGTACTGGCGGCACCGGCACTTTTAGGGCAGTTAGGGCTCCTGCAGCAGAGAGAGATTGTTGACGGCAGAACATCTGACGGTAAAGATGCCTTTATGCTGAAAAGACGCGGATATACCGGGTTCAGAATGTACGCTCGGGATCTGGAGCATGTAATCACACTGCAGGATAAACTTACTGAGAAAGGTATTAAGACCGTGAGCCGGGCCGACCGTATTTCCGAGATACTGTCTCTGGATCGTTATCTCGCTCTCCTTTTCTGGCTGATAGCTTCAGCCTCGCTTCTGGGGGCTGCCTGCTGTCTTATCGCCAATGTCTATGCCAACGTCGAGCGTAAACGCAAGGAACTGGCCATTTTAAGACTTCTTGGGGTTCACGGCACAGAGCTCTGTGTTTATCCACTGGGGTGCTCACTTATGCTTACCCTTGGCGGGGTGCTGATAAGCTTTGCAGTGTACGGAGTGCTCTCATATATTGTAAACCGCTGTTTTGCCTTCCAGCTCCAGAGCGGGGAGAAGTTCTGTCATCTCCAGTTTATTCACTTTATGTGCACTCTGGCCATAGCTGTTTCCATTGCCACGGTATCCGGACTCATTGCCTCCAGAAAGGTACTGAAGATTGAGCCTTCAGAATCCCTTCGCGATGAATAGGGCTTTGTTTCCGGGAATGCGGATAAGAGCCGGATGGAGAGAAAACAGCTTAACGGCCGGAGCTGCCGGCTGGGATGTTTAAAAGAATTATGTGAAACGGTCCGGAGAACGTTTCAATGAAAGACGGCTGCTGCCGGGAGGAATAATTATGAAAAAAGGCTTTTTAAACGGTCTTAATTTTATATGGCAGGCCATGCTGGTCACCGGATGCGGTTTGGTTTTTATAGGAAGCACTGCAGCATATGCCGATGAGGATGATCTGGTGCTGAAGGGACCTGACAATACTGTTTTTGAATTTCGCCGGGTAAGAGTTACCGGCGGTAAAGGCCCGCTTGACGGCCAGTCCTTTATCATGGGTGATGTCGCCGGTGACTTCCGTACACCGCCTACAGCCATTGTTATCGGCGGAGGCTTTGTGGATAACGAGAGCCGCTATTATTATATGGGAAAATATGAAGTTACCGTAAAGCAGTATAAGGCGGTTACAGGGGAAAAGATTGAAGGAGCCGGGGATGATTATCCGGTTACCGGAATCTCCTGGATTGAAGCCCAGAACTTTATTGATAAGCTCAACACCTATTTATTTGAACATGAATTAAAGGCTCTGCCGGTTTCCGGTTCCTATCCCGGATACGTGAGACTCCCTACCGAGGAGGAATGGGAGTTCGCGGCCCGCGGAGGAACCAAAGTGGAATCAACGGTGTTTGATGCGGACACTCCTTATGATGAAGACGATGAGCTTTCGGCATATGAATGGTTTTCCGGTCCGTCATCATCACATAACAAGGTGCAGAAGGTCGGAAAATTAAAGCCTAATCCTTTAGGACTCCACGATATGCTCGGCAATGTGCAGGAAATGACCTCCAGTCTCTACCGGGTTGAATACTATCAGGGAAGAAGCGGAGGTTTTACCATGCGCGGCGGCAACTATCTTACCCCTGAGGATGACATGGTATCATCGCGAAGAGCCGAGGAGCCTTTTTATCTCGGATCGGCTGAAAAAGGTATGAAGCCTAACAAAAAGGCTACTTTAGGCTTCAGAATCGCCATCGGTGCACCAATACTTACTGATAATCAGGCTATTGCGGATATCAAAAAGGCCTGGGAGGGGCACCGCAGCGGTAATGGCGCCAAAATGCCTGCGGCGGTATCCGTAGCGGATGTCAGTACTAAGGAGTCGGTACCTGCCGAAGAGGCTTTAAAGAGACTTGAGCATATCAGTCAGGCACTGGAAAAGGCCGGACTCAGGGATTCTCTTAACAAGGAGCTTGAAGGAACCAGATCGGCGCTTCTTGATATGGCTAAAGTACGGCGCAAGGCAGATGAGGATTCCGCCAGAATATGGGTAAAGATCGCCTGTGAAAGAGGCATGTATCTTGCGGAGAATCTCAATAAACTGGAGATAACCAGAAACGCTCCGACGGAAAACCTGAGAAAGAAGGCGGAGCAGTATGATTACAATGTTAAATCCGGTCTTAATAACTACGGGGAAATCATGACGGAGCTCGGCAAACTGCCTAAGGATCTGGTGCTTGCCGGTTTTACGGCTCACGAGGAGGATATTCAGAAGAAGATTGATGAGGAGAGGAAGAATTCCGGTGATGCCGTGACAGCAAGCCGTTTAACCGATCTTACGGCGCAGAAGGCAAGAATTGCCGTAACCAGAGCGCACTATATAAGTTATGAGAAGGAGAAACGCTTTAATTCATCAGGATGGTCAAAGGATTATCTTAAACAGTAAAAAGAAGGTAATGCATGATAAAGGAACTTTAAAAATACCGGAGAGGTTGGATTTTTTTTAGTTGTAGATAACAACAGGAGGAACATTATGAACATGTTAATGAATCTTCACAAAAACATTATTGCGGTCAGTGTGGCTGTGGCCATAGCCGCTGTGGGCAGCAGCGGCTGCACCAATATCCGTGATGACAGTACCCGTACCAAGACTGAAGGCACGCTCACCGGTGCCGCCGGCGGCGCAGCCGTCGGTGCTCTTCTCGGCAATATTATCGGCGGAAACACCAAGGGAACTCTCGTCGGTGCGGCCATCGGTGCCGGTGTCGGCAGCCTCGCAGGCTTTTTTGTCGGCAAGCATGTGGCAGACAAGAAGGCTGAATACGCTAAACGTGAAGACTGGCTCGACGACTGTATTGCTCATGCCCGTCAGGTTAGTGAGGAGTCAAGAAATCAGAACGCCCAGCTGAAAAAGGAAATCAGCGCTTTGGACAGCGAAAGTAAAAAGCTCCGCACCGCCTATAAGAAAAAACAGGTGGAGAAATCCCAGCTTGCCAAGGAGCAGAGGGACATAAAGAAGCTTCAGGAACAGAACCTGGAGAATATCAAGGCTCTTGAAGAGGAGGTTAAGAAGCAGCAGGTGGTGGCCAGGGACGCAAGAGACAACGGCAATAAAAGAGAAGCTGAGCTTCTTGACAAGGAAATCAAGAAGCTGAATGCCCAGATTAAGGAAATGAAGGCATACAATTCCCAGCTTGCCAGCATTTCATCAAGACTGGCTGTATAAGGAGCACCGGAAAACTCCGCCGGAGTCAGAAAGCAGGAACGGATTACCGGCACTGAACGGCGGAGCAATACCGGATTATTTCGTAAAAAAAGAATAGAAATTAAATACTTTTAAAGGTACGGGAGGATGGATTATGAAGCATTCCATTGTGGCATTAATTGCGCTCGCAGCATTTATCGGCGCTACCGGCTGTAATACGACTGATGATCCCCGTCAGGGCGGCTTATTCAGCTACAGTCCGGCCAAATATGAAAAGCGTCTTCAGGATCGTGAGGCAGAACTTTCCCAGATTGAAGCTGAACAGATGGCTGAGGAACAGGAGAACAGTGCTTTAAGGAAGCAGGTCGCTGACAAGCAGAAGGAGGTTAATACTCTGAAATCCCAGCTTTCATATGAGCAGAAGAAGGTCGACGGTATGCTGGCCTCACTTAAAAAGAGCAAAAAAGCCAATGCCGCCCAGGTGGCCGAGCTTGCGGAAAAGAACAGACAGTTAAAAAAGCAGACTGCCGCTGCCAACAGTATTTCCGACAATGAAGCCAAGAAGAAGGAAATAATCAGGCTGCAGAAGGAGCTCAGGGAGCTTGAAGAAGAGGCGGATGCTTTAAGCAGACTGTAATTTCTGTCATAGAGTGGCTGAG
Source organism: uncultured Pseudomonadota bacterium (assembly GCA_900315145.1). Taxonomy (GTDB): domain Bacteria; phylum Pseudomonadota; class Gammaproteobacteria; order Enterobacterales; family Succinivibrionaceae; genus Ruminobacter. The sequence continues at coordinate 9,275 of OMYE01000069.1, read as the reverse complement.
GAAATACAATAAAACAGGCATGAAGAGAAGAGGCAAAGTGAATATCAGACAGATGGCTGCAGGAGCGGTATTTGGTCTGCTGGTCCTTGCCGGAGTTTTTCCGGAGGGGGCTCTCGCGGTTCCGGGATCCGGAGAGATCCATGAAATTATCAGCACCAGATCCTACGGTTATCCGGCGGATGTGCTGGAGAGACTTAGTCCGGAAAATATCGATAGCATGGATGAGCAGGAGCTTAATACTGTGCTTACCTCAGGTGATCGCTATGCCTCATATATTTCCGCAGCCTCGTTCAGAAAAAAGGGGCGGGTACGCTGTATTCCGTTCCCGCGGTCTCCTGCCGATGAGGCCGGTATTTACTACGGGGATATCCTGCTGGCTGTTGACGGCTATGACATCACCGGCTCCACTCTTGATGAAACAGCCGCCAGAATCAGAGGGGTAAAGGATACTGCCGTGACTCTTACTGTTCTTAACAGCTTCGGGGGCACGGAGGATCTGGAGATGTCAAGGGATATCAGAAATTATCCCGAGGTGGTGAAAACCGGAAAAAATCCGGTAATCATTAAAATATTCCGGTTCAGTCCCGGTACGGAAAAGCTTCTCCGCAGGGAGATTGTCGATCTGGTGGCGGATTCTCTTATTGATGATATCGGTGATACGGATGAACCGGATAAAACGGATAACGGCGGTGCTGTTAAAACCGCCGGCAGAGAGAAAAAATCCGGACATGAGAAACGGGTGTTTATTGATTTAAGAGGAAACACCGGGGGAATGCTGGAGCAGGGGGCTCTGAGTGCTGCTCTCATGCTTCCTAAAGATGCCGTTTTATACCGCATCAAGGACCGGAGCGGCGTCAGGGATATAAGGAATAAAAAAGACGGCGTGTCAACATCACTTAAGCTTATTGTAATGCAGGATCATCTGACGGCAAGTGCCGCAGAGATGATGACAGTCGCCCTTAAAAACGGCACCGGGGCCAGAACCTACGGAGAATTAAGTGCCGGTAAATCACGGGTGCAGGAGGTATTCCGGCTTAAGGACGGCAGTTATCTTAAAATCACCGTGGGTGAACTGATAAATCCGGAAGACAATACTCCCTGGGAGGGGAAAGGGCTGGAGCCAGATGCCACTACAAAATTCCGTGATGAGGCCGGAACTGGTGAGAATAAAGAGAAGGATGCGGATGATGAGTGACGGACGGTACCGGGAGTAGTGTGTCTGCCACCGTGCCCCTTAATAATCATGTGCCTCCGGCTGCAGGCCGTATTAAAGAATAATTGTTATTTACTTAGAGGTGAATGTAATGATGTTTTCATACAGGAAGTTATCTAAAATAATGGCCGGTTCATTACTGATGCTGGCGTCACTTGCGGATGCTTCCGCAGTATACAACAGTGAGGCTCAGGGTAAATCCCAGGCTGCCGCCGTAGGTAATCTCAGAATGAACGCATTGCGGGACAGCCTTAAAAAACTGCTGCCGCCGGATGCGGTTAAACAGAATGCCAGAGTTATCCGCAATGAGGTGATTCTCAAGGTTAATATATATACTTCTGTTGATGAGGATAGTCTCACCGTTAAAGAGGCAAAGGGTAAGTATCTCGTCAGCGGTCCGGTAACAGTTGATGAGGATAATCTTATCACCAATCTTAAGGGAATTCCCGGGGTAGGGGATAAACTTCTGGTGACTGCTGCCGCCGGGTCTCCTGATGCCGGGAAAAAGACGGACGGAACAGAGACCGGTGTAAGCAGTGATGTTGTGAATAACGGCAGTGATAACGATGTAACCGACGAGGAATATCTTAAGGTTAATGTATCTCTTCCTGCGACCGTCTCCGATAAAAACATTATTGAACCGGCTGAATTCATGGAACTTATCAGTGAGCAGGATGATGATAAGATTATTGACTATCTTAAACAGGGGATGAATCCGAACGTCCTTTCTGAAAACAAACGTCCGGCTCTTTATGAGTATCTGAACGCCGGCGGCAGTAACTACCTTGTGGTGTACGCATTCATTGGTGCCGGTGCCGATATCATGATGCGCGATGAAAACGGCAGTTATGCTCTCCTCGAAAGAATCTGCAGCAGCGGTGACCCCGTTCTTGAAAAGGTGCTGGATGTCTACAAGCCGGTGCTTAAGGATATAAAGTTTGCTGACGGCGGGACTCCTCTGACTGTATTCCTGGGAAATTCCTTCTACCGTCACGGCAGTACCGCGTCGACAGTCAGAATACTGGATAAGCTTCTGAAAGCCGGTGTCGATCCGAACGCCCGCATACCGGGAACAGCCGGTGAGCCGGTTTTATTCAGAACCATTATCAGCGGTTCTCTTGATATACAGGCTCCTGAGGTATTGAAGAGATTTATGGAGGCTAAACCGGATCTTGAGGCGAAGGACGGAGCCGGCAGAACAGCTCTTTTTGTTGCCGTGGAGAACAATGCTCCGGCTCAGGCAGCTATGCTGATTGAGAGCGGCGCCTCTGTAAATGCCGTGAATAATGCAGGATACACCGTCCTGGCCTCTGCTGCCGGTAGAAGCGGTGACAATCAGCAGATGATTGATCTCCTGCTGGATCACGGAGCAGATGCCAATGTTCCGGCTGGTGAGGACAGAAGCACGGTTCTCATGAATGCCGTCAAGGCAGGAAATGAAAATACGGTAAAGAGTCTTCTTGCCCACAAGTCTGATCCGAATATCAGCAACAGAGACGGTAATACCGCTCTGAGTCTTGCTCTGAGTGCTTTCGATCTTGATAAACAGAAGGGGATTATCGAAGCTCTTCTGAAGGCCGGAGCCAATCCTAATGCTGCTGATACCGACGGCTACACGCCGCTTTTCTACGCCTTAACCCGCGGTAACGTGAATATTGTGAAGCTTCTTGCTGAAAACGGCGGGGATCTCGCAGCAGCTGCCGGTACCAGGCTTCCGGCTGCTGAAGATGAAGAACAGGTGACTCTTTATGATTTCATCAGTCAGCAGGATGCTCCGGAGATGGCTGAGTTAAAGGCATATCTTAAGGAGAAGCTGGGTAAATAGTAGATAAAACTCAGAAAGCCTGCTGTAACATGAGATAAATAAAGTCGCAGATAATTGATAATTAAGAAAGCCTGCAGTTTATCAAAACTGCAGGCTTTTAATGTTTTTATTCTGTATTCCATATCCGGTAACGGCCGGATCCTTCTTTTGAAAAAAGGATTTTAAAGTCAAAAAAAACTTCTGCATGCCCTGGAACGCTGTTCTCTCAATCATTTCCAAAAACCTTGTGAATACTATTTTAAATTATTTTTAAAATATGTATTGACAATTCCTATCGGATTACTTAGAATTACAGACATTGTTTAACACAATAAAACCTATCTGAAAACTATGATATAAAAATTAAAAGACTGGAACAGGAAAAATGAAAGAAATTCTGTGGCATGGACGCGGCGGTCAGGGCGCATTTACAGCATCAATTCTGCTGGGAACCGCCTATACGATAGAAAGCAATGATCATTATGCTCTTGCCTTCCCCTCTTTCGGACCGGAAAGAAGAGGGGCGCCGATCCGGGCATTCAACAGAATATCAGAAGGAGCGGTAGGCGATCGCAGTGAAATAAAAAAAGCAGACTATCTCCTTTATCTGGATGATTCTCTGTTAGGTGACAGCCCGTGGGATGAACTGAAGGAAAACGGCGTGGCGATCATTAATACTGTAAAAAATATAGAAAATAACAGAAGAAACATAGTGACCTTTGATGCTTCAGGACTTGCGGCCGGTATTCTGGGAATATCGATTGCCAATACTGCGGTGCTGGGGTTCTGGGCAGGATTTAGCGGGGAGGTTTCTCTTGATGCCCTCATACAGGGCATCAGAACCGGACTGAATCCTAAGCTCCATGAGGGAAACATCCGGGTTGTTGAGGAGGCTTATGCCAGAGGTAGAGCTCATGTCTGATGATAAAAATAATAATGACAGCGGTAAAAAGAGCCGGAGACCAGCCGTACACAGTGATATTGAATTCACTGTTGAGGAGATTCCCGAGGCTACGGTCTACGATGCCGGATTTCTGACAGTAACAAACGCCTCCTGGAGAACATCGGTTCCGGTGTGTGACAGAAGCAGATGTAACGGCTGTCTTAACTGTTACCTCTATTGTCCGGAAGGATGTATTTTCAGAAAAAATGATGGAAAAAAAACAGACGTGGAGATCGATTACGATTTCTGCAAGGGATGCGGGATCTGCGCCAGGGTCTGCCGCAAAGGAGCCATAACCATGGAGAAGCACGGTAAATGAGAAAGTTTATATCAGGAAATGAAGCACTTGCGCACGGGGTCCGTCTGGCACGTCCGCACGTAATAAGTGCCTATCCTATAACTCCTCAGACCACCGTGGTTGAACATCTGTCCTCCATGTGTCTGAAAGGCTCCCTGAAGGCGGAGTTCGTGCATGTGGAGTCCGAGCATTCAGCTCTTTCCTGCGCTATCGGAGCTGCCGCTACCGGAGCCAGAACATTTACGGCAACCTCTTCACAGGGACTGCTGTACATGGCTGAGTGTCTCCATTATGCCGCCGGGGGCAGATTCCCCGTGGTTATGATGAACGCCAACCGTTCCACTGCTCTTCCGTGGAATATCTACGGGGATCAGAGAGATTCTCTGGGGCTTCTCGACCAGGGCTGGATTCAGCTTTATGCAGAAAATGCTCAGGAGTCGCTGGATATGGCTCTGGTGGCCTACCGGGTGGCCGAGGATCCGCGGGTGATGACTCCGGTAATGATTAACATGGACGGTTTTCTGCTTACCCACACCTATGAGGTTGTGGATATTCCTGAACAGGAACAGGCTGACAGATACCTGCCGCCGTATGTTACCGATAACCGGTTTGATTTTGATAAGCCGAAAAGTCTGGCTTTCTCTGTAGGACCGGAACAGAACTACAGATTCAAGTTCAGGGAACATCAGGCCATGTTAAGAGCAAAAGAGGTTATAGCTGAGGCGGAAAGAAGTTTTGCCGGAATATTCGGCAGAACCTATACCCATCTTGTGGAGAACTACCGCTGTGATGATGCCGAGTACGTTATTGTCACCCTGGGATCAGTCGCCGGTCTGGTGAGAAGCGTAACCGATGAGCTTCGGAGTGAAGGTTTTGCTGCCGGAATGCTCCGCATACGCTATATGCGGCCTTTCCCGGAAAAAGAGCTGGCTGAGGCTCTTAAAGGCGTGAAGGGGGCGGCGGTACTGGAGAAGGATATCTCCTTCGGTTATGAGGGTACTGTTTTTACCAATGTTAATTCAGCACTGCAGGGACAGGGCATTAACGTAAAAACCTGTAATGTAATCGGCGGCCTCGGCGGTGCCGATATATCAAGAGAACAGATTAGAGAGATATTTTATTCCCTGAAAAAGGGAGTTGAGCGCCGGGTGACATTTATCGGAATAAGCGGGGATGAATACGATGACTGATGCATTAAAACCATTGAATGCCAGAACTCTTCCCGAAGAGGAATATTTTTACGGGCACAAGGCCTGCCCGGGCTGCGGCGGAAGCCTTGCCGTGAGGATTGCCCTCAAGGTGCTGGGCAGAAAAAGCGTTGCTGTGGTTCCGGCAGGATGTATGTCTGCGGTAGGGTTTAATTTTCCGCAGCTCTCCTTCGGATGCAACTCCATTATCTCCACCTTTGCCGGTACCGCCTCAATGATGACCGGAATCGTGGCAGGGTATAAAGCCCAGGGGATTGATGATGTGGCCGTAGTGGGGTTCGCCGGCGACGGCGGTACCGCGGATATCGGTATTCAGGCGCTCTCCGGAGCCATTCACCGCAACGACAACATGCTTTATATCTGCTATGACAACGAGGCGTACATGAACACCGGGATTCAGAAGAGTTCCCTGACTCCCTTCGGAGCGGCCACCACGACATCGCCGGTCTCCGGAGGGGCCGGAGGGAGTCTTACCGGTAAGAAGAATCTTTTTGAGATTGTGGCGGCGCACGGGATTTCCTATGCGGCTACGGCCACTGTCGGAGATCTGCCGGACTTTATGAAAAAGGTTACCCGGGCATCCCAGTATAAGGGAACCAGATTTATTCATATTCTCTCCCCTTGTCCCCTCGGGTGGGGGCTCAGAACGGAGGAAACCGTGGAGGTGGCACGGGAGGCGGTGAGCAGCGGACTGTGGATACAGGCAGAATTCTATGACAGTGAGTACCACTACGCCCGAAGACCGCCGGAGTTTACTGATGTGAAGCATTACATCAGAAGACAGAAAAGATTTGCCCATCTTGGTGATGAGGCGATTGCACAGATAGAGAAGGCCAGGGATGACAAATGGCTTTCCATTGACAGATATTTTAACTAGACAATTAGAAAGAGAGGGATTCATTTATGGCAAAAGTACAGGAAGAAAGAAAGTACTGGAATGAGAAAATTGAGACCATGCCGCGTCCGGAGCTGGAAAAACTCCAGCTTGAGCGTCTTAAGGAGATTGTGAAGTTTTCCTATGAGAATTCTCCGTACTATAAGCGTACCTTTGATGCAGCCGGAGTAAGTCCGGACGATATTCATGAACTGTCTGATCTCGCCAAGTTCCCGTTCATTAATAAGCAGACTGAACGTGAAACCCAGGGCGTCGGTTCATTTCTCGGTGAACTCTGCTGCGTACCTGAAGAGGAGGTAATTTTCATTTCTTCATCTTCAGGATCAACCGGTGTTCCTACCATCAGTCCGTTCACCAAGGAGGATTTTGATGAATTCCAGGATACCGAGAGCCGCTGGTTCTGGCAGGTGGGGATGAGACCTAAGGATCGTTACATTCACGCATTAAACTTCTCACTCTACGTGGGCGGTCCTGATGTTATCGGGGCTCAGAACCTCGGTGCTTTATGTATCTGGGGCGGTACACTGCCAAGTGAAAGACTTCTTTTTGTACTTAAAACATATCAGCCTACCATTATCTGGACCAGCCCTTCATACGCCTGGTACCTTGGTGAAACCGCTAAGAAGAACGGCATTGATCCGAAGAAGGATCTGGCAATCAAGACCATTATCGTTGCCGGTGAAATGGGCGGTTCAATTGAAACCACCAGAAAGGCTATCGAGGATCTGTGGGGTGCCAAGGTTTATGACTTCTACGGACTTTCTGATATCTATGGCGCGTGTGCGGCAATGTGTGATGCCAAGGACGGTCTGCATATCGCAGAGGATCAGATTTATGTGGAAACAGTGGATCTGCATACCGGCAAGGTTATTCCGAACGGTCAGGTAGGTGAGCTTGTCTACACCACTCTGCGCAAAAAGGCCAGACCGATGATAAGATTCAGAACCGGTGATATCGGCAGAATCGATCAGACCAAGTGCTCATGCGGCAGAACCCACGGCAGAATTCATATCCTGGGCCGTAAGGATGACATGTTCATTGTATCTGCAGTAAACGTATTCCCTAGCGATATTGAAGCGGTTATTCGCGGTATCAAGGGTATTACCGGTGAATATCTCGTAAGAATCTTCGAAAAGGATCTGACCTGCAAATACAATGTTGAAGTTGAAAAGAATGCTGATAACAGTGAAACAGATGAGGAGCTGGCTGCCAGAGTTTCTTCAGCCATCAAGGCAAGAGTCGGTGTGAAACCGTACAAGGTGGTAATTCATCCTGACGGCGGACTCAATACCCGCTCCGAACATAAGTCAAAGCGTATTATCGACGAACGTAACTTAAGCTATAACATTTAACAGGAGATGGTATAAATGGCTAAGCTTTCCGACAGATGCGGCACCTTCACGGATTCGGTTATCCGGAGAATGACCAGAATCTGTCAGCAGTATGGTGCAGTCAACCTGTCACAGGGATTCCCGGATTTTGATCCGCCGAAGGAGCTCCTGGACAGACTTTCCCGGGTGGCATATGAGGGATATCACCAGTATTCCATCACCTGGGGGGCGAAGAACTTCAGAGATGCACTGGCGAGAAAGCAGTCAAAGCTGACAGGACGGAATATCGATCCGGAAGGGGAGATAGTAGTGACCTCCGGCAGTACGGAGGCCATGATGGCGGCGATGCTCACGGTGACCAATCCCGGAGATAAGGTGATTGTATTCTCCCCGTTTTATGAGAATTACGCTGCCGACGCCATTCTCTCCGGTGCTGAACCGGTATTTGTAAATCTGAATCCGCCTGAATTCACCTTTGACCGCGAAGAACTGGAAAGGGCGTTTGCTCTGAGGCCTAAAGCTCTGATTCTCTGCAATCCGTCCAATCCGTGCGGTAAGGTGTTTACCAGGGAAGAACTGCAGTTCATTGCCGATCTGGCAGTGAAATATGATGTGTTTGTCATTACCGATGAGGTTTATGAGCATATAGTGTTTCCTCCGAATGTACATACCTATATGTCATCTCTACCGGGAATGTGGGACAGAACCATCTCCTGCGGTTCACTCTCTAAGACCTATTCGGTAACCGGATGGCGTCTCGGTTATATCATTGCGCCGCGGAGAATAATCGATTATGCGAGAAAGGTGCATGATTTTCTGACGGTGGGGGCGGCCGCCCCTCTCCAGGAGGCTGCAGTTACCGCACTGAATTTCGGTGATGAGTATTATCAGGAGCTTCAGAACATCTACCTCCGGAAAAGAGCTCTCTTCCTTAAGGGACTGGATGAAATAGGACTTAAGCATACCGTGCCTCAGGGAGCGTACTATGTTCTGGTTGATATTTCAGAATTCGGTTACGACGATGATCTGAAATTCTGTGAGGATCTGGCTGCTATAGTGGGAGTCGGAGCTGTTCCTGGTTCCAGCTTCTTTAAAAACGGAGCCGTGAAGAACTACATCCGTCTTCATTTTGCGAAAAAGGAAGAGACTCTTCTGGAAGCTCTCTCCCGGTTGAAAACCGTAAGAGAGAAACTGCTAAAAAAATAAAAGAAAAATAATAAAAAAACACGGAATACAGAATTGAATAATGACATCTTTATATCTCTTTTTCTGTCTTTCAGTTACCGCACCTGATTTTAGAGTGCGGTTTTTTTTGCCTGTTTGTGTCCGGCTCCGGCTTTATTACCAATCTGTCAGAAAAAGGTTCTTGAAAAAGGAATCAGTTTAGAGTGAACCAGACAGTTGGGCTGGGGTTCCATGGCTTTCATACTCTGAAAAGATGTGCAGGCTGTTCGGTTACAAGCCTCTCCATATCTTTAGAAAAGACCTTCAGAAAGAGCTTCGCGGGATAAACTTCCTTACAACATGTCGTAAGGTATACAGATGGAGGAACTGTCCTGCCGGAAAAGAAATCCTTGCTACAG
>OMYE01000177.1 GCA_900315145.1 uncultured Pseudomonadota bacterium | reverse complement strand
AAAATTTCTGATTCTTCATAATACTCAGGATATTGACTACTATCATGTTGATAAAACTACAGTCAAACAGACTCCTGAACATATACATAGCGTCCTGTTTCCGCTATTTATAGCTGAAATAGACATTAAAGGAAAGACCTGTCAGTTTGCCATGAACGGCCTAACCGGAAAAACCAGCAGTAATATTCCTTATTCCCGCTTTAAAAGAAATATCAGCTACTGTACAGGCGGCATATTTTTTATAAGTACTTATTTCGGCGGCTTTACATGGTTATTATTCCACATCGTACCTGAGCATATGTTTATACTAACCTTGTTAATTGTGACATTTGTTTTTGCCGGTTATTTTTTGATAAAACCTTTTTTCGGGCTGCTGAGAAATAACTTTTTCAAATCAGATAAGGGATCGCTTATCACAGGTATGGTTATGATAACAGTAGCAGAACTTTTTATGAATTTTGTTATCTCAAGTCTGCCGGAAAAATTTCTTAGTTCTAGTTCTGTATCTAAATACCCGATAGTATTTGCCCTTTTTCTAATCCTGACAGCAACACTTATCCAGATTGTAAGAGGAATCTCGTTATTTGATGAAACTGCAGAGAAATCCTGCGGTAATAACGGAGCGGTAAATACAGTGGACAGTACCTGCATATCGGATGCAGAAAAAAATGTCGGCCTTTCAGAATTGAATAGTTCATACGAAAGATTATCATACAAAATACCGGCTATTCCTGATTCAGTAATTGTAAACCAGCGTTCTAATAATTTCAGGTATTTCGAGATTTCCTTTTTGTTTTTCATATTCCCTGTTTGTATGATATCCTTTGTTATAGAACTTTTCTTACATGTCGATATTAGACTTTTCTAATTTTTTTCGTTTTATCTAAAAGCATATATAAAAATTATATTAATTCTTACAACCTTAATTTAACTTAATATAATTTCAAGACATTCCTGCAAGAAGTATTTCCTTTTTTTCGTCATGAATGTCTGGATTTTCTGTAACTGCCTTATTAAGTCCTCAACTTTTCCAGTAAATTTTCTGGGACAAAACCTTAATCCTTGCGATCCAGGTGCTCTTTGAAAGCCTGCGTTGATTTTTCAGGCATTTTGCCGTGACTTTTTGGGAAATAAATCCTCCCGTAAACGCGTTACAAAATCCTGAACGCGGGTTATCTCATCGGTAAACCAGCTACTGAGCAATTCACAGGCTAAGGATAAAGCTTTTTTGAACAGCCTTTTTTGAGCAGCTTTCTGTCACGTAATTCTTTAACATAGTCGTTAAAGGTATTTATTAAAGTATCCAGCGCTATGTTTAAGTGGATTTCCTGCGGTTCCCGCACACTGGAAAAAAGAAAGAGGCAGTCTAAAAATTCGGACTGCCTCCTGTATTTTAAGACCGAAAACAAGATCTCCTTCCTGATGAGGCAGGACTCACTGTCTGTAGACTTACGGCAGATGTCAGCTGCATGACTTTATCATCAGAAATACCACCGCAATTATCACCAGTATGATCCAGATCCGGACTTTTGAACCGGTATAGCGGCTGCGTGACGGTATCCGGTGTTTAGGATTGATTTTTTTTATTTCAGCATGGGCCTCCATTATGATATCCGTCAGATGATTTACCACCGCGTTGTCAGGCTTGAGAATACTTTCGTATTTTCCATTGTTAGGATTAAAACCGTACTTTAGCGATACAATAAGACTTTCATTGATTTTGATGATATTGTCATATACGGCAGTCTGCTTTTCAGGGAGTTCCTGCTGAACTGCAGCGGCTATCTTCAGGATTCCGGTGAGTAACCTGCCGCAATCTAAGGCCGTATCGGTTGCAAGTACCATTGACGGTTTATTCTGCGGGAGCTGCGGAAAAAACTCCCCGTCCACTATTTTGCAGACGATGTTATTTATGGTATTGGCAACCACCTTTTTTACAGGTTCTATTTTTTCCGGGGCATACCTTATAAAAACCGGAAAGCAGTGTTTATTCACCTGATTAACAAAATCATTAATTAACTTTGCCAGAAACTCCAGATCATATATGCCGTACTTCCCGTAGATGATTGAAAAAACAATACCTACAAGCTTTTCCAGTTCATCCGGGATCTTTTTCTCCCAGATACGGCTCTCCTCCGAATTTACGTATTTCAGAGTCTGATTAAAACAGTGAACACACTCATCAAGATTAAAATTTGCAGCGGCAAAGTTCATGAGGGCTGATGTCAGACCTTTAAGATACCAGGCATCTCTGTTTTTAGTGTCCAGTTCCAGAATTCGCTGACAGTAGCTGTATGCTTCATTATTGTTACCGGCCTTATATGCGTTAGCCGCCAGATCCTTATAATTATCAATCTGCTGTTCCGGGGTTATGCCGTTATCTGAAACATTCACGTTGATGTTTATTTTGTTTCTGGCCTCCTCCGGTGTATATTTGGCACCGCAGCTCTGACAGACAAAATAATCTCCATTCTTTACAAGATCAATGCTTCCGCATAATTCACACTGGAGTTTTTTCATGATTATTCCCGCTAAAACAGACAATTTCAGTTAAATACGGTGATTATCATATACTGATCGGCTGTTTATTTAAAGTAACACCTCAGAAATTATAGATATAAATCATATATATTCAAAATATATACTTTTGTTTTTTTAATTTTATTTTGATTTTTGATTTGATTTAAATTTGATTTAAATTTGATTTTTTATTTTGAATAATCCGGACAGCAGAAAGGTTAAAACAGCATATTGTCTTCTTTTACCATCGATATTCATTATGCCTTTAACCAGGTCGTTCTGGATTATCCGGATACACCGGTCATATCCGGTGTCAAATTTCAACATGTGAGAGAGATGCAGAGGATTGCATCCGGTTCCTCCGCACCTGACAAATCAGACATAAAGATCACGACTGAAGTAGCGATCACCTCTGTCCGGAAGAATGACCACTATATTACCTCTGACTCCGTCATCTATAAGCTTTGAGGCGGCACTGAGCGCCCCTCCGCTTGAAGAACCGGCAAATATCCCCTCG
>OMYE01000070.1 GCA_900315145.1 uncultured Pseudomonadota bacterium | reverse complement strand
ATGCCTTACGGTAGGCTTCAATACTCTGACGCTGTTTTTTGGCTGAAGGAATAATACTGCAGGGAGCGGTAACACCTGATTTTTGAGACTCACTGAGTGATAAAAGCAGATCTTCACATGACTCCAGGGCGTTTTCAAGTGAATCAGACTCCAGAATATACCAGCTGTAGTTTTTAAAACCGCCTAAAGATTCATTAATATGCCTGTCCATAAGGGAAATGCCTGTCTGACTCATACCGAGACTGCTGACGCAGTCATCAGGTTTTACCATGCTCACAGCAATACCTCCGGCGGTAAGAAGAACAGCCATCAAAACAGCACCTGTCATTCGGGGAATTTTCAGGGATATTTTTCTGACTGTCCGGAAAAAAAAGCCGTTGCCGTCATTAATTATCTCACCGGCTTTTTTTCCGGAAAAACTGTTATCAAGACTCAGCCAGTAATATGACAGCATAAAAGCTGTTATGAGACCTGCTGAGGCAAAGACCGCAAGCTCCCTGAGCACGGCAAGTCCGGTAAGCCCGGTTACGGCATAAGCCGCCACACTGGTAAACAGACTTAAAAGCAGCGGTCGCAGCAGAGCCTTTCTTAAAGCCTTCACCGGCTCATCCGGTGAAAGCTTTCTCCTGACAAGCACATGCAGAACATAATCAAAGGAAATACCGGCAAGAGTCGATCCGATAGCCAGGGTAATAACATGAATTGAACCGAAAAAAGTAACAACACATCCTGTTGCTGAAAGCACCGCCAGATTTATCACGACAGCTGCTTTAAGTATCGGCCGCCACGATTTAAAAAACAGTAAAAGAAGTATGATTAGAACGACTGCCGAACCTGTGCCGATAAACCGTATATCCCGCATGGAGGCTTCGGAGGCCTCCTCTGTAAAGAAGTAGCTTCCGGAGAAATAATTGCGGCTCCCGGCAAAATCACCTGATGCAGCAGCAAAATCACGGGCAAGTGCATTCAGTTTCTGTTTTTCTTCCCGGTTAAGCTGCTCTCTGTTGATAAAGGCACTCACGAGATATGCGGATTTACCTGATTGAGTGTGAAGCTTCAGAAGTCCTTTTTCATCAAGAGTAAAGTCCCCGCTGTTTCTGAGATAGTGCCTCATGGTAAAAAAAGGATCGGCATTAATCTCTTTTTCGGTAACCCCGGAGAAAGGTTCATAAAGCACATTGAGAACCTCTTCCCTAAGGCTTTCCGTATCAGCCTCACCATTCTTCATAAAATATCCGGCGCCGAGAGCATAACGGTGTTCATAGAGAAAACTGCCCCGGTTCATCATCTCTGGTGAATTTCTTAAGGAGATAAAGGGGAGTTCAGAAAGCTTTTCTGAAAGAATAGCTGCAGATTTCCGCGCACCGGTGTCTTTATCGGGGAAAACAGGGGAACTGTCTTTATCTTTATCTTTATCTTTATCTTTATCTTTATCTTTATCCTTATCTTTATCTTTATCTTCATTACCGGCTTCTGCCAGAAAAACAAGCTCCCGGGAAAGCCTGTCTGTATAAAAATCTGCTGTTCTGTCGGCTGGATTTCTGCCGGAATCAGGAAGAAGGTAGCGTAAATCCGCCTTTAGCGGAATTTCATTACCTGTATAGCAAATCGTAAGCCCGGTAATTACCGGAAGCAGTACCACTGCGAAAACCAGCAGAGACTTCAATTTATTCAGCATAGCAGAAGCCTTTGCTGTCAGTTGAAGACATATTAATCATCCGCTGATTTTTAAAGATCATTCTGGTATATCCACCGTCATGCTCCATAATGGTTATGGTTGAGATAACCCGGTTTCTGCCGGAATTATCACTATCATTAAAGGGAATTTCAGCCGGTGCTTTGGCAAGATATATTCTGTAGATAAGGGAAGCTACCCTCTTATCCTGAGGAATAAGGTAGATTCCTCTGCCGTTCCATACCGGTCCGTCAGAGATATCATCGCCGTCCCCTATCGATACACCGGTAGAAATGTTATCACTGTCAGTATATTCCGGAACCACTTCGAAACTGCGGAGAAGACGTTCCCCGTTCTGAGAAAGTCCGTTATTAAGCAGCTCTATTAAGAGATCTATCGACTGCTCCTTTTCTCCGGAAATCCTTCTAGGAGCTTTTCCGGGAGCAAACTCCACAGTTTCACTGTTATTGAAAAGCCAGGCCTTTTTGAAAGGTCTGCGCATGCTCCAGCATAATCCTTCGGATAATGAATACTTCATGAACCCTTCTGATTTTAAAAGTCTGCCACTCTGACTCAGATACCGCTGCTGTTCAAAATCGCTTAGCAGATTGCCGGTAACCAGATCCCCGAAAAACATTTCTGCTGTTTTAAGTCCCCTACCGGTATCAGCAGGACTAATGCCTGATAACAGTGCCAGTGATACAGCCGGGAGATAAAAAAATAAAAGTCTGATTTTTTTTCTACCGGTTAAGCCGGAAGCATCCCGCATAAGACCATTTAATTTTCTAAATAATTTTCTGACTGCTGCCTCTGCATATCCCATGGTAAATATCTGATCCCTGATTTCTACTGTCTTTAATATCCTTTGTTTAAGTTCTTCTGACAGCACCTTTTCGATTTATCCAAATACTTTTACATTACATAAAGCAGCAATGAGCCTTTCGATATGCCTATATCTCCATCACTGCTTATGACATATGATACCAACCCAGCCTCAACATTACTCTGCAGGCTGTATTTTTAATCATGCCTTATATATGTCTTAAGTTTTTCAGGTCTCATGATAACATCTTCTACTCTCGGATTCATGAGAAATATTCTGCTGTAAGGCATTAAATAATTAAAATTATATATTTTTTATTATTTAATGCCTTCACCACCTTCATACAAGTCACCGTTCAGCCGTTTATCCTGATTTAATTTTCTCATTCACCACAATTTTCCGGGGTGTTTAATTATTTAAATATAACTTTTTCAATGTTATTTATACACAACTTATAAACTATATAAAACTATCATAATTTGTTTTTTGCACTACCTTTATAACATTTATTCAACTGAAAACATTTTTATTAAAAAATTGTGTTCATCATTTAATCTAATTGGCTATTTTTTGAACAATTAAGAAAATTTTTTTAAAAATCTTCAATTCTGTATTTTTTGTTTCATAAAAAATATATAATGTTTAAAATATGTTAAAATGTTAAAATTGTGAAGTATTTCTTATCAAATAGTCACTATTGTTAATTTGCTGTTAATGATATTACTTGCGTTAACATCTTTTTTTAATTAAATCATATACAACGTTTACACGAGGATATTAAATGTTGAAACTTAAACATCTTTCAAGGATGATCAATGCTTCTGTGCTGATGGCAGGAGCCGGATTATCCGCCGGACTGGTATATGCCGGACACAGCTCCAGCCTGTCTGAAGATGAACTTAATGCAATAGCCACAAGCGAGACTGCTGAGGCTCCGTATGGTATAGCAGGAATAGGTATACCTCAATTAGTTATGCTTACTATGGGGCGTGAACACAATCTGTTCTCTGAAGCCTATTCAGATTATACCGATATTGACGGTGACGGACAGCTGGATATCATGTTCGACCCGTCTATCAACTACTATGGTATTTTTGAGTCAAAATACTGCTACGAATACAGAAAAAATGCATCAGATCTGGTTAATGTTGGTAGCAGCAAATTTATCGGTTCAGACTCATACGGATACTGGGTTCCTGTAGGTCGTTCTGAAACTGCCTCAAAAACAGTCAGTTTGGATATGTGGGCCAACACAGATAATCCTACACGTACAGTCGGCACCTGTTCAGGAACAACATGGAGCGGCAACTTCCTCAACTATGCCACCTCCAGCCGTATTGACGTTCTGAGAAAAGCCCTCTACGGCGGTACCCGTTTTGCAAACAATTCCGATGCTGCAGCAATTGCCACCAAGAACACCAAGCCGGTAAGATTTAAGGACAGCAGCGGAAATTATTCCTCCCTTATAGCTCATTCCCGTGTACTCCGTGATGCCCATGCCTGGGGCAAGGTTTTAGGTGATGGAATGTACCAGGGCAAGCTCACCGTAAACGACTTTACCGGCTACCCTGCAACCGGCAATGATACCGATGCCTATTTCTTCGCCATGTTCTCCTATGACTACAATAATGACGATAGTGCCCAGCTGCACCGCTGGCTGCCATTCGGTATGCGCGTCGGCAAGGTTCAGTGTGCCGGTATGCCGGGAGTAGAAACAACATCAGCCACCTGTGCTAACAAGCTTAGTTACATCTGGGACTGGGTAAGCCGTGAGACCGCCAACTCCGATACCAATGATGCTATCGCATCCAATAAACAGAAAAAAATAGACTCTAACGGTAAGGTAACCAGTGATAACTTATTCACCGGCACTGTAGACGGATACAATATTGTTACCGTAAGCTGTACAACAGATTTTCATGACTCTGAAAGCTGTAAAAACTACGGAACGGAAAGTGATCCGGTATGGCAGCCTATAGGTCTTCTGCAGCAGTACGGTGAAGGAAGCAGACCGGCAATTAAATTCGGCCTTATAACCGGCTCATGGCAGAGCAATCTGTCAGGCGGTGCTCTCCGTGCTAATATCGATAATTTCTCCAATGAAATACACTATAAAAGTGATAATACCAGTGTAAATGATTTTATCAGCGGTGATATTAATGTTACCGGGGTAAAATGTACAAGAGATGATTACTACTGCGGTATCATTCCTACCCTTGACCGCTTCAGTATATACAGCCGAAACACCGGTGACAAAAATTCAAAATACTATGACTGCTGGCGTAATGTAAATGATAATCTTGCAGGATTCAACGCATCAGGAAAGTGTCAAGACTGGGGTAATCCGGTAGGATCCATGCTCTATCAGTCAGCAAGATACTTTAAAGGCGAGGACATCAAATCCGATAATGAGCCTAATGAACATTATTTGAGTATAGGTTACGTCCAAAGAAAAGATCCAATTGAGGCAGGAAGCCCTGACTACTGTACCAAACCGATATCTCTTCTTATTGCAGATGAAAACATTTCTTTTGACAGTCCTGAATTCAATAACCAGATCAATGGTGATGATACTGCAGCTGTAAAGGCTGAAACTGAAAGTATCAAAATCAAATCAGGAAAATATTTCGTCGGCGGTATAAAAGATACACAGGATTCAGATCAGGAATTCTTTATTCCATCACTTAAGAAGGTTGATAATCTTGCTCAGGTAATCGGTATAGCTCCAGGTGTTGCATACAGTTACGGTAGCTATAACGTTGCAGGTGTGGCCAAGCTTTATGGTCAGAATCCTCAAGCTGTTACCTTCACAGGACCTAACAACGAACAGGAAAACAATCCGATACGCACCTTCGTTGTAGCAATGCAGCCGAATGTTCCGCAGATTAATATTCCGGTATCAGGTGCTAACGGCAAGGAAACCACAGTTAGTATTCTGCCTTTTGCCAAGTCCGTTGCAGATCTGAAATTCAATGATGACTACATTGATCCAGACGAATACGACGACTATAACTCTCCACAAGGGGATCACCGCAAGACCGGCAGCAGCCAGGATTGGAGAAAAAGACAGTCTACCAATCAGGTAGCTGACTTCTATGTTGAAACATTAGGACCTGATCATGGTGTTTTCCGTATCAACTATGAAGATTTCCAGTACGGTTCAGACTATGACATGGACTGGGTGGTTGAATATAAATATCAGATCATTAATAGCGGCAGCGATACCTATATCCGTGTTCAGCTTAAGGAAATAGACAGCGATGCCTATGCTCCGCAGCATGCCGGATATGTAATCACCGGTGTAGAGCATTCAGGTGTTTATGTTGATTTAGCAAAATCTGCCTACGATCACCGCGGCAGAGGTGCAAATTTATATGAACTAGATAATCTTATCGGGGATTCAGCAATTCTTGGATGTACTAGTGCAAATTCTTCCTCTATAGACCTCAGGAATCTTATCAAAAATGAGAATAACTGTATCTTTACAACCTTCAATGAATATGGTTATGAGGCTTCCATCACCAGTGCCAATGTAGCATCATACTATAATCTCCTTAACAGCGACGGAGTTAAGCAGTATTACTACGGCAACAGAGAAAGTATGATTGCATACCACGGTGAAAACATCTGCGAAAGTAACAATCCTTACCATGCAATATACGGTAAATGCCGTTTAATCGGTGACTGCTACCGCAGATTCGATAAATGCGAAAGCAAGTCTGGAAAAAAAGGGCCTCGCTCTCTTGCTGACATGAGTATGGGGGGCAAAACAGGTTCTACTCCAGCCGACCAGAACTATACCTCCAGCCGTTTATTCAAGGTTAGCAACGACAGTTCTGACAATCACTGGCTGAAGACTCCTTTATGGTATGCCGCCAAATTCGGTATGCCAAAAGCAGATAATAATGGCAATACTGATGTAGATCCGATGAACTATTATCTGGTCACCAACCCGACCAAGCTTCGTGATGGTATTATTCAGATGCTTGACCTGATTGACAGTCAGTACTACAGCGGTTCAAGCTTTGTATTAAACGGAACCACCATCAGCTCAGATGAAAATCCATACGCTTATGCGACAGTTTTCGGTCCGAAAACCTGGTTCGGTAATCTTGTGAAGGTTCATTATGATGCTAATTACCAGTATACAGACACCACAGAATGGGAAGCATTTGATACCTTTGCCAACACTAAAGTAAACGACCGTCTCATCGTGACCAATGACTACTTTAATGACAAAATGGTACGTCTCTATGCGGATGATATTCCTTATAAGAGTTCCCCAAGTAGCTCAGAGTATCAGGATTACCCTGCTCTATCCAAGGAAGATGGTGCATTAAAGTACATAGGTTATGACGTATTCAGAGAAATTATTAACGAAAATGTTTCTGATGATGTCATTAAAGGCAGCACCGTTTACCTTGCATATGTTGATAAGCTGATTCGCTGGATGAACGGTGAAAGTAAATATGAAGGCAATGATACTACAAGCAACGATGATATACGTTTTGCAAGAAACAACAACACTCCGTTAAGACAGAGAGCCTTCGGCAATCAGCACTATGTACTGGGAGACATTATTAACTCTGAT
Organism: uncultured Pseudomonadota bacterium; assembly: GCA_900315145.1. Lineage (GTDB taxonomy): Bacteria > Pseudomonadota > Gammaproteobacteria > Enterobacterales > Succinivibrionaceae > Ruminobacter. The sequence continues at coordinate 3,193 of OMYE01000070.1, read as the reverse complement.
GCTGTTGTATTCGATGTTAATGACGAAACCTTTATTGCAGTTGGCGCTAATGACGGTATGATTCATATCATCAATGATACCAACGGTTCTCCTGTAGTTTCATATGTACCAAGCGTCATGCTCTCAAGTCTCGGCGAACTGGTAAAGCAGAGCTATACCGGTTCCGGACACAAGGCCTTCGTAGACAGTACTCCTAAGGTATTTGTAGACAAGTACAATAGCAACAGGGATGTATACATCTACGGTTCATATGGTCTCGGCTTTAAGGGTGGTTATGTTCTTAACATGAATGGAATCGCCAGCATTGCCAAAATGAACAATGCTAACGAAAAGTTTGACCTGATAAGCTCTGGTGCAAACAAGCTGCTGGTATGGGAAATAACTGAAGCTATGAACCTTACTGACGCAAATAACCAGACAATCAGAACCATGGGTTCAAAATATATCGGCAAGCAGCGTGTCGCACCTTCAATTATTCTCAAGGAAGGAAAGAAGGCAACAGATCGCGTAGTTCCTTACCTTATTTTCGGCAGTGGCTATGATCACGAATCTGATAATGCCGGTCTTGTAATCGTTGATATGCTATACAGAGATGAATTAAACAGCAGCTGTATGGTAAAAGACGGAGAAGATACTGCATCAAAAGATTCTCTGAAATCTGTTGCTATTCCATGTATTACCAGAATTATTCCTATATCAGAGGGTAAATCCGACGTAGAGGAAGATCCATGGGGCTTCCATAATTCAGATAATAAGCTGGTAGGCAGAAAGAATGTTATCTCCCCTGTTTCTGACTATACAAGCTCTTCAATCGACGAGTTTGCTCAGAACACTTCCAGCCTGCATTATTCTGCTCTTTATTTCGGCGATTTATTCGGACGTGTATGGAAGATTGATTTATCAAAATTAGACAACACTGACTCCGATGATAATGAATATCTTGATGTGCAGAACTGGGGTGTAAAGAATACCAGTTCAGAACCTCAGGTAATCTTCAGAGCAACTGACAAGTATGGTGTAGCTCAGCCTATTACCACAAGTATTGCTGTAGGCTACCATCCGCAGAGTGGTGTCGGTTTATTATTCGGGACCGGTTCATTATGGACTGTTGCAGATAGAACAATTGTTTCTAAAAAGTACAACGATTCACAGAGTCTGTACATGCTTAGAGATATGAGCAACACCCCGGAAATAAATGCATCCAACAATGCTGATACCAACCCTGTACGCCGTTGTGAATCATTCAGCTACACCGACCGCTGTCTGATCCCTCTGCAGGAAAGTGTTGTTTCCAAGAAAGCAGATGACGGTACCGATAATTCATATATCAGAATTTCCGTAAATCCAAGTATCAACTCAGCTTCAGTTGAAAATGTATACGGCTGGTACCTTGATCTGAACGGCTTTAACGAAAGTGATAAGGGACAGGCAAGAATCACTGTTGACCCTATTATTGCAACATCTAAATACATGACAATTGCAGTCAACATACCTGACTTCGGTAATTCCTGCGTTGACAGAGGTAGTTCATATATCATCAGGGGTAACTGGTCAACGGATCCTACCATGATTGATATCAATACTACTACCAGAATAAATAATCTGCTGAACTCTGGAAATCTCTACCTTGATCCGTTCGGGCGTCTTGTTGATATATACCAGGGGGTACCGGCTCAGTCCATCCATCCTGACTATACCAACCATCATACTCTTGATTCTAGAATTTCCAAGACCTCATCATGGTTAAAGCTTTACTAATTCTGTAATCAGATAATATGAAATAATATATTAAAAGCACAGCTTAAAGCTGTGCTTTTTTTACATATAGCTTTACCGGACGCCATCTCTGCTAATCCTCTCACCTCTTTGAGGATAAAAACCTCTCTTACCATCTTCATCATTCGGTACTTCTTCATCTTTCAGTATTTCTTCGTCATTCTGTACTGAGACTTATAAATCAAGGATCAGACCATGCCTTTTTACAGGGGCTCTGAATAGAATATTAATGGTAAAATCAATTAATCTCCGTTTAGTTAAGATACAGTAAGACTCCCGCCTCAAACCGGATACTTAACTTATTAACTTACGGGAATTAATACATCATGATTAAAACGGCTGTGAAATTCTGGCACGGCATAATCCTCCACCAAAATTAAGTACCGGAAGCCTGTTACCTGTATGATTTATAGAAAAATCCTGAGTAGATAATCAGGATTTTAAGAAAGAGTCTAAAAGCATATACTCTTTATATGCAACATAAAAATAATGACTGAGCTAAACTAATCTAAATTCAGAGGCTTTCTTTAAGATTTAACTTCTTTTCGACAGCAGAAACAAATCCCTCCGGCATAAAAAAACTCAGTTCCTTACTGTTTACCGGGAGACACACCTGTACAGTTCTACCTTTAACGAATACTGTATCGTTGCATATTATCTCAAAATCATGTACCAGACGGTTTACGTACTCAGTAAGATAGACCTTAACCCTGAAGTAATCCCCTAAACGAAGGGAATGCAGGTATTTCATGCGCTCTTCGACTATCGGAAAGAAATTACCATCCTCTTTTATTTTTTGGTAGCCATATCCTATATAGTCCAGAAACTCCCCTCTGGCCACTTCAAGGTAACGAAGATAGTTGCCGTGCCAGACCACGCCCATAGGATCGCAGTCGTAAAACTGCACTTTCTGAAGAGATTCAAAGACACACAATGAATTCACTTTCCGCTCCAAAAATCATAAAAATTAAACCATTCGTAAGGATACCTGTACAGAATATTCTCAAGCTCTGCGGCATAAAGTCCGGCATATTTACGGATAGCCTCATCCCGGTTCTTTCGCGGCAGAACAACCTGACCGAAGGATTTAAGATATACGGATGTTCCTTGCTTACCGGTAAGACCGAATACAAGATACACAGGAATTTTAAGAATTGCCGCCAGCACCCACGGACCTACCGGAAAACGAGCTTTTTTTCCCAAAAAATCAACTTCAACAAATCTGGAGTCGCCGTTAAGAAGCCGGTCTCCCATCATAGCCACCCATTCGCCCTTCTGAATACAATCAGACAGTTGAATAGATAACTCCGGACCTACATCATTAAGAGGAATGATATTCATGAAAGCGTCTTTATTCAACTCTTTTAAGTAATTCATAAAGACTGCACTGTTATTGATATGCATAAGCACATTAACC
>OMYE01000082.1 GCA_900315145.1 uncultured Pseudomonadota bacterium | reverse complement strand
ATCTCTTCAATGGTTATCACCGAATCTCATATCAGAGATTTGACTGTAGGTGACGATAAGGGAGTTTCAGATGAGTATCAGGGTAAGTATCTCGGTCTCACCGAAACAGATTCTAATGTAGGTAAGCATCTTAAGGAACTCAGCAAAGCCGGTGTTACCCATATGGAACTGTTACCTATGTATGACATCGCTTCAATCAATGCTGATGCTGTTATCAATAAGCAGGTAGCTGATGAAATGATCTCCGGTGCAGAGTTCTGTAGCAGACTGGGATTAGATTCAACTGAAGATATCGATGTATGCGGTGATTCACGTATTGTTTACGATATTCTTGCTGAAGCATCTGCTAATGACAGCGTTGATGAAGCCAAGGTATCTAACTTCCTTGAAAAGTATGTGAAGGATAATGATGCATTCAACTGGGGTTACGATCCGGTTCATTATCAGGTACCAGAAGGATCATATGCTACATCAATAGCCGATCCTTACGCACGTATCAAAGAAATTCGTCAGATGATCAGTACAATCAAGAATGAATACGGCATGAACGTTGTTCTTGACGTAGTATACAATCACACTGACGGTGCCGGTGTAGAAAAGGAAAGCTCTGTTCTTGATAAGATTGTTCCTTGGTACTACAACCGTCTCAACCCAGAAACCGGTAATGTTCTTTCTGATACCTGCTGTTCAGACTCTGCTTCTGAACACAAGATGTTCGCCAAGCTGATGGAAGATACCCTTGTTACCTGGGCTCAGGAATACAAGATCGACTCATTCCGTTTCGACCTCATGGGTTATATTCCAAAGCAGGTTATGGTTGATACCCTTGCTAATGTTAAGTCTAGATCCAATAATGAAGAAATGTATTTCTTCGGTGAAGGCTGGGATGCAGGTTCTGCCTCTAATGTTGTAGGCGGTGAAAACAATGCCACCCAGATCAACATGCACGACACTCTGATCGGTACATTCAATGACCGTATCCGTGATGCTGTAAGAGGTTCAGGTCCATTCGACCACGGTGATGCCTTAATCAAGCTTCAGGGCTTTGCTACCGGTCGTTGTACTGAAATGAATGACAAGCGTAAGGAACTTGATCCTAACTATTCATGTGATCCAACTGCTACCAACGAATCAGATTACGGTATGCATCCTCTTAACTGGCAGGATGTTATCAGAATCAGCATGGCCGGTAACTTAAGAGATTATGAATTATTAACCTACACTGATGAAGTTAAGGCTGGTAAGGATATCTCTTACTGGGGTGCAATTTCCGGTTACGGTGATCAGCCAATCAATACCATTAACTATGTATCTAAGCACGACAACCAGACAGTATTCGACCTTATCATGTATAAGGCTAAAAAGAGCAATACTATGGAAAACAAGGTTAAGATGCAGGGTATTGCCATTGCTACAGCAATGTTAGGTCAGTCTCCAGTATTTGATCAGCAGGGTTCAGATCTCCTGAGAACCAAGTACTTCCAGAATGACAGCTTCAACACTGGTGATTTCTCTAACAAGGTTAACTATGCCGAAGATAAAGGTAATGAATTCATTCCAGGTGCTATCGTTAACAAGTCTAAGGATGCAGAAGACTGGGGTGCTATCAAGGAAGTTTCTGACTACAACACTGATGTAGGTCCTGAACTCAAGGCTAAGATGGTAGATACTTACAAGGCTCTTGCTACAATCAGAAAGGATCATAATCTGTTATACCTCGGTGATGCCGATCTTATTAAGCAGAATGTTGAGTTCCTTAACGTAGGTTCAAAGCAGGTTCCTGGTTTAATCGTAATGAAGGTAACCAAGCCAGAAGGTTATAAGTCTTCTGATAACGAACTTTACGTAATGATTAACGCAGCTCCTGAAGCTAGAGAATTCGCTGCCGGCAATGTTGAAGATGCTTCTACACTTGACACCGGTGCTCTCTATGAAGACGGTTGCGGTATCTCTGACGGTAAGCTCAGTGCTGCTCCATGGTCAGTTTGTGTATTCGCCAAGTAATCCTGTAAGGAATGAAAGAAATACATAAAACTGTCTAAAACAGTAGACTAAATGAAAAGCCATGCATATAAAAGTGCGTGGCTTTTTTTTGTATATTTGATGGTTCACTCCGGATTATCCGTACAATGCGGATAGGGGACTTTTGTACAGTATGGAGATTTTTTTGGTGAGACTATTGAGTTTGACGGTCAGAGTGATGAATATTTTCGTGACAGAGGAATCTCAGCTTTTTCAATAAAAAATGTCAGTAAAAGAATACTTGGTTAATTAACTTCTATGGGATAAAATTAGACGCATTCCTGACAGTCCGGTCTCCTGCGATGCGGCCAGGATTTATTTTTGAATTTAAAAAAAACGGAGTCATAAGACAATGGATGATTTTCTTAACGACAATGAAGATATGGTGGAAGTTTCTGATGCTGAAGTACAGGCGGCAATGCAGAAAATTGCCAGAATTAAAGAGGCTCTAGACGACAGATTAAAGTCATCAGCTGAAAACAGCTATGAAATGACCCGCAAGGCACTGGATATTATCAATAAGGAAGCGGTAGTCAGATCGTATCTTAATTTAAGGAAGAATCCCGGTTTTATGGAGAAGATTCAGGACAATCCGGTGATGACTGGCTATTTTAAGGTTCTTGAGGAGCTGGGCATTTAAGCCGGATTATTTTACTCTTTCGTTCCATGATATATTCTGGAGACTTCGGGAGATTTCTTCAGGCAGAAACGAGTTGCTCTTAGATCGACCTTTCAGGTTTACGGAGTAATACTAAAGGTTTTATTTCCGGTTGTTTTATATGGAGAATGATTAGTGTCAGACGGCAGTTATAAAATTCCGGCTCTCAATGACGGAGAAATCTACCGGAATGAGCTGGTGATTAAAAAAAGCAGATTTATCTGCAGTGCCGGTCACACCAGAGGGGTGACCGAGGCTGAGAATTTTCTGGCAAAAATCAGACAGGAGTTTGCTGATGCCAGACATAACTGCTATGCCTTTAATGCCGGAAAGGGAAATGAAACCGCCTTTATAGGCTGTTCCGATGATGGAGAACCTAAGGGAACAGCAGGTCGTCCCATGCTTAACGTTCTGGTTCATTCCGGTATCGGTGAAATTACTCTGGTGGTTACCAGATATTTTGGCGGTATTCTATTAGGAACCGGAGGTCTCGTAAGAGCTTATCAGGACAGTGTTAAGGAAATTCTTACTACTCTGCCGTTAAAGGATCCGGAAAATATTGCAGAACTAAGTTTCACAGTTGATGTGGCCCGGATGCATTTACTTGAGGAACTTGTAAGAAAGTATAAAGGCAGAATAATCTCAAGAGATTTTACGGGCATCTCATGTAATTTCAGGTTTGCCGTTAATGCGGATATGGCATCCAGGCTGAAGAAGGAACTGGAACTTTTACATTAGTAAAACCGGATGCTGATTTTGAATTATGGTGCTTGTGCTGAAACAAACTGTATGTTCTAAAAATCAGAATTAATCTCAAGCCTGCAAAAATGCAGTAATAATACACCTGCAGGAATGAATAAAGATGATTGCAGTGATTGTGATAATCGCAGGTTTATTATGCCTCCGGTGTATTGTGCTAAAATGTTCTGATAGTTATGATAATGTAAATTCGTCTGTTATTTTCAGGAATGTTTAAATAACGGAGTTGTATCGGGAGTCTGATTTCAAATGTTAAATACTATATTGCGGATGTTGTTGCGCTCTAACACCAGAGGATACGGGAGGCGCAGAAGTCCAGTTTCTATTGTTCTCTGTTTGATTATTGCTGCTGTTCTTTATATTTTCGGTGGCGGATACAAACAGCATACCGGTAATGAAGGGCCTTATCAGTATCAGCAACAACAGTATGGAACAGACCATAGACATGCCGTCTATAAATTCAGAAACAAAAGATTACTGGATGAGCATTTTGAAAAGCATGGCAGAAATATGGGGTTTGCTTCCGCAGATGATTACCAGTTGGCGGCAGTTCTGGTGTTAAACAACCCTAAATCGCTGCATAAGTACGAAAAGGATGATGGAGATGATGTTTATTATCTGGAGTCATCAAATGAAATAGTAATTGTTTCCAGAGACGGTTACATCAGAACCTATTTTAAGCCGAATAACGGTATCAGATATTATAATTCCAAGTAGCACATTCTGATAAGTGCTGTAGAGAATATTCAGTTTAGTTTGTTAAAAGACAAAGAAGACCGGCATCAGCCGGTCTTCTCATTTGATATCATCTGCAGTTGATGTATCGAAAAATGATTAGTCTGTGAACAGACCAACCTTTAAATCAGTTGCGTGATAAATAGGGGTTCCATCAACTGATACTACACCGTCGCCTATACCCATGATAAGCTTGCGCATGATTACACGCTTAAGATTAATGGTATATGTTACCTTTTTAGCGGTTGGAAGAATCTGGCCGGTGAATTTAACTTCACCTACACCTAAAGCACGTCCTTTTCCAGGACCGCCTTTCCAACCTAAAAAGAATCCTACCAGCTGCCACATGGCATCAAGGCCTAAACATCCCGGCATTACCGGATCTCCGGGAAAGTGACACTGGAAGAACCATAAGCTAGGATCAATGTCCAGTTCGGCAACGATTACACCTTTGTCAAATTCACCGCCGGTATCACTGATATTTACAATACGATCCATCATTAACATGTTTGGAGCCGGAAGCTGACTGTTGCCCGGTCCGAACAATTCGCCGCGGCTACAAGCTAAAAGATCTTCTTTTGAGAAGGAGTGAACGCCTCTGTCACACAGAGACTGCTTTATTGAAGTGTTTTCCAAAATACCTAATCCTTTTTTTGAAAAATTCTAAGGTTGTCCGATAGATGCTAACAACCTGCACCCGACTTATTTTATCTTATTTGAGGTCATATTTACAGTGAAAGAACGTAAAAGTTATGATATTGGTTTACAATTCGTCTTATTGGTCTTTATTATAAATTGAAAAATCCGGTTACAAACTGTGCATTCCGCATGATTTAACACTACATTGTCACCGGACTGACTCCTTATATTCTCAGTTTATAAATTCAACTGAATAATTATTTTTTTATCTATGCAGATTAGCTAATATTAATTGTTTATTTTAAGACATATTCAAAATCTTTATTATTTGTTATGTGTTAGCATGTTAACATAAAGTTATATCGGTAATAGAGAGACCATGATAATGAGAACAATTAAATCGAAACTGCTGCTGGTGGTTGTTGTCCCTGTAGTTTTTTTAACGTTATGCTCATTAGCTATTTTTGTGATATGTGATATATATCAGATTAATACTGTTGGCTACAGGTCGGCTGTCTCATTTGCTCACATTTCGACTAAGAATATTGATTCGTGGTTAAAGATTAAGAAAAACATTATTTCCGGATACTTTGAACTTGAACCGGAACCTCTTAAAGCAGCCATGCAGACAAAGCTTCATATCAGAGTGAATGATATCAGTGATCTCTTCTATGGCGATGCTGACGGAAAAACATATTCCGGTCTCGGTACTCCGGAGAAATATCAGCAGTCGGGATACGACCCGCGCAAACGTGACTGGTATATTTTGAGTAAGTCAGAACCTGGTAAAATACGCATCAGATAAGGGGGTTCTGGGTCTTGATCTGTTAATAGATGATATAACTGATACGATCAGCAATCTGAATCTGCCTCATGAAGGGGAAGCCTATCTTGTTTATGACGACGATAATAAGATTATCGTCTCCAGCACTGAAAAGTCTCTTTTCAACCAGCCACTTGGTTCAGTTTATCCGGAACTTTCACCGGATGCAATAAACGAACTGATGAAAAAAGAACAGACCAGTAATTCTTTTTCCTCTGTAAAACTTAATCATGGAGATTTTTTTATTCTGTCTGAAAGATTAAAGGAGGCCCCATGGAAACTTGTTGTTATCCTTGATAGAAATAGTTATATGGGAATGTCCTATATTTGTATAGGCGTGATTTTCGTAATCTCCCTGCTGATTCTTACCGGAACGATTCTGTATATAGCCCGGGCTGTCGATGCGAATATAGTAAAACCGGTCCATCATGTAGGAAGCATGCTTAGGGAACTGGCAGAGAAAGAACCGAATTTCAATAATAAAATAGAAGTCCGGACTGATGATGAAATAGGGGAGCTGGCATATAACTTTAATCTGCTACTTGATAATCAGAAACAGCTGTTCAATGAAATTAACGGCTTCCTGAAAAACTCCACCAGAGATTCAATTGACAGTAATGAAAAAATCTCAGATCAGATTAACGAACAGCAGAATGAGCTTGAAGAGGTAATTATCTCAGTTGATCACCTCGGTACCTCCATCAGCAACATAGAAAACTGTATCGGTGAAACTGAAAAAATTGCTGACAATATAACCAGTTCATCCATGAAGGGCAAGGAAATGGTTGAGCAGAGCGGTGTTTCCATCAGAGAACTGTCCGACAGTATCAGTAAGACAAGTGAAGCTATAGCCACTGTGTCTGAATGTGCCACCAGCATATTTTCAGTGGTGGGTTCAATCAAGGATATAGCCGATCAGACCAATCTTCTTGCTCTTAACGCAGCCATAGAGTCAGCCCGTGCCGGTGAGCACGGCAGGGGATTCGCTGTAGTAGCAGATGAAGTACGCAGTCTGTCCGTTAAAACAGGTGAGTCTGCCGTTCTGGTTCAGCAGTCAATCAAGACTCTGCAGGATAATGTCGGTGTCACGGTATCTCTTATGAAACAGAGTATGAATGACTGTCAAAGCACAATGTCCTGTGTTAACAGCATGAATGAATCTATCAATTCAATAATAAGTACTGTTGAGCGCATCAGTGATAATACTGAAGCTATACGCAACGCCACCTGTGATCAGTCCGGACTGATTGATGATACAAACAGCAAGATCATGCGGGTAAACGATTCAAATACGAATATCATTAAAACTATTTCGGAAAACAAGGAGAAAACTATGAGCCTCAGCAGGAAAGCTGATGAAATAGCCATGAAGATCGGAACGAATTAGCTCAGGTATTCTTCTGTATCTGCTGTTTATCAGGTAACGGTCGGGGGTTTATACAGAGTTTCCGTTACCGGTCAGGTCGTAATTCAGGCTGAATTTATATTTATTCCTTATAGCAGGTATGAAAAAGAAAAATCAGTCATCACTATTCAGGTGATGACTGATTCTGCATAAAAAGAGGATAACCGGTTATTCAGATAAAGGTGAATACCGGAAGCTAATCATCAGTTCTTACCGAATATTCTCGCAAAGAAGCCGCTTTTTCTAATCTTTATTTCATTGTTTTCACTGAGATCGTCAAGATAGTTTCTGATGATGTTATAGATGGTTTCCTGAGATTCATTCTCCTGGTTTTCCGGAGCGTTACCTTCCTCCTGCAGATTGTTTGCCAGGGTTCTGCCTTCAATAAGTCCTGCTTTTACCCCGGTAAGAAGTTCAATGGCTTCATCAACCTTGGTCACAGTGTATATATGGAACTGGCCGTTCTTCACCGCTTCAACCACTTCATCGCTTAATATCAGTGAGTTTTTATTGCTGGCCGGGATGATGACACCCTGAGTGCCGGTGAATCCCTGAATCTTACAGATGCGGTAGAAACCTTCGATTTTTTCATTAAGTCCGCCGACAGGCTGAACATTTCCCAGCTGGTCAAGAGATCCGGTTAAGGAGAGTGTCTGGCGTATCGGTTTATGAGCCATGGCTGACAGAATGGCACAGAGTCCGGTAAGGGAGGCACTGTCACCGTCGATTTCGTTGTATGACTGTTCAAATACCAGATTGGCACTTACCGGAATGGATTCATCACGGCCGAAGGTATTTGTGAGATAGCCGTTGATAATCATCATGGCCTTGGTATGTATCTGTCCTGCAAGATCCGCTTTGTGTTCAACATCGGAAATGTCGCCATCGCCACCTGAATGGATGGTAGCGGTAATACGTGTCGGTTCACCGTATTCAAAATCTTCAGTGAAGGTGCTGATTACGGAAAGACCGTTGATCTGGCCTATAACCTCACCATTGGTCTGCAGTAGCATCTGCTTGTCTCTAAAGAAATTGGTTGAGCTTTCCTCGGAGAGATTAATGCGGTATTCCCGGTTCTTTAAGGTCGTTTCAATGATTTCCCCGGTGATTTCCTGAAGGCCCCGTCTTCCGGCAAGACCGGAAGCTTCGCATATAAGGTTTGTCAGTTCTTTTTCATCAAGAACAAACTCATTCTGATTTTCCGCAAGACGGCAGCTGAAACGGAGAAGTCTGGTGGCTGCCTCCTGATTAAGCGGCAGATATTTGTGGAACTCCGCCAGAGACTCCAGATAACCGAGGAAGTTCGCTCCCTGTTCCTTTACCGGGAAGAAGGTGGTGATGTCGGTGCGCAGGTAGAAAGCCTTGCTGCACAGCGGGTCTATATTATATAGAGAGGCTATTTCGATATAGGTGCCGACCAGAATAACCTTGACATTGATAGGGGTTTCCTCCGGATTGAAGAACGGCACCAGATTGGTGGAGAGCTCTATAGGGTTCTCCCAGTCAAGCTGCCCGGAATCGAGGGTGTTTTTCAGCTTGAACCAGAGCATCGGATTATGGATGAGTTCGGAAACCGGAAGAATCAGGAAGCCGCCGTCGGCACGACGGAGAAGACCTGCTTCAAGGAGATGATGATGCGAGTAGGTGGTGCCGTTTTCAGTAAGATAGTTTACACCGCCGAACAGTTTTTTCCAGGTAAGGTCTCTCGCGTAGATGACCGGCTGCTGGTTCTTTTCATGGCAGACCATCAGATTCATAAGAACCGGGTAGGTTAGTTCCCCGTCTTTGGCCATGAATATGGATAAATCAGAGAGATAATTCTCGAGCTTGGTGTTACCCGGCTGTTTCTTCATGATGCTCAGGAAGTCATCCTCAGCATTAAGCTTATGCTCAATCTTCTTAAGCAGATCCATTATCTGTTTGTTGAATTCTGCGGCGGTACCGCTGCGGATGGTTAAATAGGTCGGAGCCAGGGCATTATCAAGATTTTCAGCATAAATAAGCATAAATAATGTCATGGAGTTCTCTTTCCGGATGCTCACAGCTTAACAGCAGATCCTTTATGCATTTTTCAATGTCACAGTTTTCTGCGCAGGTAAGCAGCATTATCGGATTTGGTTTAGAGGTGAAGACCAGCTCCTGCAGAGTGTTTTTGGCTCGATCCTGAAAAGATGCAAATGTAATTTCTTTCTTTTTTTCCTCCGGTACTGAATCAACTGTTACAAGATTCTGAAAATCCGGGAGAAGCTCCTGATATTTTAATTCTTCCATAATAATGTACCGCTTATCCTATTGGTATATATTACTGTCCTGATGACGTTATTCTTAATTTTGCGTTTTGGGGGGAATGTATAAAAAAAGGATTTATATTTTTTATGTGTTTTCAGAGATAAAACCGGATTACTGAAGAAATGGTTACAAAGAAACAGTGAATACAGAATGATATATCTTATCAGGTCATACAGCGTAAATTACAGTAGTAATTAATGCTTTTGTTTGCTTGTGGAAATTCATGTGTTATAATTAGTGCGAATTAAAAATATTCTTTATATTTATAATAAAAGCGGCTAAAAGAGGCTTTCTGTCAATGCTGCCGGTGATGTTTAAATAAGTCCGCCATAAACAATAGCGAAGAATGGAAAACAACATATCCTAATAACGCATTTATCTCGCTTCTAACTAATTTTGAATGTATGCTTGGAGGACGGACACAGCATTCTTTATGGATTTCCGGTGTTTTCGGTTCAGGAAAATCACGCTGTGCCTACACTTTGAAAAAAATCATAGATGCTCCCGAGAATGAGGTAAGAGCATACTGGGATAAATACGAACTACTGAAATGTGAAAAGACACTACTAGAAAGAATTATCGAATATAAAAAGAGCGGAACAATTGCAGCATACCTTTGGGGAACAAGCAGAGATTACACCATCGGTCAGATTTTCAAGGCTGTTTATGAGAGCATAAAAGAGGAACTTATAAAGAGTAATGCAGGCTATACCGGTGAAAATGCTCTTAAAGAGTCTGTAATTTCATGGCTGGAGGATGACGAGTGTCATAAACAGCTTATAGATGATAAACTGCAAAAACCTGAGTGGAAGGCTGTGTTTTCCCAATTATCCGCTGATTCCATTTTAGATTCGTTAAGAAAAGGTGAAGATGTCACTTTCCTGATGAAGAACATACTTGATATGGCGGATGCGGAGTCTATAGACATTCTGGATTTTACATCAGATGTTATCGTAAACTGGATTACAGATGTTATTACCGGAAATAACATCAGAATTGTTTTAATACTGGATGAGTTTTTAGATATTTTTCTGCGAAACAGCCCGGCTTCAGATGAATTCCAGAAACTTGTTGCACTCTGCCGGAAGATTCCTTTTTATCCGGTTATAGTAACAGGTTCTATAGTTTCACAAGCCATGGCCTGCGGTCGTCTGGATTGTAAGAACATTCCTTCTTCACTGGAGCAGTTTTTTATAAAGAAGGATGTTTCTCTTCCGGATATTCCGGCACTTGAGCTTATCGGCAGGGCTTTTTCACCTAAGAGTGTCTCCGTAAAGGTTTGGGAAACTATGACGGATGATCTCCTGAAATCAGTTGAGAGATCCGGCGCTGCTGTTCTTAAATCCCTGAATATACAGAATAAGGAAATCCTGCGGAGTATCCTGCCTATACATCCTGTGGCTGCGCTGGTTCTTAAGAATATTTCACCTGCTATTCGGGAAAATCAGCGAAGTATGTTTGTCTTTATGTCAACACCGAAAGATCTCGGCATGAAAACATTTGGATGGTTTATAAGCAATCACGGTCCGGCATCGGATCGCCGTCTGCTGACTGTTGATATGCTGTGGGATGTTATTTACGATAAGGGCCAGATATTTATTTCTAAGGATGCAAAATCAGTTCTGGATACATATAAGCGGTATGCCGGCTCTCTTTCAGATTATGAAAAGATCGTTCTAAAGACCATTCTTTTAATGCAGGTGGCTTATCAGCAGAAGGAATGCTGTCTTTCTGTACTGGAGCCGACTGTGCAAAACCTGACATACGCTTTTGAGGGTGATATGCCGATACTTGCAACCGACTGTATATCAATAGCCGGAGCTTTGCTGCAAAAGGGAATTCTTATTGAAAAAACATCTGTTGATGGTAAAAAATATTATGAAGCGGTTCCTGCTGATAAAGACATACAGACCGATGCAGCAAAGAAAAACAACTGGGTGGATAATTTCTTTGAAACTGTTTATAAGAAGTAAAACCTCTTCCGAAGTAAGGCTTCTTCCTGACTGAATTAAAGGGACCGGTACAATTCATTTTTCCGGTTCCTTATGGTTTTATTCTGACCGGCAGGCTTTGTTTGATCACTTTCATGTTTTTTTTAAAGACCGGCTGAAATTATTATTTAGGTCAGTCTAGAGATGATACGATGAAAGTAGAACATATATTGCCTGCTCACGAATCTTTCTGTTGGTTACATTCTTTGAATTCTTAAGAACTTAAGAAATATATACCGGATACGGCCGGCTTTAATTATTGATTCAGCCGGTTCAGACAGTTCTTTTATAAGCAGATGCAGTATCCGGTGATCTGTATCTTCAGTTTCGGAGAGCGGCGTTAAAACATGCATGTCCGCCATTCTCTGTTCTTTATACAAGTGTCATTTCTCTAAATCTGTTCAGGTGTATATAAATCCTTTGCAGTCTCTGCAGTTTTGTTTATTTTTATGTTTATAATTTTTACAGAAATTTTCTTTTACTGCAGTTGTGTAGATTATTATCCCGGACTCTGAGATGACATTCTGTTCTCGATGATGCAGATATGCTGATGGTGCGACTTTGTTATTGAAGGATGATTTATGGAACAGCGCGATAATCCACTGCATATTTTCTGCCGGAACTGCGGTGCACCGACAGGTTTTGATATTGTAAAACAGACGTACCGCTGTCAGCACTGCGGTGAGATTACCGGTATATCCGAAGTGAATAGGGCCGTAACCAGCTGGAAAAAACTGCAGAAGGAGAACTGCACCGTATCTGCTGCGGGAAGAAAACGTGAGGAGCATTCATGTCCCGGATGCGGAGCCATCTATTCATTCGGGGAAGGTGAGGCAACAGCCGACTGTATATTCTGCGGCAGTAAACTTGTAAGAAAGGAATTTACTAATCTTTCCCAGCTTCCGGAGGTGATCATTCCCTTTTTTCTGGAACGCTCAGAGGCGGAGGAGCGCTTAAAGAAATGGGCGGAAGGAAACAGCGGAACTCCTGAAGGAAAAATGGTTCTCGAGAATATCGGCAGTTTGAAGGGGGCATATCTTCCTTATCGATTAATCCGCGGTCCTGTCGGAGCGGTAGTCAACCGTCCGGGAACGGAAAGAATCTACAGATGTGAAGGCTTTCTCGAAGGTATAGCCATTAACTGCACCTCATCTCTTGATAATCTTATTCTCAATGATATCGAGCCTTTTGACTGGAGTGCTCTCAAGGCTTTTGATTTCGGTTATATTGCCGGTCAGTCGGTTAAACTTAATGATCTGTCGGATAAGGCTGTTAACGAACGTACGGAAAAGGAGACCGAGGAGGATTTCCTGCCGCTGGTTAAAAAAATCATGCAGACCTCAGGTGTCGGGATAAAAGTAAGTACCGGTGATGTCAGTTCAGTATCGGCTCTTCTTCCGGTTTATTTTATAAAAAACGACAAGGGACTTGCCGTAATGAACGGGCAGACCGGCAGAATCGCCGTGTCTACGGGAAGAATCAGAAACAGTTATATCCGTTTTCTGGAGCCGACAATATATACAGTAGTTATTTCTCTTATAATCAGCGCCTTTGCCGGGTTTACATTTGAGAGCATCTTCTATTCAACCGCAGTATTCGGAGCCATTATTTTTGCGGCTATGGAAAAGAGTCTGGGCGTAAATAAAATAAGAGTGGTTTTAAAAAGCGAGGTGGCAAAATCCGCAAGAACGGACGGCAGACTGGAGGTTACCGAGGAAAAGAATATTCTGAAGAATCCGTATGACAATACCCCGGTTTTTATTGAAAAGGATGAAAACGGCCGGCCGGTTCCCGCCAAAATCACCTTTTATTCTCCTGTAAGACTGATGGTTTTTCTGGTGCAGTCCTTTGTTCTGGTTTTTCTGCCGGCAATCTGCGCCGTTCCGTGCCGGTTTCTTACTATGGAGTCAGGAGAAGACTTCTGGGATAAGTTCCATATCGGCTACGGGGCCGCCTGGTACTGTCTTACTGTTGTTTTAGTTGTGGTCTATTATGTTAAGGTCATGCGCGGTAATATTTATGAAAAACCTCTTGTTTATCAGATTATGGAGGATAAATCACTGCGACTGATTAAACAGCCGGAGGGGAAATCCGTAGGCTTTTTATCAATGTTTGCTGACAGACTGGCACAGACTACCGGCAGAAGGGTTGACGGAAATATGCTGAAGGAATTATTTCTGTCTAAAGAAGGGATGTTCCTCCTTGGAGCTCTCTCCTTTATATTTCTGGGCAGTTTTTTGGCTATTTTCTGCTGATTTTATTCATTCAGGGACGGATTTATCCGTACCTGCGTGATGAATTTTTGTCTGATGAGATTATTCAGATAAACGGGGGACTGGTGGATGTTTTTAGAAAGAATTGAAGTAAACGGTTACCGCGGTATTGCCAGATTAACCATGAATCTTAACAACCAGACTGTGCTCATTGGGGAGAACTCCTGGGGTAAAAGTTCGCTGCTCCGTCTTCTGTGGTGCGTCCTCGGTAACGGGGAGGTGCCTTATGAATTTTTAGAGGAGGATTTCCGGAAGGATGCTGCTGATTATCAGTTTGAACGCTACGGAGAAGGTCAGAATTCTTCTAAATATCCCCGGGACAAGGATATCGGAGTGGTTCTGGTATTCAGGGAGGTGGTTCTGGGCTCGTCCGGCAGGGAACAGCGACTCAGACGTCTTTATCCGGCATGGGTTCAGTGTTCCGATTCATACAGCAGGGTATACTACTATCTGCACGGCCACATGAATAAAAACGGTTCTGTTTTCACGGAACACTGTTTTTTAGACAGTTACGGCAATGTCATCGGGAATCAGAATTCCATGATGCGTCAGGTGGTGGAGCTTCTGGCTTTGAATCCGCTCTTCAGAATAAGAGACCGCCGGCGTAGCAACAATGCTCTGTTAAAGGATGTGAACATCAATGATATCATGGACGGTCGCAGTATCAGAGAGGATATGGATAATATCATTGACGGAAAGACCGGACATGCTTTTAATAAACAGCAGAATTCAAGATACGGCCGTAACAGATACGGCAGATACTTCAGTAATCTGCATCAGGTTGAGAAGAAGCTGCCTAAGTTTCTTAAAGGCATGGTCATGTCAGACGGGGAGATGATTCCGGAAAAACTGCTTAAGGACAGTATTGATTCGATAAATATTCTTCTGGAACACTATTTTTCTGTAGTTCCTCCGCTCACCAGACCTGTAAGAAATGTCCGCAAGAAAACAGGGGGCAGGGATATTCAGGATATTGTACTGAGGCCTGTTGCCAACGAATCATTCAGTTCTCTGCACCAGATTATCAGAAATACCGGTAAAAGAAGCACTAGAATTATTCTGACTCTGATTATGGCATCATTCGTGGATGATCTGGACGGACGCCGAATTGATCCCCAGGCAAGACCGATACTGGTTCTTGAAGATATAGAAAGCCGTCTTCATCCCACTGTGCTTCTCAGTGTCTGGAACCTTGTTGATCTGATGCCGATGCAGAAAATAATCACTACAAATTCCGGGGATTTATTATCGTCCGTGGCACTTGATGATATCCGTAGAATGCAGCGTACGGTCAAGTCTGTTGAATGCAGGAGCATAGATGGAAAGAAGTTCACCAGTGATGAGATGCGCAGGATAGCCTTTCATATCAGAATCAACCGGCCGATGAGTCTCTTTGCCAGGGCCTGGATTTTTGTGGAGGGGGAGACGGAAATCTGGCTGATTAATGAATTTGCCGCAATCCTCGGGATATGTCTGCCGACCGAAGGTATCAGGCTGGTGGAATATGCCCAATGCGGGGCAGGTCCGCTGATTAAACTGGCTAATCAGCTGGGAATAGCCTGGCACCTGCTGGCCGACGGGGATGAGGCCGGGGTTAAATACGCTAAAAACGCCAGTTCCAATGACAGTTATGATTGTGTGACACTGCTGCCGTCAGTGGATATAGAGCATTTTCTTTATGAAAACGGCTTTGCTGAGGTGTACAGGCAGAACTGCGGTCTGACCTCCACTAGAAGTGTAAATAAGAATAAAATCATTGATATGGCTATTAAAAAACGCAGTAAGCCGGGAATGGCTCTTGCCGTTGTAGATGAAGCCAGACGCCGCGGTAAAAAGAGCGTGCCGCTTCTGTTTCAGAAGATCCTTACCAGAATGCGCGGCATAGCCAACTGCAGGAAATAAAGCTGTATTACATATACACGAATGCCTGCAGTGGCGTCAGATGCTATTTTTTGTCTATGTATGTGCCGTCCGGGGCTATTTCAAAGGCCGGAGTACCGCCGTAGCTCCCGTCAGGACGGATATATGAGCCGCGTCCAGGACCATAAGTGCCGTCCGGTTTTATCGAGTATTCACCTTCCGGACCGTATGTTCCGTCAGGGTACATCTGAAAACTTTTTCCGGGACCGTACGTCCCGTCCGGTCTTAAGGAATAGTCTCCGTCCGGCCCGTAGCTTCCGTCAGGATACATCTGTGCGGCCTGTGAAACACCGGTAAGACTGATGAAAAAGACTGCTGCTAGAGATGTTCTAATCATTCTGCACCCCCTCATGCATAATTAAACACAACATGGTGAAATACGAAATCATGAAGTGAGTATAAATCACTTTAGCATTTATAATCTTTTTTGCCATGGTGTTGTGTGACTTGTTTTTTATTTTAAGATAATTAAGAATAGAACAGTATAGTTAGTGTTTATTGTTTTATTTTTTGTTTTTTTTTCGTTTTATCCATCAGAAATCGTTTTTTTAATTGATAATAATTAATATAATTTATTGATAATTTATAACAAATAATGATATAAATGCTTAAAAAGAGTTTAAAGTAGTTACTTAGCTCAAAATTTTGACAATAAAATATTTTATATACAGTATTATAATTGCTATCATAATCGCGTATTCGGTTTTACTGTTTTTATGATGGTGAACGGAAACACGGAATGAAATACAAAAAAACGGTATGGTTGAATGTACCGGTATAACTACAAAGTAATTTTGCTAGGATAATAAAAATACTACTCCAAAAGCCTTAGTTCTTCATACGACTGAGGCTTTTTTAGTTAGTGAAAGTCAATTGGATTTTTTGTAAGAGCGTGTGTAAGCGTAGCTGCAATCCGCGTTATTCCCATAGACAGCGAAATCCACTAGTATGGCTCCATAAGTTTTTTATAGTGCATTCTCATAGATTATTGATTAAGCCTTTTTTAAAAGCATTTTTGTCAAAATTTGATGTTTTTGGTCATTACATGATTTGTAAAAATAAAATTGTGTACTATAATCTAGGTATTTGCAATTCTGTAATTTAAAATCAAATCACAAATAACTGTGAATTAACCTTCTCAAATAACTTCTTCTGTTTATTTACGATAATCAGTTGGTTAACAGATCATTGCTACTTATTTATTTGAAGTTGTCAATACAAATACAAAGGAAGGACTCTGTTCATGCTTATTAAATTTTCAGTTGAAAACTACAAATCCTTCAAAGAATTAATGACTTTTGATTTAACCAAGACCGCTGGTGATGAAAAGTCAGGAAACTATAACTCTTTCGGTAAAGGGGCGTATCTCCATTCAGCTATTATTTACGGCTCAAATGCCAGTGGAAAATCAAATCTGCTTGAAGCAATGTTTTGCATGTTTAATCTGATCCTTTCTCATATGTCTTCACCTATGCTGAAATTGGATTATCACCCGTTTTCATTTGATTTAAATTCCAAAAATAGCTCTACAATGTTTGAGATTACCGTGCTTATAGAAGGGGATATATGGCAGTATGGTTTTAATTATAATGCCGATCGTATTATGGATGAATGGCTGTATCTCCAGAAATCGAATTCAAGTAGAACTCAGATTATTTTTACAAGAGAATTTCATACAGAGTCACAAACATACGATTATAAATTCGGCCCTAGTTTAAAGGGCGAAAAAAAATTGTGGAGTAAATCCACTAAGGACAATTCTTTATTTATTACAACAGCAGTAAGCCTTAATTGTGATTTTCTTAATATTTTTAGTGAATACATATTCAGAAATTTTTTATATGGATCTGAAAAAGGTTTTATATCTGGAGGAATTAGGTCTGCAGAAGATAAAGATGAAAATTGTATTGAACCAACAGATATATATATATATAACAATAGAGAAAGAACTGATAAATTAATCAGAGCTATGAAACAAGCTGATTTTCATATATGTAACATAGAAGTGAAAAAGAGGGAGTTAAAGGATATTAACATCCATTTTGATGATTCAATTCCTGAAGAAATAAAAAACAGTATTCTTAAAAGCCACTCTTACGATACTGTCTTTTATCACGAAGGAAAGGATGGTAATGTTTATCCATTGTCTCTGAAGAGTGAGTCTGAAGGCACAAGACAGTACTTTATGATAATTGGCATGGTTATTCAAATCATGGAAAGTGGTGGAGTTATTATATGGGACGAGTTAAACAATTCTCTACATCCTTTATTATTAGAGAATATCATTAATTTATTTCATAATCCTAAAATTAATACAAAACATGCACAGCTAATTTGCACTTGCCACGATCTATCCGTTATGAGACAGGATATTTTTAGAAGAGATCAAATTTGGCTTATGGAGCGCGATTGTGGTGAGAGTAAATTGACTTCTCTATCTGATTATAAAGTACGGAAAGATTTTGAAAATATTTCTAATTTTTATTTGCTAGGAAGATACGGAGCCATCCCTTCAATTGATAATACCAAATTTATTGAGGAG
>OMYE01000033.1 GCA_900315145.1 uncultured Pseudomonadota bacterium | reverse complement strand
GGTTTTGGGGAAAATGAAGGAAATTAAGCATGGATTAGGCTGGATGGCCTGCTATGACAATGAAAAGGGTGTCTACACCGCCAGAATTTCATGGCGTGGGGATGCCTCCTATTATGAGATTGATGCTGAGGTATTCGGTCGCCTGAGCAGTGATAAGGGAAGTGACGATCCTGAGGAACTGATAAAAACAGGACGTCTTCTTTATAAGAAATGCGACGGCTCAAATGGTCCGGCCACTGAGACCGTATATGATGATAATTTCGCAGAGCTGTGTTCCTGGGCTGAGATCAGGCGCTGTGATAATACCTCCAGCAGCGAGATGACTGATTTGTTCGTTGAGCTTTTTGGAAATGAAAAAACTAAAGAGCATAGAATGAAGCAGAAAATTGAAAAGCATCATAATGAAAATAAAGACTGACAGTGATTTATTTCAGCCGTGCTTTATTGAGGATTATGCCTGCTTGTTTTTAGGGAAAAATAACCGGAGCGGGAATATTCGGCTGATTTTATTAAACTAATTACTTTCCTTTATTATATGGCGCGATTTAATGGAAGATATTTCAGAGTAAAGAAGATCTTTCGGAACAGGTGTTCTATATAGCCGGCTTAGTCTGATGATACAGTTAACTTTACAGTATTAACATAAACGGACTGCAGATAGAGAATTATGAAATATAAATTTGATGCATCTGTAAAAATGGATTCAACATTTATTGCTGAAGAATATTTTTCTGCTGTTCTCAGTTTTTCTTCTGAAGAGCTTAATAATCATTTTATTGAGTTTAATTATAAAAACACGGATATGTTCGAAATCTCAGTTCATCCGGTAACTCATGTAATTAAAAGATTCACATTGACATTGTGTAATCACTTTTCAATTATCGACAGGGATATATCCGTGCCGGACTGTATTGACGGAACCATGATGATTTTTGATCCGGATTCAACGGAATGCGAAACTTTTACGGTTAATCTTTACAATAATGGTATGGTAATCAAGCTATCCAGTCAGATGCCCGGATTATGTTATAAATCAGGAAATCTTGTATTTGCTGTAGGTGAAAATGATGTGTTAACGGAAGTTTATCTGATTAACCTGACAGAAACTGAAGTTAATCACGTCAAAAATGAACTTTACTTAGGAACAGAGTAGCAATTCTATCCCGCATGCGGGGAAAAAACGGTTTTAACCAGTGAGGACGGGATGATTCTGTTACTTCTTAATGTGTCTGACAGAATTTTCCGGCAGTTACTACTGCCGGAATAACGACAAACCGTTTACCGGTTACATCTCTGCATTATCCAGCCATTTTCTGGCCATGATTTCAATGTCTTCTTTAGAGAGGGCTCCGCCGGTAAAACCTGTTTTATGAACAAATGTGGCGGTGGTAATGCCTACAAGAGCATTCAGTTCATCAAGTTCACGGCCTCTCCAGGCAACCGGTGCACCGCAGCGGTTTTTAAATCTTGAAGACTGGGATCCGGGAAGAGACTGAATGCGATAGCCTTTTTTCTTATGATCCGGGTAAATGGCAATCCTGCATTTTTCAAAGTAATTCCAGTTGTTTAACACGGCTTCAAACCAAGGAAGCTTTTCATTAAGTCTGAGAATTTCAGAGCCGTCGTATGACTGCAGTACCTTCTCTTCATCTCTGGCGTTGGTCAGAGTATTGATGAAGATGTTTTTGTAAAGTACCTTCATGCTTTCAACCGTATCCATGAAATTCTTATACTGTTCCTCATCATTGCCGTTCGGATTATTCTGCATGGCTACAATGTACGGTATTACCGGGATATGCATATAGAAACGGTTGAGTGATGCATATACCTGATTCTCCTCAGTGGTGCCGTCAAGACCGCAGAGAGAACGGGTATAACTGTCAAGCTGACCGTTGTCAGTGAGATCGGTATACTGCATAATATTCCGGTCAATTGTCTTCCAGGCCTTATTTATAACCACATCTGATATTTCATCAGGATTAGGCATGCATCTGCGAATGAGTTCCAAAAGCTGTCTGCCGAATTTTTCCCAGATGAGACCGGCGGTTGCATATCTTATACCGTTGGCTCTTGAAAGGTTGAACTCGGCCGGATGATGATCGAAATGCTTCTGCAGATCGAATTTTCCTGAAACATCGATGACATAGTCAGCTGATTCCAGAAGTTCCGGATCTCTGGTTCTGATAATCTGGGTTGTTGCATCTAAAAGTTTAAATATTACACAGGCTGTCACTTCATCAGCATGAAATGAGCCGTTATGAGTTGCAATAAGCATGGGTTCTGTCCTATTTTTCATTTATCTGAATATAAATGTATATGATTTTGCGAACATGTCAAGATTATTACCGAAATAACTTCAATTATATAAATAATTATATCCGGCCTAATATTTTGTAAATACCGGGAAGAAACAGGATAACCGGTGGATCTTCAGACATGGCTGCGGAATAAACCGGCTCAATAAAAATTTCTGCATAGAGTTGTTAATGTAAAAAAGTCAGTGATATTTTGCTATAATCCGCTTGTCTTTTAAATGGTGATTATTATGAATACTGGCGAAATAATTTTAGCTCCCATGGAGGGGGTTCTTGATTATCCCCTGCGTGAAGCTATTACTGACTATAACCATTATGACTACTGTGTCAGTGAGTTTATCAGAATATCCGATGTAATCTTCCCGGGTAAGGTCTTCAGAAGAGAGGTTCCCGAACTTAAAAATGAAGGAAGAACCAGAAACGGTACTCCTGTCTGGGTACAGCTTCTCGGAACCATTCCGGAGACACTGGCACAGAATGCTCTGGTTGCGGTGAGATGCGGTGCTCTCGGGATAGATCTTAATTTCGGCTGTCCTTCAAGAATGGTTCATCGTTCAGGAGGCGGTGCCGCCATGCTCAAAAATCCTAAACTGATAGGTGAGGCCGTCCGCAGAACCAGAGATGTGCTGCCGGCTGAAATTCCCCTAAGTGCCAAAATCCGTCTGGGATGGGAGAATCCTGATGACGTTTACACCATCTATGATGAAATCGTCCGGGCCGGAGCCGACAAAATAGTTATTCATGCCAGAACCAGAAAGGATGCCTACAAGGCTGAAGAAATCAAATGGCATTATATAACCCCGTTCGCCGATAAGGGAGAGGTGGCGATTGTAGCCAACGGAGAAATCAAGGACAGAGAGTCAGCCCTGAAGTGCATGGAGGTTACTCACTGCCCGAATATTATGATAGGCAGGGCAGGTGTTTCCGTACCTAATATTGAGCGTCACGTCCGCACAGGTGTTCCTAAATTCACTTTACTTGAATCTGTCGCCGCACTGGTGCATTTTATTGATATTATGAAGACCGTACTGCCGGAGCAGTACCAGATGGCAAGAACCAAGCAGTTTCTCGGGTATATGCGCATGGTTTATCCGGAGGTCAACAGCTTCTTCAGGGATATATGTCATCAGACAAGTCAGCATGACATAGATATGATTATAGATGAGGTTCTCAGAGAGAAGAGACCGGTGTTTATAGTGGATAAAAAGGAAAAGGATGCTGCTGTTCCTCCGGAAAGTGCTCAGGGACCGGATAATCCGGAAACTGACGTTACCGCAGATATTCAGTAGGCCGGTATCAGCATCAGAAAGTGACGTTTTTCTGGTTACTGACGTACCTTTTTTAGTGTACGATAAAATAAAAAAAGACGGGGCTGTAAAGAGTCCCGTCTTTTTCTAGTCTATTCTTTTATTTTTTTTGTTTTTTTTTCTTTTATTTTGTTTTCTTTATATTTTTATCCTTCCGGTAACTGATTTATATTTTCACAACATACCGGATGGCGTTATCACTACTGTATTTCCACATCAAAGGTTCTGGTGCCGTTATCCTTGAAGATTAGACGGTGATTGATGCCGTGCGGGGCGTCATCCTCATGGTGGGAAACGAACAGAATCTGGGTTTCCCCGTTTTTCATCAGGAATTCCACGAAGCGTTTAACCAGTTCTCTGCTCAGAGAATCAAGACCCTGAAGCGGTTCATCAAGGATGAGAAGAGGCGGCTTTTTAACCAGAGCACGGACAATGAGCACCAGTCTCTGCTGACCGTAGGAAAGAGAACGGAAACTCTTGTTGGCCTGTTCCTTAAGTCCTAATATTCTCAGCCACTGCAGTGCCAGACTGATTTTTTTATCTCCCGGCTGTTCATAGAGACCGATGGTATCAAAATAACCGGAAAGTATTACATTGATAATTGAGCAGCTTACCCGGTAATCGAGATGGAATGATGGACTGACGTATCCTATATGCTTTTTGATATCCCAGATGGTTTCACCGCTGCCTCTTTTAATACCGAAAAGCGTAAGATCGTTACCGTATCCCTGCGGGTTGTCACCGGTAATCAGGGACAGCAGGGTTGATTTGCCGCAACCGTTTGGTCCGCATATCTGCCAGTGTTCATATGGATTTATGGTCCAGCTGATATTGTTAAGGACGATATGATCCTCATATTTAACGGTGACATTTTTAAGGACGGCAATCGGTATGGAGCGATCAAGATTATCCCGGCAGTCTTCAGGAACCTCAGGCAGGGAATAGATTTTCGGGAGCTTTTCATAGTGGGTTAACTGCCGGACCTCCTGATTATTCAGAATATCATCCTTCGGACCGAATTTAACCAGTTCCTTGTCCATGATAAGGCCGATGTTCTGACATACTGGAGATATTTCATCGAAACGGTTTACAATTACAATGATGGTTTTTCCCTGTTTGTGAATATCCATGAGCATTTTCTGCAGGTCTTCACGGGTGGCAATATCCAGACCGTCGAAAGGGGAGTCGAGAACAATCACGTCAGGATTTTTGAGCAGAGCCTCTATAATCAGAGTTTTGCGGCCTTCACCGCTTGATAGTTTGTAATAGCTGCGGTTAAGAGCATAGCTGAAACCGAATGATTTACAGAGTTCACTGATAACTCTCTTGTCCTCGTTAATTTTGAGGAACATCTCCATCGGGGTATATCCCTGAAGATCTTTTTCATCATCACTGTTGCGGCGTTTGAAATCCTCCTCAATGAATTCCATCTGCTTTTCAAAGGAGATGTTCGCCACATTGATTTTTTCCGGAGTGATGCCGTCAGAGAGCTTTAATTCATTACAGACTGCCTTGGCGAACAGGGTTTTACCGCTGCCGTTCTGACCGATAATGGTATTGAACGAGTTATTTTCAATTGTAAGATTATTTAATCTGAAATGAGCCTGACCGTCTTTGGTCAAAAAAATACAATCTTTCCAGCAGTACATATGAAAGCCATCCTAAGAGTAACGTATATTTCTGATTATTTTTAAGTTCCGGGGCGTGATTTATCTGCGGAGCGGGGATCATGCCGTTCGGTGTGAACCGTGCTGCCGAAACTCTTTATATTTGATTAAACATAAGTGTATTTTAAGGATTTGAGAGTTTTCTCTCAAGATTTATTTTTTCCGGAGGAATGCGATACTGTCGCAGGAATTAAACCGGCGGTTTAAGTATCTCCTTTAACCGGTGGTTTTCCCATGACATTGTCCGATAAGGAAAGACCGGTTACATTTCCGGAGAGGTACTCTCAGCTGGTTCATCCTCTCTGATGATGATACTGCCGGTATGAGACTGAAAATCATTGGTAAGAGGATTATGGCTTTCGGAAGTTCCGGCGGCGTCTGCAGCGTTTTTGCTGTTGTATTCGAAATTATCGCCGATGGTTTCGTCAACGATGTCATCCTTTGCAACTGGCTGCCGGACGACAGGAACTTCGGCAGAATGCATCTGGGCATGCTTGGCTGCGGTCACTGTCTTACCTATTTCAATGGTATCACCAAGGAATTTTGGCTGACTGTTGAACACATACACGTCAAATATGCATTTGATTCGGGCAAAGAATTCTCTTATGTGGGAGACAAAAAAATCATCTTTCGGCATCGGAGCATTGAATCCCACCGCATCGATGCCGTTATGCCGGGCTATATACAGGGCTCTTTCGTTATGAAAACCCTGACTAATGATGGTGACACTCTTCTGTTTAAAGATGTGTTTAATGCGCACCACACTGTCCAGGGTGCGGAATCCGGCATAATCAAGATAAATTCTTTCGGCGGGAATCCCCAGCTTCAGCAGATCCGCCCGCATGGTACGTGGTTCATTGTAGGTTTTTTGGGCATTGTCACCCGATACTACAATGTAATCGATTTTACCGTTGTAATACAGCTCGAAAGCGGTGTTTATCCGGTTGATGTAGTACTGGTTGATTTTACCCTTGGCAATGTATTTCGAGGTGCCGAGAACCAGCCCGGTGCGGTTGTAGGGGACTTTTTCAATGTCGTCGTAGGTGTAGGAGGACATGCGGGCTATATCATTCATCAGTACAATGCACATAATAAAGGATATCAGCAGACAGACTGCTACGATATACAGAATCTTCTTCAGGAAGTTTCTATATTCTTGACTGAATGAATTGTAATATATTCCGGACATGAACAGATCCTTTACTTACAGCACATGCATGATGTGAGGTAGTTCGGCTCCCTGCTTGTAGATTTTCAGCAACAGATCCTTGTCGGCAACCGTAGTGGTCACGTTAAAGGTAATATACTTGCCGGTTCTGCTGGTTCGACCTGCGGTGATGCTGGCCTCAAGTCCCAGATCATCCTTGAAAAATGCGGCAATAACGGTACTGGCTGCATCGTTATTGTTACCCACGAATTTAAAGGTGAGAGTGGCCGGAAATTCGATTAATTCCTCCAGCTTGGAGGTACTTTCTTCAACAGTTTGGGTATTGTCGGTCATTAGAATAAATCTCCAAAGAACATGGCCACATGATCCCATGATGAAGAGAAGAAGCCTCCTTCACCGATGTTATCCAGTGACACTAAATGGGTTTTATAGATAACTTTGCCGTCAAGGGATATATTAAGAACGCCTAACTTATCGCCTTTTTTAACCGGTGCCTTGATTACCTTGTCATTCAATGAGTATTCAGCCTTCAGGCGTTCGATGGAATTAATCGGTACCACCATGCTGACATCATTAAGAGTGCCGATTCTTACCTCGTCGGAATCCCCGAAACGAACCTTCTTTGTTGCCAGAGGCTGTTCCTTTTTGAAGGCGGTGTACGGTTCGTAGAATCTCATACCGTAGCTTAACAGAGCCTTGGAGTTGGCGGCACGTGATTTTTCACTTACGTCGCCGATGATTACGGAGATAAGACGCATGCCGTTCTTTGGATTTACCGCAGAGGCTACCAGATTGTAGCCAACCTGACTCAGATGACCTGTTTTGATGCCGTCAACCTGAAGGGTGGTGTCCCATAACAGCTTGTTGCGGTTGTACTGCTTGATTTTATTGAAGTAGAACTCCTTTTCGGAGTAGATCTGGTATTCTTCAGGTAAATCCTTAATCAGAGCACGGCCTAGCAGAGCCATGTCGTATGCGGTTGAATAATGATTTTCATCATAAAGACCGTGGCTGTTCACAAAATGAGTTGATTTGAGACCGATGCGCTTGGCCCATTCATTCATGAGAGAGGCAAAAGAGCTTTCAGATCCGGCAATATGTTCTGCCATGGCAATACAGGCATCATTACCTGAGGCGATGATGATTCCCTTGTTCAGCATTTCCACCGGAATTTCCTTACCGACTTCGATGAACATCTTTGAGGAATCGGAGTAGTTTTTGCTCCAGGCGTTCTGGCTTACCACGACGGTATCGCTGAGATGCAGATGTCCCTGCTTGATTTCCTGACCGATAACGTAGGAGGTCATCATTTTGGTGAGAGATGCAGGATCAATCTGATCATCGTAGTTCTTGCCGAAAAGTACTCTTCCTGAGGCATAATCCATCAGCAGGTAGGCGCGTACGTCCGGTGACGGCGGTTCCGGAATGTGGGCGTTTTTATCCGGAGGTGGTAAAGCAGTGCTTTCAGGTACTTCTACTGTATGATCAGCAGCAAGTACGGTGGTGCAGCACATTACTGACAATAAAAAAGTAGAAATTGTCTTTAATAACATTTGCGTCGTTGTTTCCTTCTTTTTAGATATTCAGTTATCAGTCAGCCGTAAAAAATGCCTTGTCATATCCTGATTCCTTAACTATGGTCAGGGTATTGTCAGCATTTGATTGAGTCAGAGGTCCGACCTTTACGCGGTATGAACCGTCGGCATTTTGAATGAAAGCCTTCTGACCTGTTTTCTGGGCAATTGTGTTTCTTATATTCAATGCCTTATTATAATCCATGGTGGTAAAAATCTGAATATATGGTTTAAAACCATTCATCAGAGCCATGTTGGTCTGTTCATTTTTTGGTACTGTTTTTATAAGTTCCACCCGGACTCTGGCGGTTCCCGGACCGATAACCCCGATTTTGGCCGCAGCTCCTTTTGATAAATCCAGAATTCTGTTGCTGTGGAACGGTCCGCGGTCATTTACTCTGACGATTACGGCCTTACCGTTCTCAAGGTTGGTAACCTTTAAGAAGCATGGCAGAGGCAGGTTTTTGTGGGCTGCCGTGAAATTATTCATGTTGTAGTGTTCGCCGTTTGACGTTTTCTGTCCGTGAAATCCCGGACCGTACCAGGAGGCCGTACCTTCCTCGCTGTAGCCGTCAAGCTCCCGCCATACCTTGTAATGTTTGCCTAGAACCTTGTAATCCTTGTTGCCGCGGACACTGTATTTTTCATTAGTGATTTTAGCTCCGGTTACTCCGGCAAGATCAACCGGAACCGTCTGCGGAGATGGCAGAGTGTTGCCGGGACCGGTACCGTAATGTACTGATGATGAAACGGTACTGTCTGCAGCCGGACTGCCGTTTTCCTGACTGTGTCTTGCCGTACTGCATGAGGTACACAGAATAATCAGTAGAATACCTAGACATCTTCCGGTGTTGATATCGTGTAGACACGTATGCATAATAAAAAATTCCTTTTGTTCGTGGTAGACGGAAGCTTCTGCAGCTGGTGATGTCAGTCTCTCAACAGAGTGTAATTCCTTTTAGGCGGCATTACCTTATGTTTCAGGTCACGTAGTTTCGCCACTGCTGCGTCCGGAGTAGTTAAATTCCCGCCTCTTTCAGGCGGGTGCCGGATAATCAGCGTCTGTGGTGACCGTCATGAGGTTTTACCGGATACTTCGGTGCCGGAGCCGGTTTTACCGGAGGCTTCGGTGCCGGTGCATGACCGCCGTGATGAGGGGTATGATGTCTGTCATCATCGTAATAGTCTGATGTCTTTCCGGATATTTCAAGACTCAGCTCATAAACGGCTCTGGCGTACAGCGGACTCTTGTTGTATCTGGTGATGACATAGAAATTGTGGAAACCGGCATAATATGACCAGGTACCTGCTGATTCCTCGAATTTAAACAGTTTGCATCTTAGATCGTTATCATATTCATGAGGTACGCTGACACCGAGTTTTCTCAGTTCGCCGACGGTGATATCCGGCTTGGTGCCGTTGCCGAGCAGTCTTTCCACTCTGGCGGTATCGCGAGGATAGACTCTCACGGTTACCGGTTCGCCGTAGTGCCATTCATGGGAGTCAAAGTAGTTGGCCACACTGCCGATGGCATCGGCGTTATTGTGGAACAGATCCTTGTGTCCGTCATTATTGAAGTCAACGGCCCATTTGAGATAGCTCCATGGCATGAACTGTCCCATGCCCATGGCTCCGGCATATGAACCTAGAGTTTCGGAGTACATCCAGCCCTGCTGTTTGGTTAACTTAACGAAATTGGCAAATTCATGACTGAAATAATCAGCTCTTTTAGGGTAATGGAAGCCTAAAGTGTACAGAGCGTCGAGTACCCTGTATTTCCCCATCTGCTGACCATAGAAGGTTTCAACACCTATTATAGAGGCTACAATCTCCGGTGCCACATGGTATCTGTCTTCGGCTTTTTTGAAAATAGCCCGGTTGTTCTTCATGAAGTTTTTACCGTCGGCAATACGTTTCGGAACAATGAATATCTTACGGTATTCGTACCATGGTTTTGCTTCACCCGGACGGTTCATGGCATTGATGATTGAATCCTTTTTCTGGGCGTTGCGGTAGGCGTAACGCAGATCTTCGAGGGTGACGCCTTCAGTCTCCTGACTTAGTTTTTTTAAAACTGCATCATCATGAGGCGGAATCGGAGCGGGAGCATGAGGATGATGAGGTTTCTGCTGGGGATGTCCGCTGTGGGCATGAGGGGCTGCGGCGGCAGCGCAGCTTAAGGTGCCGGCAATGAGGGCACTCAGTACGATAGTTGATATTTTTTTCAAAGTAAAATCTCCATCCTTTTGTAGTTTTACTGAAGAGACGGACAGAAAGATGTTTCCGGCTGTCCGTATTCTGCAGTTAATGTATTCAATTATCCGTTAATCCTGGAGGCATTTCCGGAAAAAACCGGTATATTATCCGGAAAAATATTAAAAAAATGCCGGAAACCGGGATTCCTGCCGGCATTGCCGCAGGAATGATCATTCTGTTTTCTCAGAACTCTGCTTTTTGCACTAAGTCAGTATTTACTTATTCCGGGGACTGCAACGCTTTTCCGCCTGCAATACTGCGGATACGTTTGTCATGGGGAATAATATTCCTCTATGATTCTCCGTTTTTTAAGAAAGCATAACATATGGGATTATCATTACGTCCGGTAAATCTGAAATGCTTTATACTGAATTTATAACACAAAAAAATATTAACGTTTATAAAAACAAAAAATTAAGCAAAAATCAAAGCTTATCAATAAATATGACAATATTTTGTGCAGAAAAATCCATTATCAGCAGGATATTTCAGCTACTGCTTTTTCTTCCTGAAAAAAGTCTCCGGTAAACGGGTTCCATTCTGTTTTCCGGCCGGGGAAATATATTTTTCTGCAGCGACGGTCCATTGCTTTTTTTCAACATCGGGGGCGGTTTTTTATTATAGTCACCATCACCTTTAAAATCTACATTAAAACAGTGTCCGTCTTATGAAGAAAACACGGATTTTTAAGAGGCAGAACCTGCGGACTGCTGCGTCCGGAGGGGACCGTGCTTTTTTCTTGAAGTTAACGTAAGGATAGATGTTTGTACTTCCGGTACGGCTCTTTTTCCGGAATATTACGCCGGAGGATTCAAGAGATGATTAGAATCTCCAGTTAATCCCTGCAGATATCTCATACATGGCACGGCTGCCGGCTTTTCCGGAGACGGTACGTCTGTCTATGGTATAGTCCTTTCTTCTTTTCAGGTGGTAATAGTCGAATTCAGCCTCTAAAACCAGATTATCGGATAATTCTTTGGAGTATCCTCCAGTGAAGGCGTAGTCATATCCGCGGTACTCTGAACGGTTTGACCAGACATAGTCGTACGCAAGCGAGATTCTGCCGATACGGCGGTTAATAAAATAACTGCCGGCACTGTTTATAAGATAAGTGTTAAGGCCGTCATGCGGGATATAAAGTCCGGTTTTCAATTTATAAAACAGACTCAGCCCTGTATCCGGGGACAGTATTGATGTGCCCATGATCCCGGCTACATCCGGATAGAGTGAGGTATGCTCCGTGTTGACTTTGCCGTGAAGGGACAGGGACATACCCGGTGACAGAAAATCCGGACTTAAAATATCCGGCAGGGAATAGGAGTCAATGTAGGTGATATTATCGATGATAAAACTGTCCCGGTATACTCTGGCTTTCAGATTAAGCACTTCAAAATTATGCAGAAAATAGTAGTCTCTGATATCCCCGGTTATTTTTCTGGAAAAGGGACTTAAGCTGAAATAACCGCCGTTTCCTAAAAGTGAAGAAAAGGTATAGCCTCCGGTTACTGTGGATATAGGAGGCATTTCATCAGGTGATTTCAGCAGATTTCTTTCGTTATAAAAGCTGTCCACTGCAGTGAGATAGTCTGTCTCTCCCGAGTATTTAGGTGACTTTTTGATAAATTTTACGTAGTCAAAAGGGGTGACATAGCTGTGCTCACTGTTATTGTAAAAATCCTGATTCATCACCGTCATAAGTGATCTGGTGCCGTTGGCACAGTTGTTGGATGTAAATGAATAGGTGAGGTTTTGATCCTTCAGTTCAATAATATGAAGATAAAGCCAGAATTTTTCAGTTTCCGTGAGGTTGAGATGATACTCCCTCAGTGAGCGGTGCTCCTCCTCGTTATATCTTTTCCGGAGACGGTCGAACGGCTCTAAAATGTAATAGCCGCTGATCTCTGAGGCAAAATCATTCATTTCCTGAACATATCCTAAAAAGGTAATGCCGTGTTTGACAGTACTGCCTTCACGGTTGTGACCGGAAAAGGCAATGGAAAGATGCCCCATGGAGGAGACAACGCTGCTTTTATCCTCTGATGCCAGAACAACGGAAACGTCATCTATGGAGATATTGTAGAGGTATTCCCGGAGATCGGCACATCTCCCGGTTTCAGGGAGTTTATGGTAGATAAGATAGTACCTTGCCGGAAAGTAACAGGAATCATCAGGACTTCTCCTGAAAAATTCAAGGGTGGCCTCCAGTTCCTTTTCCGGATTGTAACCGCCCTCCGGACTTAAAAAGAACCACCGGTTCAGTATGATGCTGGATCCTTGTTCGTAATGAAGCAGAGCCTCCCATTTTTTGCGGAAGTATGCCGGCAGGTAACGGTAGTCTGATTCTGTAAGTTCACTGCCGACCGGAAGATTCTGAAGACTGGTATCGATGATACGTTCTCTCTCGGCAAAATCAACATTCCGGTATTTAAGCCTGTGATTTATATCTCCACCGTTCCGGGACTCCTGACTGTTGTCAGTATGCTGTTCATCATGTCCTTCTGCTGCCTGACCGGCAGTCCCTGTACTGTCAGCACTGCCTGATGATGTGCTGAGAAGCGAAGCATGACAGATTCCGGAGGATATTATAAAAAAAACAGCCAGCAGCCGTTTGAGTAATATCCTTCCCGAATATGACGCAGCAGGAGTTTTTGGCTTTTTCATAACTTCGTCTTATTTTATATTTCTGCCGTCAGCGGCTGATTTAATTGGTGTTTCTGTGGGTATGGATTGACATAATAAGTCCGAATCCCGCACACAGAGTCACCATGGAGGTACCTCCGTAGCTTATGAGAGGGAGAGGTACTCCTACAACCGGCAGGATGCCGCTGACCATGCCGATATTTACGAAAATATAGAAGAAGAAGGTGAGAGACAGGGTTCCTGCCAGAATTTTTTCATAAACACGTTTGGCTCTGGAGGCAATGTACAGGCACCTGAAGATGATATACATGTAAATCAGCATCAGGACAAAAAAGCCCATCATCCCGAATTCCTCACTGAATACGGCAAAGATGAAGTCGGTATGATGCTCCGGCAGAAAGTCCAGCTGTGACTGTGTTCCGTGCAGCCACCCCTTGCCGTATACACCTCCGGAACCTATGGCTATCTTGGACTGGATGATATTATATCCGGAACCGAGCGGATCAGACTCCGGATTTAAGAAGGTGAGAACACGCTGCTTCTGGTATTCGTGCAGTACATAGTGCCATAAGACCGGCAGAATCGGGATGGCGATGACTATGCAGGATATAATGTACCACCAGCTGATTCCTCCTAAAAAAATGGCAATGCATCCTGTGGTGGCTACCAGTATGGCGGTCCCGAGATCGGGCTGCTTGGCGATTAGAGCTGAAGGAATGGCTACCAGCATAACCGCCGTGGCGATTCTCGGAAATTTAGGGGGAATCCCGTTTCTTGAGATGACCGCGGCAATGGTTATAGGCATGGCTATCTTGAGAAACTCCGACGGCTGTATACGCATGATTCCCAGATTCAGCCAGCGCCGGGCTCCTTTACTGATTTCTCCGAAAAAGGTAACTCCGAGAAGCATGATAATGCAGAAAAGAAAAATAACCGGACACCATCTTTCAAAAAATTTTACATTGAACTGGGCGATGACAATCATTATTCCGAAACTCAGAGCGGTATGGATAATCTGCTTGAGGATCATCTGATAATGCTGGCCTGAGGCGCTGTAAAGCACAATAAGACTGAGTCCGAGAGCAAGAAGCAGACCGCCGAGCAGCGGAAAGTCAATATGAATCTTCTGACTCAGAGTTCTTTTCTTTTTGAAGCCGTAGTAGTTGTTATCGGTATACTTCTTTTCCATTATGATTTGGTCTCCGGGGCTTCCTGTTCAAAACTTTCCTTCATGGTTTTGATAAATTCATCAAGTTCCAGTTCAGTCGGCACCGGCTGACTCTGGTATTTGAAATAGTCGTCAATCATGGCTCTGACTATAGGAGCCGCCTGTTTACTGCCACCGCCGATATTTTCAGCTATGACCGCAACCAGAACCTCCGGATTCTCCTTCGGGGCAAAGGCTACAAACAGGGCGTTGTCACGATGCTCCTCCTTTAAGGCGGCAGCATTATAGCGGGCATCCTGTTTGATGCTGACCACCTGGGCTGTTCCTGATTTACCGCAGGCTGTGTAGGCTGTGCCGGCGAAAGCTTTGCGTCCGGTACCTTCAGAGCCGTTTATAACCTTGCACATCCCCTCTCTGGCATAGCTGAAGTACTTGGCATCCTTTACAGTTATGGCCTTGTCACTGCGCGGCAGAATAATGAAATCCGGAGTGTTTCTGGTGGAGTCATGGGCTTTCAACAGAATGTGCGGAACCACATTGGTGCCGTTCTGGGAAAGAATGGCATGTGCTCTTGCCAGCTGAATCAGTGTGGTTGTCCAATATCCCTGACCGATACCTATGGAAATGGTGTCACCGGGTACCCAGTCATGCTTGTAGCGCCGTTTCTTCCAGGCTTTGGACGGAAGGTTGCCGAGAGATTCCTCGTAAATATCGATGCCCGAGCTCTTGCCCATGCCGAATTTTGACATGTACTGATGAATACGGTCTATACCGGCACGGTAGGCGAGATCGTAGAAATAGGTGTCTGCTGATATTTCAATGGCGCGTGACAGATCCATAAAGCCGTGTCCTCCGCGCCGCCAGTCACGGAATTTATGTGTTGAGCCCGGCAGCTGGAAATATGCCGCCCCGAAAAATCTTGAATGCGGGGTGATAAGATCCTCCTCAAGTCCCATAACGGCTAATAGCGGTTTTACTGTGGAGGCAGGAGCATATCCCCCCTGGGTGACTCGGTTGATGAGCGGTTTGTTGGGATTATTCAGCAGAGCCTGATATTCTTTGTTTTTTATGCCTCTGACAAACGGGTTGGGATCATAACTCGGAGAGGATACGAAGGCATATACCTCACCGTTTTTCGGATTAAGCATAACTATACCGCCGCGCTTTCCTTTAAGAAGCTGTTCTGCTTTAAGCTGCAGACGGATATCTATGCTCAGTGTTAAATCCAGCCCGGGCTTCGGGGATTCCTGATAAAGGGTGCGCTGAATACGCCCGATGGAGTCAACCTCAACCTTCTTGTAGCCGCTGATACCGTGCAGCAGATCCTCATAATATTTTTCGATACCCTGTTTACCGATGTCGTTGGAGGCTGCATAGTTATCGGATTTTCCGTCCTCACTCAGTTTTTTCAGATCGTCCGTGTTGATACGGGCAACATAGCCGAGGGCATGGGTCATGGTCTCACCGAGAGGGTAGTAGCGTTTCAGGTTGGCTTCAATGAAGGCTCCCGGAAAACGGTACTGGTTGATGGCGAAAATGGCTACCTGTTCTTCACTGAGATTTTCGGCAATCATGGTGGAGAGGAATTTGCGCTTATAGCGGGTGAGTTTGATGATGTTGTCTATCTCCTCCTCTTCGAGTTCAAGTTTCAGCAGTTCGTTCAGGCTGTTGATGTCCTTGCGTAAATCCTTGCTGCTTTCCGGAATTATCTCCAGACTGAAGAGGGGGCGGTTGTCCGCCAGAATATAGTGGTTGCGATCGTAAATAAGACCTCTGGGAGGATCAAGAGGAACTATTTTTATGCGGTTCTGATTGGAACGGGTATGATAGCTGTCATATTCCTTGACCTGCAGGTAATAAAGATTCAGCAGTAATATCCCCAGAGTCAGCATCATTATAAAAACGGCAAATTTTATTCTGCTGTTGAAAATGCTGTTCTCAGCGGAGCTGTTATTCTTTCTTCTGTAGTGTTCATTAAATATATGGTTCATCTAACTACTTGCTCTCTCGACTGCTTGCTCTCGTTCACTTTGCGGCCGGCGGCACGGAACGGCTTTTCATTTGCCACAGTCCGTATTCCGGCAGGCGGAAATATATGGTGTTGAGGTTATTCACGGTGGTACGGATGATTGGCCGTTATGCTCCATGCACGGTAGAGACTTTCCGCAATAACAATTCTCACGATAGGATGAGGCAGGGTCAGAGGAGACAGGGACCAGCTGGCTTCAGCCGCTTTTTTGCAGGCGTCTGAAAGTCCCTCAGGACCTCCTACCAGCAGGGCTACATCACGGCCGCTGCTCTTCCAGCGGTTCAGTTCATCCGCAAGCTGATGGGTGTTGTGCATCTTTCCCGGAATATCCATGGTGACAATCATGGCTCCTTTAGGAACAGCGGCCAGCATAAGCTCGCCCTCGTGATTGACTATTTTTTCAATGTCAGAATTCTTGGTACGCTTTCCGGCAGGAATTTCAACAAGTTCGAGTGATACTTCACGGGGAAAACGTTTGGCATATTCCTCAAAACCCATATTTACAAAAGCCGGCATCTTGGTGCCGACTGCTATCAGATATATCTTCACAATATAAATTCCTGCTCTCTGGTAAAGACTGTGAGTCCGGAAGACCGTTCCGGCACAGCGTTGTCCGTAAACCTGTTCCGGGACTGACTGAAACAGTCTTTCTTATATAACGGCACATGCCTTTGGAACCGGGCATGCATAAATCGCGGTTTTTCTAGAAGGTATAAAGCTTCTCGAGCTGATAGGCTTCACGGGCCTGAGGTACCATAATATGTAAAATTACCGAACCTGCATCGAGCAGTACCCATTCTCCGGTGCTGTCACCCTCAATACCATAGGTTCTGATGCCGTTTCTGCGCAGAGATTCGTTAACCTTTTCAGCAATGGCTGAGGTATGACGGCTGGAGGTACCGGTGCAGATCATATAGTAATCGGTAACATCTGAATTGCCGCGAACGTCAATAACGGTTACGTCGCGTCCCTTGATGTCGTCAATGGCGCTAGTGATGTTTTCAATAATCTTTTCGTTTTCCAACTTGCTGTCCTTAACAGTATGATTACGATCACCCGACGGAATTATTCAGCTGTCTGAATTTGACTGTCAGGCGGAGTTAAAAAATATATATTTCTGAAAAAATCATAAAAAAATCATCTATATAATAAGATGACTTTTTTCGAGCAATGATAACATGAATAATGGTTTACTGCTGATTATTTATTTATCTTTTTTGTATGTATCCGGGCATTTTTTTGAGGAGACAGGTAAAAAGCAGTGGATATCCGGAATGTCCGGAACTTCAGGTGATATCTACAGAGCCTTCAGTCAGCACCGTACAGTCCGTGCACCCTGATGTAGCCGAGTACCTCCGCCGGAATGTATTTTTCCGCAATATCCGGTCTGTTGCAGACGGCCTGCCGCAGTTCGGTTGAGCTTATGTCAAATTCCGGAGTGTCAATAAAGCAGAGTCCTCCGGAGAGTTCTGCTGACAGAACAAGTTCCCGGTAATCTGTATTATGCTCTTTATAAAGCTTTAGAAGAGGTGCGCTGATTTTCTGCAGGTCAAGGGTATATCCGGGACGGCGGCACACGGCGACGTGAGCTTTGGTCATAATAGTCTCGTAATTTCTCCAGGTATCGAGATAGAGGAAGGAATCCATACCCATTAAAAAATAGACGGCTGTATCCGGGTACTGTTCTCTGAGAATAGTCAGAACCTCCGCTGTGGAAAGATACCTGTCGGATTTCAGTTCCAGATCACCTGCTTTGAATCTGGCATCAAGACCGGCGGCAAGATTCACCATGGCGAATCTGTGTTCATCGGAAGCTGCAGCATTCTTTTTGTAGTAGGGGATACGGTTCGGTTCTAAGAGAACTGTATCGAGATTAAGTATGTCGGCTGCCGCTCTGGCAAGATTAATATGTCCGGTGTGTACGGGATCAAAGGATCCTCCCAGTATTCCCAGTCTGCATACCTGCTTATTCATCGTCATTCGGGTATAACCTCAGATTTTTGGCTGAAAGGGTAATGGCGATTTCCTTCAGTATCATCAGTGCCTCTTCATCCTGAAAGTTTCTGGCCAGAAAGTCTGCCTTGTTGAGCAGTTCAATGAGATGATGCAGTTCACTTATGCTGTTGTTATTTGCAGCATTAAAATACATCGGTCTTTTGGCGGTATAGCTTTTTAACAGCCTGTGGCCTGCAAAATATTCATTGAGATTGCCGACACTGTCCAGGATACTGCGCATTTCGTGAAGAGTATTGAGCACGGAGGCGGTTCTGCTGATTAAATCGAAAATGGTGCTGCCGTTGGCGAGAAGCACCTCCATAATCTGGATACGGCGGGCGACCGGTGTGGCCGGATCAATCATGGCTTCAACATAATCAAAAACTGAGAAACTGGTTGCAGCGGAGATATGCTCCCGCATCATTTCCTCGTTGACCTGTCCCTTAATGCCGCACAGCTCCATTTTCTGGATTACCTGACACATGCCGTCCAGGTTTCCCTCGTAGGCGCTGAAGAGAATCGCAATGGCGCCGTTATTGAGATTAAGGCCGTATCCGGCAGCTTTATTCCTGAGAAAATCGAAGATCTGCTTCTGGGTCGGATCGTAGAAGAATGAAATAATGCCGCTGTTAGCGAGAGCAGTGAGCTGAGTGTTTTTCTTTAGCTCCGCCTGAGAGAGCCTTGGAGTCTGAATAATAAGGAGAAGACTTGGATTCAGGGAGGCTATGCAGGCTTCAAGAATGCTTTTGGTTTTATTGCGGAAGTCGGTTATTTTTATGATTACCAGTACCCGGTCGGCAAAGAGACCGGGGCTGGTCATGGTTTCAATCAGGTCCTCGAGGTTAAGCTCCTCATCAGAAAAGCAGTGGGTACAGGACTTGTCAAATCCGGCCTTTTGCGCGTATTTCTGAACGGTGGCCGTAGCCTCGTTCAGCCAGAAGGGATCATTGCCGCTGAAAACATAAACAGCATCCAGCTGCTGTTTTAATTTGCCTTCAAGTTCATAGGAGTTTATTTTCACAATGAGTTACCTTTTGTTTTTCTGATTATTTATTTCTGAACCGGACGGAGGGGGAGAAAAAAACCGGCTGCGGGATTAATGTCTGTTCTCGACTCCGGAGATGTTTTCTTTTTTCAGTTCTTCAAGATGCTTGAGCTCCTCGGCATTTTCAATTGTGTATACTTCAGTCTGTTCATCTGCGGTGGTACCGCCGGTCGGATTGAAAATAACGGTTACACTGTTATTACTGTTTTCCTCCTGACCTTCGCTATCTGTTTTCTGCGGTTCCAGCCCGGCATGCTGTATTCTGAAGATTATCTGGTCGGCCATAATTGCGGCAGCCTCGGATCTGATTACGTTTTCCTCAGTATTCTGTGCCAGAGTGGCACCGAGCTTGTTAAGATATGATCTGTCCATGCGGTTGTTCATGGCATAAGGCTTTTTTCCCTTGATATAGAGAATACAGGCGATACTGTTGAGATAACTATATTCGAGTACCTGTGAATCACTTGAAACAGACAGAGCCTTTGATTCTGATTTTAACGGACTGCAGCTTAATACCGGAGTATCCCCGTCAAGATGGCTGTTAAGATCAGTACCTCCTTCGGTGATGTGAACTCCCTTAAGAGTCAGATTCCTGTCAATCTCCTTGTAGAAAATGTCATTATTGTCGCCTACGAAAACCGCAGCCTGTCAGCAGGGACAGGGAGAAAATGGTTAGGAGTAAAGAGTTTTTCATAAATAACGACGTCCTTGTTGACCTCTGAGCATGGAGAACTGTGTCTAAGTTTAAAGCTTATAGTGATTATTCAAAACTATGTGCATTATAGACTATTTTTGATTTTTTGTAGAACTGAAGTGCTATATCATGAATTGATTAAATTCGCATTTTTGTTTTGAACTGCCGAATGCAGACCGGCACATTCGTCGGTGTGAAAAAAAAGGGGGAATTTTCCCCCTTTTTAGTGATTCAGCTTAAATCCGGTATTTAAACAGCTACGATGTTAAGAAGCTTACCCTTGATGTATATAACCTTCTTTAATTCCTTGCCGTCTGTAAACTTACGGACGCTTTCATCAGCTAAGGCCTGAGCCTTGATATCATCCTCTGAGGTGTCAGCAGGAACAGTGAT
>OMYE01000072.1 GCA_900315145.1 uncultured Pseudomonadota bacterium | reverse complement strand
GAAATAAACAACTCCCTGACAATTAGCAAAAAGGATCTTAAACTGGAAATTGATACCGGTAGCAGAACACTTCACATGATTACTCCGGATAACAGATATTCCGTAACTCTGGATCCTCGTCTTTTTGCTGTATATCACCTGATCATAAGTAAAATGATGCAGGCGGAATCTTTTAATATACCCGGTACTACATTCACCATTAAAAACTTTAGAAATGCCTATATGCTGTTGATTGAACTCTTCAAATACAGCACGGTTTATAATGATGCCTACAGAAGTAATCCAGCAACATTTGAATACGGAGAAAAGGAATTTTCAGATATTTTGGATGAACTCCTAGATAAAGAAGTAGAAAAGACTCTCAAAAACCCTAGATATGAAAAAGTCCAGCACATATCCAGACCGAATTGGATACACACTCTTAATTCAGAAATAAACACGTTACTTGGTAAATCTAAAGCTTTTTTATTAGATGTGGCAGATGGGCGCAGTTTTGATCAGACACATCCTTTTGTAGAAAGAGAAGACGGCAATTTTCTGAATATCAATTTTTTAAAGGCACAGCATGATTTATGGTCAAATGCCAAAGGAGATGTAAACGAACAAATCAAAGAAAAAGTTAATAGAAATTACATAGCCGATTTCTACCTTCTCCGCTACGACCAGAAAAAGAAAACATACATGATTGATATTGATCCGGAAAACATCACCATCATCTAACACCGGTCACCGCAGTTCCATTATTCTCCCCGTTTTCTAAACGGGGAACCTGAACCGCGGAAATTATGTCATATAATGCCTCAACAATGGAAATATTGAGAAAGGCATTCAAAATCAGAACCATGAACCTCTCTGCAGAATAGATACGCCAACCAGAATACTTTGATAAAGCATGATTGTGAACTATAAAATTACGGTACTGTAAATAGTGGCAAACCTTTGGTATATCTATACTTCCGTAATTTTTTATAATGTTTAACCGCGGAAACAGGTTTTAGCTATTTTAGTAAAAAGAACTGCATTACTCATGCTAAATCCAGGTCTTTAACGACTTCATCAAGAGTATAGGTAACCGGATTATTCCTATATTCAGCATAAGCCTTTTCATATTCTTTCAAGCCGAATTCCTCTTCAATATGATCCATGACAATTTTACGAACCAGTTCTGATACAGTCATTCCACGCATAGATGCATATGACTTAATAAGATCAGTATCAACTTTGTTTAATCTGATAGATATAGACATATCAACTCCTATAAAAAAGGCCTTACCTTAATTATATTGTGATAAAAATACTCAATAATCTCAAGAAATCAGACCAAAAGAAAATAAAGAGTATTTGGACGAACAGGATAAGATCCTGACTGAGAGAAGAAATAATAAGACCGAATTCTTTTATTCAGAATTCGGTCTTATAAGTCCTAAACATATGTTTTAGAACAAGTGTTTAGGATTATAGATTTTTTTAACTAAATAATCAGCCCGGAGCGACTACTCTTTGTCCTCTGATGCCTCATCAGAACCGTCAGCTTCATTTACAGCCTCATCACCGCCGAACTCCTCACTCAGAGCCTTGTCATGAGCGATAGTAGAAGTAATGAGATTGGAAAGCTTCATACCGGTATCTAAAGACTTATCATAGTAGAAGGCTATTTCCGGAACGATACGGAGCTTCATCAGTCTGCCGATATGTCCTCTGAAAAATCCCTTTGCTCTGTTGAGTACCTTGATTGCTTCCTTAATCTGAGCCTCATCATTGTTAAGCAGGGTTATATAAACCTTGGCATAGGACAGATCCCCTGAAACTCTGACATCACTTACAGTGGCCATTTTTACTCTGGGATCTTTAAACTCCCTCTGAAGCAGTACTGCGATTTCCCGCATCATCTGCTGCGCCACCCGGTCTGCACGACTAAATTCTCTTGCCATTAAGACAGATATCTCCTAAATAAAACGTTTCTCATGCATATGCGGTCCGCATGCAGACCGCACCTGCAGGAAACTAATCAAGAGTACGCTTGATTTCGATATTTTCAAATACTTCGATCTGGTCGCCTTCACGAACGTCGTTGTAGTTCTTCACGCCGATACCGCATTCGAAGCCGTTGGTAACTTCACTTACGTCATCCTTGAAGCGACGTAATGAATCAAGCTCACCTTCAAAGATTACCACGTTGTCACGCAGTACGCGGATTGGAGCTGAACGCTTGATAAGACCTTCAGTAACCATACATCCGGCAATCTGACCGAACTTAGGATGCTTGAACACCTGACGTACTTCAGCCATACCGATGATCTGCTGCTTGATTTCAGAACCGAGAAGACCGCTCATGGCCTGCTTAACTTCATCAATCAGATCGTAGATAACGCTGTAGTAGCGAACGTCGATACTGTTGGATTCAATAATCTTTCTGGCTGAGTTGTCGGCACGGACATTGAAGCCGATAATAATTGCTGATGAAGCAGCAGCCAGTGTAGCATCAGTTTCAGTAATACCGCCTACGGCACCGTAGATGATATTAACCTTAACCTCATCAGTTGACAGCTTGACCAGAGAATCGGTGATGGCTTCAACAGAACCCTGTACGTCGGCCTTAAGCACGATACTGAGTTCTGAAGCTGCTCCTTCCTTGAACATATTGTCAAGTTTAGCCTTACGCTGACGGGCAATCTTGATTTCTCTGAATTTACCCTGACGGTAATTGGCAACTTCACGGGCCTTCTTTTCATCTCTAACTACGGTAGCTTCATCACCTGCTACAGGTACGCCGCTTAAACCGAGGATTTCCACCGGAATTGACGGACCGGCTGATTCAACATTACGGCCGAGTTCATCCTTCATGGCACGAACCTTACCATATTCCAGACCGCAGAGAACGATATCACCTACATGAAGTGTACCCTGCTTAATCAGAACAGAGGCTACAGGACCACGGCCCTTATCAAGACGTGATTCAATAACCACGCCTGATGCCATACCGTCATAAACAGCCTTGAGTTCAAGAACTTCAGCCTGAAGAATGATAGCTTCAAGAAGTTCATCAATACCCTGACCGGTCTTTGCAGATACCTTAACGAACTGGGTATCACCGCCCATTTCTTCAGAAACGATGCCGTGACGGAGAAGTTCATTAATAACACGGGTAGGATCGGCAGCTGGCTTATCAATCTTGTTGATAGCGACAACGATAGGCACATTACCGGCCTTGGCATGCTGAATAGCTTCGATAGTCT
This sequence comes from uncultured Pseudomonadota bacterium, assembly GCA_900315145.1. Taxonomy (GTDB): domain Bacteria; phylum Pseudomonadota; class Gammaproteobacteria; order Enterobacterales; family Succinivibrionaceae; genus Ruminobacter. The sequence goes on along the minus strand of OMYE01000072.1, from coordinate 7,390 downwards.
GAGGCATTACACCGTCATCAGCTGCTACAACCAGAACTACGATATCGGTAGCGGCAGCACCGCGGGCACGCATTGCGGTAAACGCGGCATGGCCCGGAGTATCCAGGAAGGTAATGGTTTCACCCTTATTGGTCTGAACATGGTATGCACCGATGTGCTGGGTAATACCGCCGGCTTCACCTGAGGCAACCTTGGTCTTACGGATGTAGTCAAGCAGAGAGGTCTTACCATGGTCTACGTGACCCATGATGGTAACTACAGGAGCACGAGGTTCAGCTGAAGCATTAACATCACGATCGCTAAGAACCTGTTCTTCGAGTTCGTTTTCCTTGCGGACAACAACCTTGTGACCCATTTCTTCAGCAACCAGAGTAGCTGATTCCTGATCGATAACCTGGTTGATGGTTACCATTTCACCAAGCTTCATGAATGACTTGATAACTTCTGAAGCCTTAACCGCCATCTTCTGAGCCAGTTCAGCAACTGTGATGGTTTCACCGATTACGATATCGCGGCTGACCGGAGCAACAGGCTTGTTGAATGCATGCATCTGCTGATTGAGCTTAGCACTGCCCTTGAATTTCTTCTGGTGCTTGGCGTTCTTCTTGGAGGACATCTTGTCATCATGTTCCTCTTCGATACGGGCACCCTTGGCTGAACGCATCTTGCCGCCTGCAGACTTGCTGCGGCGGTTGCGGTTTTCTTCCTCTCTGTCCTGCTCTTCTTCAGCTTCCTTTACATAACGTGAGGTTGAATCATCATCAAAATCATTTTCCATGGCCTGACGGGCAGCATCTTCCTCATCCCAGCGCTTCTGGTTTTCTTCAACCTCGCGGGCGGCTGCTTCGGCAGCGCGGCGGCTTTCTTCCTCAATCTTGCGGAGAGCTTCCTGTTCCTGGGCTCTGCGGAGTTCCAGTGATTCAGCTTCTTTCTTTTTCTTTGCTTCCTTTTCAGCAGAGTTGTCAGCAGACTGAGTCTTCTTTGCAGCTTCAGCAGCCTTACGACGGGCTTCTTCTGCCTGCTGTTTTTTAAGCTCCTGTTCAGCCTGCTTCTTTAATCTTTCCTCTTCAGCCTTGCGGAGGGCTTCAGCTTCCTTTCTTCTTTCTTCCTCTTCTCTCTTGTGCACTTCAGCTTCTGAAGGTGCAGTACGCTTAACAACGATTTCAGAAGAACTGGTATTTAATTTATTTTTACCTGTATTAGTCTTGTTACGGCTAAGACGGGTCAATTTCTTTCCTTCGTCTTTATTTTTTTCTTCAGTCATAAATTTTTATCACTTAATTCCAATATTTAAACTTTTACGGGCTCCGGCTGACGCCCATATTTATGGATCTCCTGCCGGGCTCATTTACCGGAGCCATCCGGTGTTCTTCTGTCCGGCATCCTCTCCGCCGGACAGTACCGGTTGATTATTTGTTCATCTCATCAAGATTCCAGGCGATGTTTCTGGCTTTCATAATGAGAGAGGAAGCCTTTTCTCTGTCGAATTCAGGAAGGTCAACCAAATCATCTGTTGCACATTCGGCAAGCTCTTCAAGTGATGCGATTTCTCTTGAAGCCAGAGCTCTGACATCGGCATTGTCAAGACCGTCAAGATTGATGAGTGAAGCATCCACCTGTCTTCCGGAAGGAGTCTGGATGTTCTTTAAAGCCTCTCTCGCAACCTTCTGAAGTTCAGCAACGAGTTCATCATCAAGACCTTCAACATCATTTAAAATATCCTTAGGATCAGAGAAGGCCACCAGTTCGATGGTATCGAATCTTGCATCAATAAGAGCCTGAGCAAAATCTGAGTCGATATTCAGAATATCACCGAAGGTGCTTACAAGTGATGCCTTTTCTTCATTCTGCTTATTTTCCAGATCATCAACTGTCATAACATTAATATGCCAGCCGTCACCTATAAGAGCTGAGGCGAGACGTACGTTCTGACCGTTTGAACCGATTGCCTTGGCGTACTTCTTCTCATCATTTTCAACACCGATAAGAACCTGCTTCTTATCCTTGTCGATAATGGCCTGCTTAACTTCTGCAGGTTCCATGGCATTGATTACATACTTTGAAATATCTTCATCGTAAATAATAATATCGATGTTTTCCTGACATAATTCATTGGAAACGTTCTTAATTCTTGAACCCTTCATACCGATACAGGCGCCCTTAGGGTCAATGCGGCGGTCTTTGGCTCTGATAGCCACCTTGGCTCTGAAACCAGGGTCACGTACCACATTAACAATCTCCAGCTGACCTTCACCGATTTCAGGTACTTCAGTGGTTAAAAGCTCCTTGAGGAAATCATTGCTGGTGCGGCTGACTTCAAGCTGAGGTCCCTTGCCGTCAGTCTTAATCGGCAGCAGGATACCTCTTACACGGTCTGATGGACGGAAAAGGTCGCGGGAAAGCATATTCTGACGGCGCATAACTGCAATGGCACCGTTACCGAGATCCAGAGTAACCTCGTTTCTTGACGCATGCTTTACAATACCGATAACCAGCTTACCAACACTGCCGATAAACTCATCAATAACCTGCTGACGTTCAGCTTCACGAATCTTCTGCTGCAGAACCTGCTTTACGGTTGTAGCGGTAATACGATCATCAAGAATATTCAGAGAAACATTGTCATCAATCATGTCGCAGACATAATCACCGGCAACTGCGTTTTCATCATCAAGCTTGGCTGCCTCGAGAGAAATTTCCCTGGTCGGATTAGCAAGAGGACCGTCAGTGTCAACAATAAGATAGCGTCTTAAAACTGAGTAGTCACCGGTCTTGCGATCGATTTCCACCTTGATGTCCGGTTCAAGATTATCAAACTTCTTTTTGATAGCTATAGCCAGAGCACCTTCAAGAGCATTGAAGACCTTATCACGATCAATCTGCTTTTCATTTGAAACAGTATCAACAATTGCTAATATTTCTTTTGACATCTTACTATTTCCTAAAATATCTATCTAAATTCAAAAACTTTTTTCACCCGCGTTATTAAATACCGCTATTTCTGCTCTATGCTGGTTCCCGGTTTTTTTTCTTCAGAAAACCGAAGTCACGCCGGTGAAGTACATTCTTTGTTTTCCTCCCGGACCGATAGCTGCACAGCCTGCGGAACCGGAGGTTACCGGCTAAAACTAGATTACCGGTATAAGCTGCACCCTGGCAACGTTAGGATAGGCAATTTCGAACAGCTCACCATCCACTCTTAAGCACATGATGTCACCGTCTACCTTTTCCAGAACACCTCTGAAACGGCGGCGGTTAGCTATCGGCATGCTCACTTCAACGTTCATTTCACTGCCGATATATGAACAGACCTGCTCAAAAGTAAACAGAAAACGATCCAGCCCCGGAGAAGACACTTCAAGGAAGTACGGATGATTAAAAATATCCGCCACGTCCATGATGCTGTTTAATTCAAGAGAGACCTCACTACAGTCATCAATGGTTACGCCGCCTTCCTTATCAATAAAAATCTGCAGAGTGGTACGCTTAGGATTATTAATGAGTCTCACACCCCAGAGTTTCATGTCTTTTTCTTCGAGTACCGGGATTACCAGTTCTGATACTCTTTGTTCTATTGTTGCCAAAAAATGACTCCTATTTTTTTATCACAATTAATTCAGGCCTTCCCCCGGATTTCCCCGGAGATCCAGTGTTTTTTCAAAAAACACAGTTATCCGAAAGCTGTCACCTGTTCTCTGTTAAGAACCGGTATTCAGCTGAAAACTCCGCACCGGCAGGTCTGTCAGCCTGCTGATAATCAACTATTATCAGAAATTATATATATAAAAAAAGCTCCGGACTGTTTGTGACCGGAGCTTTCTCGATCATAAATTGTCAGAAAAAAAACAACCGCTTCACCAAACGGAGGTTTTATACGGATAACCGTCCTGCCCGCGCAAGCCTGCAGAAAGTTCGAATATCCCGGAGGGATAATCATCCGCTTTTTCATTAGAGCTAATTGTACTATTAAGACAAGGTACAATCAACTTAATTTTGGAATTAGATGAAAACAGTCAGACATAATTCCTTATAACCGGCTCTGTGTCACGTTTATTATTCAGGCAGTACCGGACTATTTCCCGGAGGTTTTATCACCTGACTTCTCCTGTTTCAGGAGGTCACAGATTTTTCCGTCTGACACCAGTTCCCTGCGGAGTTCACCGAGAGTTATCACCTTCGGGCTGATGCCAAGAGGTCTTACCGCCTTCATGGTCATGTAGCCCAGTCTAGTTGAATAAATTCCGGCAGCCACACCCTGTCCGAGAGATGCACTCAGTTTTCCGGCCACTCCGGCCCCCATGACATCAATCACCGCATCGGTTGCCAGATCCGTCATACCGATAAGCACCAGATTACGGATTACTCTTCTGTACAGCTGCATTCTCCCCCAGAGACCGGTGCTCAGTCCGTAGACTTCGGAAATCTCTCTTATCATTCTGAGAGATCTGGCCAGAGTAAGCACCATATCAAGCCATGCCACCGGACTCAGAGCCACAACCACCCCGTTCTCCCGGGATCTTTTAACAATAATTCTTTTGGCCTTCTCATCCTGTTCTGCAAGAATCAGGTGTTCATAAAGATCAAAAACATCCCGCGGGGAGAGATGAGGCGCAAGTCTTTTATTAAAGCTCTCCCAGCCTTTCTTTTCCACAGCTTTGGAATCCCTGGCAAGCTCCCGGCATATTTTCACAGCTTCGGAAAAAGAGCCGCTGTCACATGCCTCCGCCACCTCCCTACGATGAATATCAATCTGCTTAAAAAGCAGCACCGTACTGAATTCCCGGTAAATACTTACCAGAGCCAGCACAAAAACAATCAGAAACGCCACACTCCAGAATATACCGGTAACCGATCCGGAGGCAAAAGCACTGCTGATAACACTATAGGTCTGCAGACCGCCGAAGCAGAGAACCAGAAGCATAATCCATAGTACCGGACTGGACCAGAAACGAACCGGAGGAACCTCCGCCTCATCATCTGCTTCAAGCTCCATAGTCATGGATTTTGCCGCCACTTCATCAGTCTGACGCACCTCCATAAGTTTTCCTGATTCCACGTTCAGGGTAAATCCCTTAAGCATGTCTTCTGCTGCAGAGGTCTCCACAGACTCCTTTTTTTCCTTTACCGCTGTTTCCGGAGCACGGTTGGTTCCGGCAGAAGCATCACTTTCAGAACCGCCGGCAATACCGGTTTTTTCTCCGGTAACCATATCCCTGAGTTCTGATTTCGGTGCTATTTCAAATCCTTGTTTCATATTCTTATTACAGTTTGTCTTTCAATAGATAATTCAATAAAGCATCAATATTTATATGCGGTACAGGGTCCCCGAAATTCAGTTTCGGCGGTCTGAAATCCTTCATTCTGAAATACTGCTGAAAGAATTCCATACCTTCACGGGACCATTTTGCCGGCACACTTCCAGGGAAAAACGCCGGTTCCTCAGGATAGTCGGTCGCCAGCACCTGCACCTGTCTGCCCTCGTGCTCGGCATAAAGACAGCGGGAGGCTCTGATAGCAGAAAGAATCATGAATTCACAGTTCGAACCGTCCGCCCGGACTCTTGCTGAAGCCTGTTTCACCATGGAACGCAGAAGATTCAGCAGATTCTCATGCTGATCAATGGTAATGGTATCCGCCTTGGTGGCCGCAAATATAACCTTGTCTATCTTCGGAGAAAAAAGTCTCGACAGAAGATTACTGCTTCCGTAACTGAAGTTTTCCAGAAGCACGTCAAAGGTATCATTGATATCCATGAAGGTTTCCCTGCCGCCCATCAGGGCTTTCAGACAGTCTATGAGAATTATCTGCCGGTCCAGTCTGGAGAAACAGTTGTTGTAGAATTTTTTTACCACCTTTTCCCGGTAGGCATGATAACGCTCCTTCAAGGTCTCGTAGAGACTGTCTGATTTGTGCACCTCCGGCTTATCCCAGACCCACGGAACAAATTCAAGAATAGGAGCCCCCTCCAGATCACCGGGGAGAACAAACCGGCCTGGAACAATCATGGCAAAACCCTGTTTTTTACACTCTTTAAGCCATGAAGTGTAAAGAGAAACAACCTGATGGAGATCATTTTCGTTTACCGGTCCGTCCCCTTTGAGACAGGCTCCGGCCTTCACCCATTCACCGGCTCCGGTTACGTTCTGAATGGCACTCACTCTTTTCTTTATCTGGTCACTGAATTCCTCATAATCCATCTTCAGCAGCATCAGATCCATGAGCCACTCTCCGGGGTAATCCCAGATGTCGATGTAAAGATGTTTGGTATCTGATAACGAAAGGAAATCATCATTTTTATAGCGAAGCTCAAGTCTTATTTCACTGATTCCCGAAGTTGGCTCCGGCCATACCGGAGGCTCCGAGGTAAGATCTGCATAAGCCTGCTGATAGGGAAAAGCCTTTACCCTGAGGTCTCTGGGTCTGGCCACCCCGCCATAGGATATTTTTTTACTTTCATAGGCACTGAATCTCGGAAGTCTTTCGATCGTTCCGACGTCACCGAATGAGGAAATCATGTTTACCAGCGAAGTAATCAGTGCAGTTTTACCGCCCCGTGAAAGACCGGTTACTCCTATTCTGATTTCCTGATCAAGCATCAGATTGATGCCTCTGCCGATGCTGTCGGCTATTCCGTTAAATAAATTCATTACTCTTTCCGTGATTCCGGCAGAAAACCGGGGTTACCGCCCCGGCACCGGGGAGAAATAACATTAAATTATCGAATAAGGAAGCATACCGCAGGTTCTGTCCGTAACCGGCACCGCCTTTATATCATGAATAACATATTACTACAGTTTATGCCACTTTTATGACATCTGTTTAACTAAATTAGAAAAATCTATGTTGCCTTAAAGCTAATTGCTTAATTAGAGGAGGGGGATGCGGACAATATCCTGGACACCAACAGCAGCTTTAGAGCTTTATGACAAAATAAAAAAAATTGTTCCAACCGTTAGACAATTAGGATATCCGTCTGTTCATACTCTGTATGAATGGATCAACCAAAGAGAAGCAACAGGAGGTAAGTTTCCTAATATCGAACCAGTAGGTGTTAGGAAACGCCATCTTAAGGTAAAAATGAATCATGAAGGTTACTCTGCTGAACGCAAGCTTGAGATTCTAAAACGATGTTTTGAAGATACAAAAAATATTCGCGATGTTGCAATTGATGAAGGTGTTTCACGTGCTATAATTTATTCATGGAGAAGAAGACATCTTAATGATGGAGTATTTGGATTGCAGCATAAGAAAAAGCAAATCAAAAGGACAGAATCTATTGATGAACAAAAATGCAGACGATTTAAGGAAAAATAAAGAAGAAGCATCTGACTGTTCTGTAAGTTCTGATGAAATTGTAAAGCTTCAAAGACAGGTAAAAGAACTACAGATG
>OMYE01000078.1 GCA_900315145.1 uncultured Pseudomonadota bacterium | reverse complement strand
TCCTTAATCATCAGGACATAGCTGCCGCTTAATGAGGTATATTCATCGCCTGTGGTTGAGCTGTTTACAGCAAGTTTTCCGGCAGTACCTGAAGAACCGTAAACCGGACCGTTCCAGGAACAGTTTTCAGCCACCTTGAATCTCTGCTTGCTGGAACCGTCCAGGTTTACGTTAACCGACCAGTAACCTGTCTTCTTGCTGTAAGTCATTTTGTCGAACTTCCAGGAATTGGAGGTACCGGCATAGCACAGGTTGGTTTTGGTATTATTGATTGGATTCTGACACTGCTCACTGCCAGGGTTCAGTACACATTCGCATTCCGGATCTGAAGGATTGGTCTCACAGTAGTTCAGACACATCCCGTTTGCATCGGTTTCCTGACCTTTACAGAGACATCTGCTGCCGTTAGGATCACTTTCACATGGATCAACACCGCCGCACCACTGCCCGTCGGTACAGATAGCCATGGCTGATTTAGCCGGAATAGTAAGAGTCACGGAACCGTTGTTTACATAAACATCCTGACCGCACGGGGAATTCAGGGGATCGGAGGTTCCGAGAATATCACAGTAATTACCGTTGGCCATTGCCACTTTGAAGGTCTTGGTTACTGCTGAACCGGTGGTATTCATGGCATAAAAGCCCTTATCACCCTTGTTGAACCACAGGATACCGTCATCATAACCCTTGGTGGTTACGGCAGCACCTCTGGTTGCTCTGGCAAATCTAGGAGCGTTCAGAACAAAAGGTACACGGTGCTGACACAGCCAGCCACCTTCACATCTTGGAGCCCCTAACGGACCGCCGGTATCATGTAGAGAGAAAGCATAGCCTGAGTACACCTGTCTTACAGTACCTACCGGCCATACGGCAAGCCAGGACTGAGCAAGATGGTAGTCAGGGTTGTTCTGGGTACTCATAGAACAGGTTCCCGCAGAACAGCGCAATGCCTCGTTATCATGATTGTTTACAAATACTTCGGCATTTTCACCAAGACTTGTATAGAGATCAAAAGCATTCCAGTAGTTGCGGTTACCGAACGCGTTCTTCATCTGTTCAACATAACCGAAATCGGTGACTACTGCATTATTGATATAGGTATATTTATCCGGCTGGATATCGGCGGCTTCACCGTATGCCCCGATAACCTCGAGATATGCCGGAGGACGCTTGCCGGCGATATTGGCTGTCTTGGAAAGAATAGCGTCTATATCGTTATACCCCATGTGCTTGGCGGCATCAATTCTGAAACCGTGAATACCCATGCTCATCAGGTTGGCAAGATAATAGGCGAGCTTTTCACGGGTGCCGTCTCTGTCTGTTGCCGTATCAGGCATACCGCTCAGAGCACAGTTACGAACCTGATAAGCGTCTGAATAGGTTGAAATAGCGCAGTCTGAATGGAAATCCCCGGAGTTAAAACCGTCGGCATAATTAAACTTGGAATAATAGCTGCCGCCGATACCGGTTCCTGAACCGCTGCCCCTCTGGTTTAACACTGCATCAGCGAATACTTTAACGCCGGCATTGTTACAGGTTTTAATCATTTCCCTTAATTCAGTTTCATTACCCGCCATAGTGGTGTAATTATAGAAGTTAATAGGCTGATAGATGGCCCACCATACATCTGAACGGTTGATATGTTCAGCCGGCTGGGAAATCTGCACGCCGTCAAAACCGGCAGGGCCTAAATATTCCGTACATTCCTTGGCGATATTGTTATAGGTCCACTGGAAAGGATGAACGATAACCATTTCACCTTCATAGGAGCTGGCACTGGCGGTCTCTAGCATGGATGCCCCGATGACTGACAGAATGGAGAGGGACAGCAGCTTAAGTCTGTTTGAATTCTTACAATTCATTATTCATTATTCCTTTGAAAAATTATAGTTATTAACTCATGAAGAGTCGGGTAAATCCCCTGGTTTTCACTATTTCACAAATTTTTCTTCACTATTATTTTTTATTATAGTTTTTATTATAGTTTTTATTCTAAATGTTAATTATCTTTTAATTATATTGAATAAAGTGAAATTTATATTAAGCATATTTAATGTTTTTTTATAAATTTCACTGACGGCATGATAACATAAAACGTTTTCAATAATTTTAAATCGATCACAATTTAAAACATTTCAACAACCTTTGTTTTACAATATACCGCATAAAATTTAACAGGGATTTCCATTTTTTTGTTAAATGATAACGTTTTCAGATATTTTTAAAAAGCAACAAAACATCGTATACAATTCGAAAAAATTTTTATGATTTTTTAGATAACTGTACAAATATCGACCAGTGTATGCGTATTATTCAGAATCAGACGTTAAAAATCACATTTTTCTGTTTTTTATTCCCAGCTATTTTTTTCAGTATGATCAAAATCAATATTTTTATTAAAAAATTTACATGTCAATACGGGAGCCGGAAAGAAATCAAAATATAACTGTTATAAATTTTATATAACATAAATCAAAACAGAATCATCTTACAAATCAAGGGATAGAAACCGGCATCTCTTCAAAATAAGTGACATAAATCAAAATGATATTCACAGAAAAAAAATTTCAGGATTATCTGCAGAAAAAAAGTTAGTATAAAAAAGTTTTAAACAGAAAGAGTGAACAGCTTTTCTTAAATACACTTTATAACCGGGATTTATATCCTGTTGCGGTAATAATGCGAAATGCGAATAATAAAGAACAGCTGTGATTGAATAAAATTTGCGTTTATTTGTTTTGGTGTTTTTCAGTCTGGGTCCCGGAGCTTAAAACTTAGAACTGCTGTTTTCGGGTTACAGTAAAGCCCTAGAGCTTAACATTGTCCGATCCCCTTCTCAATGTCTGCTGAAAAATCCTTTTGCCGGCAGCAGTCACTGCCCGCGGTCATGTGGATATATTTTAAGATTTATTCATTTCAAGCCATAAAGCAGGACGCACAATACGATCCTCCAGGTAGACACCTGAGCTTAAAAATGCACCATCAGGAGCAATACAGATTACGCTTGAATAACTGTATCCCCTGCTGCGGGTCCACCATGGACTGCATCCCCCCACCTGAAAAGCACCATGTGTGCCGGCGTAAAGAGTAGCGCTGCATCTTCGCGAATCCATGTCAGGGAAATACCGGCTGACCTCCCTGCTGCTCAATATAAATATCCTATCTTCTGTACTGGTGTCGAATTCATTATCAATGGTTACCGGAGCTATGTATTTTCTGATATTCTCAGAAAAAACTGTTTCCAGAAAACTGCTGTTCAGCCATTTTCTGAGATATGATTCCCGCCATTTTTCCGTTTTTTCATCATATACAGCAACTTCAAGGCCATATCTTGAAATCAGAAGATACCTGCTGTTTTCTTTGTCAGCATCAATAATCAGCCATTCAACCGGCTCCGGTTCTGTAGCTGAAGTTTTTCTGTACTGTCCGAAAATAATACATTCCCCTACCGACAGTTTTCCTTTAATAAGCATTAGAGTGAGACCGGTAATTCTCTCAATGTCTGCTGTTTCTTTTCTGAATGCTTCAATAGCCAATATCTGTATCCAGTATTTACTGTAAAAAGCCTTAAAAAAATCATTTCTTCGGGTAACGATACGTTCTACAGTCTCTTTCTCGGGATTATTTTTAAGTTCATCACTGCTCCGGGAGAGAAGTTCCCTGCAATAACGCAACGCCTCATCAAAATCGTTAAAGACATAATCTCCGCAGAAAACCAGAGACCGGGCCTCTCTCTCCCTGTCATCCAGCACCGCCGGAATATGATGCATAAGGAAATCGGCTGCAGCTTGAGGCAGCATCGCTACCAGCCGTCTGAGATCCCCGGTATGACGGACACAGAAATCATGGTAGCTTGTAATATCATGGTGATACATGGTTCTCATGTAATAACAGAAGTCTGCAGTATTTTCAAAATACCGCCCTTCTATCCTGAAATCCTCTTTAGGCTGAATGCTTTTTACCAGCAGAGCGGCAACCTCGATATCTGAAGAAACATGATTATTCCTGAGATATGTTGCAATACTCTGTCTCTGGATCTGCCATTTTATCCTGTCTTCAGCACTCTGATGCCGGAAATAATAATCGGAAATATTACCGGTTATACGGGAGAATAATGCCGCCAGTCTTATTTCATCACTTTCCCGGCCATTTTGGATTAGCACATCACGGACACTTGCGGCAAGCTCCGTAACGCCGTCATACACCAGCCCTTTCCAGTACAGCTTTTTGAGGTGTTCCGCAATACTGTACATCGTTGTAAAGAATATGACATCAGCATCACCGGGGTTATCCTTATAGAGGAGTTCCGCGTGACGGCAGAGTATTGAGGCCGGCTGATTATTCCAAGAGGCGAATTCCCTGGCCGGATTTCCGCTCCACAGTTCCTTTTTGCCTTCCTCCCATGACTTAAGAAGCTCTTCTATGTAATCATTTTCCGAGGTAAAATTTTTTCCGGCAAAAATTAACGGTCTGCCGGTTTTTTCGGTCTGGTACTGAGGTAGCGACTGCGGAATTCCCCTAAGCCAGTTCATGACCTCGGCATATTCCCATCTTTTGTGAGGAGTATCACCGTCATTTCCAAGGCCGGGATTTCTGAAAGTAAGCCCTGACACAAGATTTTTAAGTTCCGCATCAAAGCCGTCCTGGAAGGATAAAACGCCGGCACCTGCGATCCGGCCGTCATCAGACGATCCGGAGAAATCAGGCTTTCTACCGGTATGAAGTTCATAAAGAGAAACACCCAGAGAGTAGTAATCAGAGCTTTTATGATAGAACCCGGTAAAAGACTCCGGAGCGGTATAAATATCCGGACTGCAGGATGCCCTGTCAGCCGCCATATCAAAGCCTGAAAGAACAATGTTACTTTCATCATCGGCAACCATCATAACCGCAGGACATAAGCCCTTATGAAAAAAGCCGGCATCATGAATACTCTTCAATCCTGCAATCAGAGAAGGAAGAATAAACTCTCTTATCTCCTCTGCTGAAAAGGTCACCCCCTGCTGAATATATGCGGCGAGACTTCCTTTGACATAAAAGGGCATCACGGTATAAATACGTCCGTCGACGCTGCCGTATGCCAGAACCGGAGCAACCGGTGAGCTTTTCACTGATGAGGCCTTTTCCACTGAGGATAAGGATAAAGCATCACTCTCCGGATATATTTTTAACATCCGGACTATCCCGTCATTAACATCAGTAACTCTGTATATTTCAGCATTTCCGGAATCTGCATCAATGATTTCCTTGACCCGGTATCTCCGGTCAATCAGGTCTTTCACCTTAAAAGCGGTATTATTTGTATTTGGAAGTGTTTTATTACCTACCAAACCGCCTGAATACAATAAATCCGGTTCCGTAGCGGTAGTTTGTACCATGTTTTACCCTTTTTTGTAACTATTCTGCCGACATCCGCCATCCTTGCCCCAATACTGTTCAGCAGGGACTTTTTTTGCAGGAACTGTTCACTTTTTGGCAAAGTCTATCTGGTAATGTCTATCCACATGGCTACCCGCACACCCATTCTCTCATTAAAAATAAATTCCTCACTGACCTGTTTTGAATTACCCACGCTGTAAGCTACCGGCATACTGTTACTAAAAGTCAGGGTACGCAGCCACCACCTGCACATTTTATCAGTGGTATCACCGGAAACAGCTCCATTGTTATGCTCAATTAACACGGCACCTTTTGACACTGCATAATCTGTCGGTTCAGCAGCTATTAACCTTAATCTTCCGGTGTCGACATAATTATCAAACTGTTCTTTACTCAGGAGAAACAGCTTATAGTTGATAAATCCGGAATAAGGCAGGATTTTTTCCTTTTCCTTCTCGCTGAAGGCCTCTTGAATAAAATAACTGTTGAGCCAGGTATTGATGTGACTTCCCAGCCATCTAAGCCCGTTTGCTCCTTTAGCATCAAACGGCTGAGCATCAAGACAGTATTTAGATAACAGCAGAGCCCTGTTACCGATTACATCCAGTACCAGCCATTCCACAGGTGTCTTCAGAGAGGAATTTATCTGCATATACCTGCCGAAAAAAAGAGAACTGCCGATACTGATACTACCTTCATTACCTTCATTACCTTCATTATCTTCTGTCTCTCTTCTTAACATGCTGACAACTGCTGCCACTCCCTGGGCTTTTCTGAGATTATCCCGCCACTTAAAGGAGCTTTTGGTAAGACTCTCTGAGTATTCACTTCCGAAGCGTAAGATGGCTTCCCTTCTTTCATTCAGAGCTTCTTTGGCCTTTTCTAATTTACATCGACCGGTAACATATTTTTCATAAAGCTCTTTCACTTCAGCATTGCATATATTAACGGTAATCTCCTGCTCTTTAACTTTGTCTTTAAGTATCGAACAGTACTTAACAGCCTCTTCAGCACTCCAGAAAACATAGTCTCCGAAACGGATAAAGGAGCGTGAATCCTTTTCACTGTCAGAAAGAAGAAACGGCAGGTTCTTTGTAAATTCGGCATTCTTAGACGAGATAAACTTTATGCTTAACTGTTCCAGTTCTGCAACGTGTTCCCTGCAGTAATTAACATAACCGTACAGATCATCCTTGTGCAATTTTTCAAGAAAAGCATTAAAATCCGCCAGAGAAGAAAAATACTCTCCATCTACAGAAAAATCATCTCTGCCTGTCAGGGACCGGCAGAATCTTTCAGCAAAGGTATCCTGATCAAAAAAGTCTTCCGACTGGGCTTCCCTGATTATCGACAGAATTTCATCCGGGTTTTCCTGATTCATCGCCAGGAGCTGCAGTACCTCCTGCAGATTCATTCTGGCTAAAATACCGGCGAGTTCATGCGGCTTCTCTTCATCCTGAGCATCCTTTTCATCTACACCTGTTCCTCCGGTTACGTACATTTCATGTTCATCAGGGGCACCGGTTCTGTACATTTCATCCAGCACTCTGGAGGCAAAATCCTTCAGATCGGCAAAATGATGGCTTTTCCAGTATACATCTCTGATTCCCGGAGAGAATTTATATACCGTTTCCAGAAAAAGCACGTCATCATCAACATGCCTGCTGAAAAAACTTTCCTCAGCTGCTCTGGCTATTTCTGCAGCTCTGGTATTCCCTTTAAATTCAAACTGTTTGAACATAAAGCCGCGGAAAAGCTCCTTTTTACCATCATCCCAGGATTCAAGCAGTGCTTTGGCATAATCCATATCCGAAAAGTACTTCTGCCCTTTAAAAATATAAGGCACATCCGTTTTCTCTGATGTTTTTATACCTGTTGTTCCGGGAACCGGCTGTCTGATTCCGTTCAGCCACTTTTTAATTTCTTCATATCCCCATCTTCTGTTCGGATTCTGTAAATCATTTCTGAAGGAGATATCCTTGTAGGTCAGACCGTCAATCAAATCCTTTAAATCCGCATCAAAATCATCAGGATAAGGTATTTTCTGGGCCTGAGCGAAACGGGCTATATCCTCAATACCGGCATTCTGATAAGGAGTCACCCCGGTGACAATTTCATAGAGTGAAATACCGAGGGAATAATAATCTGAACCGGTCCAGTAGAGGCCGGTTACTGTTTCAGGAGCTGAATAGAATGGTGATTTACCTGTATGGGTCACCACCATGGTGTTGCCTTCGGTAACGGAGCTGATACCGAAATCGATAAGGACGATATGACTGCCGTCATCGGATACCATCATATTGCCTGGTTTCAAATCCTTATGAATTATCCCGGCATCATGAATAACCTTCAGCCCCTCCATCACCGACGGAAGAATCATTGTTCTGACATCGGACACCTTGAATATCTCGCCTTTTTCAATATATGAGGCGAGACTTCCTCTTGAGTAGAAAGGCATGACAGTATAGTTGTAGCCGGAGAACTCCCCGGTATCTAATAAAGAGGCTATGTAGGGACTGTCGAGAGTGGCCAGAAGATCCAGAATCTCCTGTTTCACCGCATCACGTCTGCGGTAGATTTTTAATACCAGCGGCATTTCATCACGGGCAGTGAGATCAGTAACCTTGTATATATCCGCTTCACCGGAATTCACACTGATAAGACCGATTACCTTGTAACGCTGATTTATCACCTCATTCATGGCAAGAACAGCAAGTTCGTCATTTTTCTGAGTTCTTATGACTGTTTTAAGCTTGTTGGAAAAAAATGATCCCTTACTGATATCTTTATTGATTATAGTTGAGTCAGACATGTACCACCCGTATTTACTTAAAAAGAAACTCCGGCGGGATTAAGCCGAAAAAAAACATTATTCTGTAATCATAATCCTGTCACATAATGATGCGGGAGCATAACCAGGAATGACATACGGACAGAGAATAATCTCCGGAGGCTGCCGAAATAGCACCGTTCAGGCATAAATATGATTCAGAAGACATCGCGATTATAACACACGAAAGAATAGGCAATAATAATTATGTAATAAGCGGAATGGTGAAACATAACGTTACGGTGAAGGAATTCAGGAAATGGTTATTTCATGGCATTTGTATATTTAGCAATGTCTAACCACATAGCCGAGCGCACACCGATTTTTTCGTCAATAACCGGTTCCACACTTAACGTATTTGAATTACATGCGCATAAAGCCATTGCTATACTGTTACGAATAGTCGTTGAACGCAGACATCACTTACACAATCTATTCCTGATACCGATTGAAGGTGCTTTCTTATCCACCTCATCGGAAAACAGACAGCATATCACGTACCTGACAAGGTACTAAATAAGACTTCCGGTTTTTTCACCGCAGAGCATTCTTTT
>OMYE01000075.1:12149-12714 GCA_900315145.1 uncultured Pseudomonadota bacterium | reverse complement strand
GACACCGTAGTGGCAACGACGTATGGTTGCAGAGGCTTCCCCTCGACAGAGGGATTGAAACCGTCTTTTTCATCCCAATAATGAAAACATCTTTCATGGTTGCAGAGGCTTCCCCTCGACAGAGGGATTGAAACTATCGCCATAGCTACCGTAATTGTGAGCTTTATTAATGTTGCAGAGGCTTCCCCTCGACAGAGGGATTGAAACAGCCAGACACCGCTGCGTCTCGTGCCTGTACGAGAGTTGCAGAGGCTTCCCCTCGACAGAGGGATTGAAACTTCCCCTGATACTTTGGATTCCATGTGATAGGAAGAGTTGTTGCAGAGGCTTCCCCTCGACAGAGGGATTGAAACCTGATGCTAGCGGTAGGTACGCCGAAGAAGTAACGTGGTTGCAGAGGCTTCCCCTCGACAGAGGGATTGAAACTTCCATTAGACCATGAGTTGTAATCAGGGTAACACTCAGTTGCAGAGGCATCCCCTCGACAGAGGGATTGAAACCCGTAGGCGTAGTATGTGCCATTCTTGGCCTTACCAGCGTTGCAGAGGCATCCCCTCGACAGAGG
>OMYE01000075.1:0-12115 GCA_900315145.1 uncultured Pseudomonadota bacterium | reverse complement strand
GAACAGTCTAACGGTTGCAGAGGCTTCCCCTCGACAGAGGGATTGAAACTTCACCCAACCAATGTCCTTGGTAGGATCAGTTGGATGGTTGCAGAGGCTTCCCCTCGACAGAGGGATTGAAACTTGTTAAAGGCATTGTCATGTAAACATGATTAGCCTCAGGTTGCAGAGGCTTCCCCTCCATAAAAAAATCAAAACACGGCACAGTCAGTCCTTTAGCTAATAGCTCTTACTTACAGAGACTCTAACTCAAAAAAGAGAAGAAGATAGTTCGCAAATACTTATATTTCTGGTATGACTTATATTTATTGAATCAACGATAAATGAATGACATTAACAGAAATAATTAGATTGGGTTAAGTCAGAAAACGGTACATAAGCACCATTCAATAGAAACAAAAAATCCGCCGTTTCAGGCGGACTTCAAAAATATAACAGTTAGAAACAGTGAGAAATGACTGTTATTTTCTTACTGTATGATCTTGATAGAATTCCTTACTGCTTACAGGATTCTCATCTGTACCTATTATACCGGCCAGTTTGCTTTCTCCAGGTTTCTTCCCGAATTTTCCTCCTGTCCGTTCATAAATCATAGACTGAAGAGTTCTTTCCGGTACATCAAGATACCCGACAACATTCAGGAGCCTTTTATATTCCGCAGCACTGATATCTTCATCTGAAAAAGCCATATCGATAACCTTTTCCAGCAGTTCACGGCATTTAATTACATTTTTACGGAATCTGTCCTTAAAAATGGTTAAATCCCGCTTTGGATTATATCTTATGGATGTACCTACATAGAAATACTTGATGTATTCATTTTCTTCATTCAGATCCAGCTCTTTAATAAAACTTAAAAAATAATCCATTTCTTCATCGCTGATTTTTCCATCAGCTGCAGCAATATACCCCATAATAGTAAAGGTAAAGAATTCCATGGAAGCAGAATAAATTCTGTTTTCCTCGTAAAGCTCATTTCTGGTTTTTTCACTGCTGGAATAACTGATACCATAATGTCCGTCGGTTCTCTTTGACAGAATCTCGTTTAATTCCTTACGGTTAACAGACAGCTCTGAAGCAACACGCTTAATAAACTGATACTCTTTCTTTTTAATATCGTTATCTGCATAACTGACCATAACCAGCAGATCAACAAGCTTCAGTCTGAAATCAACGTTATCAGATGTTCTCTGCTTAAATACTGATAACTGACCTTCTGGCACAAAATTCGGCTTAATACCTTCGTAAAAAGCTTTGAAATACAGAGACTTTTTGTTTTCATTAATGATGGAAATATACTTCTCAACCAGAGGAACACAGGTTGAAGCAAGAGTACCGCGAGTGGCGGCTAGATATCCGGCCAGGCGGAACATTACAACATCCGGTTCATTCTCTCTTGATAAATCCTCATGATGCATGTGTTCGTCAGCTCCGCCATGCTCGTATCTCCATACATCCTCCTCATACTTATCTTTAATCTGGCCCCATGAGTACTTAATCATATCCAGACCATCAATGATAAGAGAGGTTATCAGACTGACGATTATTGTTCCAATCAGAAGGAGTACAGCAATAAATACAATAGGAAAATCAGTTGAAACATACATAAAAGACTGAATAACCATAGCAAAAATCACCACTACGTAGTGACTTAACTGGGTGTGCTTCCATGTATATGCCAGAATCGACCTGACGAAATAAAAAAATTTCACCAGAGGAAACCAGCAGAATTCATATAACATACTTTTCTTTTTATGGATCATTTTTGCTCACTACTGAAACGTCAATAATAAAAAAAACTGTATTTCAAAAAAATAACAAAAAATCTGACAGTCTGAACAGAATATACATATAGTATAAGACATTATTAAATTAACTGATAGCATTTCTGAACAATGGCGGATTGAAAGAATCAGATAAAACGTTTTTATGGATTTTTAATAAAAGAAACGTGGCTTAGGATACCGGTATCGTCTGAATTTTTATTAAATTAAGGCTTACCGGGCAGGAATTCCATATACACAAATTAAAACCATGTTTATACAGAATACATTAACCGTCCTCTTCAGGTGAATTTAAAACTGACATCATGATGCTTTTAAGTATCATGCCGAATCTTCTTAAAGACGCTACACATTCAGACAGACAAACAGATAAAAAAAAGAGTTTTCCATGTTTTTTGGAAAACTCTTAAACAGATATTCAGTTTACATACCGGAATATAACGGAACTACTTCCTTCCTTTTAACTTTCTGGTATTTTCATAATCAATGTTTTTTGAAATGATGGTTCCAAGCTCAATTTCATCACTTTCGTCATTAACTTTAACTTTCTTGTCAGCATAATGATCTTCCGGAGAGAATGCAGCTGCTCCTTTCGGCAAATCAAAGTCACTGTCAAAGGAGGTATAGTCATGACGATTACTGTAGCTATAGTTTTCATCATAGCTTATTGCCGGACGGAGGAACTCCTTGTGACTGAGGAATGCAAGAATATTGGTGTATATTTCATCGCTGTTTCTCAGGTTGCCGTTAATTCTTGACCTGTTACCGTCAATTACAAACTCACCATATGTATCACCGTTCTTTAACAGAATGGTATTTCTTGGAGAAAGCTGCTGATAAATAATTATTTCATTACTGTTATCAATCAGCGGATTAACATGCATAGTGCTGGATTCATACTTGTTCAAAGCAAGATACTCAATCATTTCACCGATGGAAATTGTAGAAATATCATTATCATACATTCTTGGCTTCTGCTTCTTATCAATAAGAATCAGCGGAACTCTGGTGATACCGATACTGCCGTAGAGGTCATATTCTCTCTTAGACAGGGTAACCGGTGCACGACGGTTACCGGTAATAACCAGAATACCGTTGGAGAAGAAATTCATCTTTTCCAGTTCTGCCACAAAATCACCTATAGCCTCATCAGTAAACTTGGTTACAGTGAATAAATCATATTCAACCTTGGTAGGGTCAACTCGCTTTTCAACCGGAACAACATATGGAGGCATGCCTGAAGAAGTCAGAATTTCCACGAAGAAATTACGCTTGTTGTACTTGTTATCCATCCAGAAGCGGATATTGTCTGCAGCAGTCTTCAAAAGCACCTTATCATCCAGAGATCCTCTTTCATAACGAGGAGTGGTATTAGGATAATCAGGATGCATATAGTCAAACAGTTCATCAAAACCAGCTTCATCAAACTGGGTTCTCTGAGCTCTGGATGGTTTGGATGAGTACATTATAATGGTTCTGTAGCCTGCCTTCTTGAAATCACGAGGCACAGTATACTTATAAAGCTCAGGATCTGACACGTGAGTACCGTTATGGAGGAACGGATGCTTAGTTAACAGCGCATAGTTAGCCACATCGGCATCATAGCCTGAAGCATATGAATTCTTGAACCAGATGTTCTGCTGGGCAATGCGGTCAATATTCGGAGTAAGATCCAGCTTTTCATCATAAAGCTTACTTGCAAAGCTTGATAATGATTCAACCACCAGTACAACCACGTTGCAGTTATAGCCTTTGCCGTTACGCAATTTTATAACTTCATCGGAGGATGCACTTACCCTGCTGAAATCAAGATTCTCTATACCTCTGTTGACATCGACCATATTATAGAACTTGTTATCGAACACACTGCTTGTACCGATATTGGCAAAGTAAACACCGAGAGAGGCAAGCAGAATCACAATATACGCACAGAATCTTACAAATGAGAATCTGTAGCGGGCGCAGGTAAATACGTAGAATGACAGTACCAGCATTGTTGTAAGAACCGCACAGGTAAGAACACCCTGACCGGTTGAAACGTAGTGGCTGACTGCATCAGGTATTTCACTCAGACTCTGATGACTGAAGGTATTTGCTGTAATTCTAGAGAAAATCAGACGATCAGACTTTTCAGTGTTCATGATGTAGTCAAGGAACATCAGTGCACCGAAACCTGAGGCAAACAGAGTAAACAGCCCTTTAAGGAATTTTGATGAAGTATAGATACCGGCTGAGAACAGCAGTACGATAGCCACATCAAACGGGAAGTCCTGCTTAACAATATGTATATAACCCATGAACTCACTGCGGTACACTATACCCACATCATTGCGGAATACGCAGTAGCGAACCATCATCATCAGTACCAGCAGCAGTAATGAGAACAGGGCATAACGGTAAGTAACTATGAACTTGTAGAAATTAGCAGCGAACTTACCGAGAATAATACCGCAGAGCACCAGCATCAGAGCTGAATCATGAAGAACATATGCTCTCATTACCTCGTTCAGACAGAACAGCACCACAAATTCAATAATGCTGAGGAAAAGAACAAAAGCTATAAGTTCGGTTAAAACAATACGTTTATGCTTACCTGCAAAGTATCCGTCAACCAGACTCCACAGGAACATCAGACCGGCAAAGGCACCGAGGAAATACAGAATCTGCCATTTATTGAAGGTATCAATGACAGAGTATTCCAGAAAATTACTGGTTTCGAAATAAGGACGACTGTGATTAACATCGTACATGTTCTTCTGAATGCGGAAACAGATTGCATCATCATCCCTGTATACTTCTTCAAAACCTTCAAGTTTAAAGTTTTCCGGATAAAGCTCGTGAGAACCTGTACGCCCTATCACACGGAAATTACGATAGCAGAGTTCACTTTCATTAGTATCGTCGAATTCAAACTTCAGCTGCTTAAGAACAGTTACGTTGCTTGCAGGAAGTCTCACGTTGGTGTAATTGTCTGATACAGTCACTAAATAGAAATCGCGATATCTGTCAATGAAAGATTCATATGAATCACCGCGATAATATATCGCAGTATCAGTGGCATATCTGGCCTTAACATCAAACGTGAATTCAATCGGTGCGGTAAAACCAAAGCCGATAAAATTGGTTACAAATGTTATGACCAACGCTAGAAGAAAGATAACCAGATAACGTAAAACCGACATATCTCGAACCTATATAGACTGTACAAATAAGCTATCAAAAAATTTAAATGAATGAATTAATAACAGACTGTCATAACCTTTCAGTCAGTATAAATATCACTCCATCAAATATTAAAACCGGTATGAATTACAGGTACAATCATTGTTATACACTGTAGCTGAGCAGAATTAAGAAAATTCCAGGTTCATCAGTCTGCAGTTATATCCTTTCATGGAATCAAGTAAATCAAAATCAGTTTTAAATAAAAAAAGCTAAACGGATTAACTTCAATCAGAATAAAATAAATAAACCTGATTAAATGCCCTTACAGGAACTGTTGTTCGGGAAATCCGCCGTTATCCTTAACCGGCAGAAAAGAGTACCCCCTGTGATCAGACAGGAGCATAGAGACAAGAATCAATCAGTTTTCCTCATTTCGCAGCCACCTGCAGGCGACTGCGCTACAGCATTTATCACACAACGGCACAAAGCCGAGTACCTGCATTATTATTCTATCCGGATTCAGCAACTGAATAATAAAATCACCGGCAGCATCCTCAGTCTGATTAAAATCAGCCCTCTTCACCCCCTGAGCTGTCAAAGTTTCATCCTTCAGAATGATTAGTTCATCAACAGCGGATTTCCGTATTACATATATCAGAAGTGTTTAAGTTCTAATCAGATAGCGTCCGGATAACATATCACTCCAGCACTGCCGTACTGCGATGCTGATAATCCGATTAAGTTCAATCATAATTTATCAGAAATTGCCAGATAAAAAAGTTTAGAATTGAAAAAGTGTTACTAAATGGGAATTAATTTTGCTTTTTCAGGTTTTTTCGTTTAACATTTAAACAAATTTAACAACCCATTAACAAAACAATAATTTTTGTTCTTATTTGTTTGCTATTTCTGTGAAAAAACGCAAAATAAAAATAATTTTTTATCTAAATCCCGATAATTTACAGAATTATAAATCCATATCATATAACTGTCTATTAGAACATTTTACTAATTTATACAAAAACCGACAGGCAACTTATTAAATTTATAGAAATAAAACTAGAGAAAAACAGCTTAGTTCTATGTATTGTGCCATACCGGAACACATATTAAGAGGTATATCAGATCTCGCAAAAAAGTTACATTTTTTGATTGTTTTTTATGCAAACATCTTGATTATTATCTTATTTTGGTTATTTTCAGGGATTATTTATCAGGAATAACACCTGTTGGCACTCTTTTTCACCAGGAATCTGCAGAAAAACAAAATTCCTTTTTCTGTCATCTTTAAAAGAATATTCTCAATATCAAAATCCTCCGCCATACCTCCAGTCCTCACGGAGTCATACATAGAATGTCTTTGCAAATTACCTTACTTATATGATTACCGTAATATGGAGGATTAAAAGCTCTCTGGTTCAGACATCAGGCAGGTATGCTTCACATTACAATTTCCCAATACAAGCCAACAAAAAACGGAAAACTTCTTTTCTTAAAGTTTTCCGTCTGAATGAGATCCGGGATTCTGTCTCCGGTATCCGGTTTGATTATGAGATGCAGCTATGCATCCTGTAATCAGTTCTTCGCTGCTGAGGAATCACCGGATTCAGCAGCAGTGGCGTTCTGCTTTTCAACCTGGTTTCCGGCCGGAGTTCTGTAATTTCCGTGAAGAGTACGCAGTGTATCCTCAATATTCTTGATAACCTTGCTCTGAGTAGAACGCAGAATCATTCTGTTTGACTGATCGTAGGTAAAATAGCTCCAAATCCAGTCCATAAACACAAAGAACTTGTTCTTCACACCGAGAATTGACACCAGATGGACCGCCATCCAGAGAATCCAGGCAAAAAATCCGGCAAATTTAAAGCCCTTTATTTCAGCAACAGCCTTATTCTTACCGATAGTGGCCATACATCCGAGGTCCTTATAGGCAAAAGGAGTCAGCGGCTTGTTCTTTTCAATAGCGATAAGATTCTTTGCAAGTAAAGCCCCCTGCTGAATGGCCGGCTGAGCCATCTGCGGATGACCGTTAGGATAATTGGCGTCACCATCCATCAGAGCGACGTCACCGATGGCATAAATGTTCTTAAAACCCTTCACCAGATTATGACTGTCAACCAGAATTCTTCTTCCTCTGCCCTTGCATTCATCAGGAATTCCGTCTACTGTGCTGGCGGTAACGCCGCCCACCCAGATAAGATTTCTGGTACCTATCTCAGTACCGTCATTCATTTTTACCTTATGATCAACATAGTCAGTAACAAAGGTGTTCAGTTTAACTTCGACCTTCATCTTCTGGAGAAAATCCAGTGCCTTTGCGGATGAATCCTCGGACATACCTGACAGCAGTCTGCCCTCCCCCTGAATAAGATGAATACGGACACGGGAGGTATCCATGTCAGGATAATCCTTCGGTAGAACATAGCGCTTCATCTCGGCAATAGCACCGGCTATTTCCACGCCTGACGGACCGCCGCCGACAATAACCACATTCAGAAACTCATCGCGCTCCTGTTCATTGGAACAGGTAATGGATCTTTCAAAACTTGCAAGAAGCGTATTACGAAGTCCCATGGCTTCAGGAACGGTTTTCATCGGAATAGCCCATTCCTCGATGTTCTTGTTGTTGAAAAAATTGGTCACTGTACCGTTGGCAAGAACCAGATAATCATAGTCAATCTTACCTATGCTGGTCTGAATGAAATTATCCTCCGGATAAATACCGATAAGCTCGGCCATGCGGAAGTAATAATCCTTGCGATCTTCAAATAATTTACGGTAAGGAAAAGATATGGAGCTTGGATTTAAACCGGCAGTGGCAATCTGATAAATAAGAGGAGGGAACTGATGATAATTATTCTTATCAACCAGCACAACCTGAAAATTAGACTTTTTAAGCCCCTGTGCCAGTTTCAGACCACCGAAACCTCCGCCGATGATAACAACGCGTTTTTTATTATTGCGTTCAATATTAAAGCTCATATTTTCTCCATATTATAATTAGACGTTTCGAAAGAAATCATGCTAAAAAAGCCTTCCGCAACATCAGTAAACTTTATTTGTCCATAGCTATAGCATATTACAAAAACAGGCAAAATTCTATCAGGAACATGCATGAAATCTATTAATAAGATCTTTTCCCTGTTTTGGTGATAATAAAAGTTAAAATCCGGTATATTTTGCCGTGTTTATGGGCACAAAAGCACCATATAAAAACAATGTCGGCACCTTTATTGAACATACAAAAAAAATTTTACCAATTTACATTCCGCATATATAAATTAATTCAATCTAACAACATGACAAGCCGGTCAAACTAAATATTTTTTAATTATGATAGACACTAAAATCATTTAGAATAGCCGATAATTGTCTGCTTAAAGAAAATGCAACAATGAGCAATAATTTAAAAAATAATAAAAAACGGGCTCAGCAGGAATAACATTCCTTCTCTGATCCCGTTATTAACTTAATCCTGCATCCTTATTAATTCCGCACTCATTATTCAGAGAACTTCTGTTGCAAAGGTGTCAGATAAACCGTGAATAGACGTCGGCCGTATAAACTGAAAAATTATTTAATCCTCGTTTTTCCAAAAGGTATACTTTCCTAGAGACTTAGACTGCATGCGCAGCTGCCTCAGAATTATCTGACAGGCACCGAGACCAGATAAGGCAACCATCTCATAGAATTCACTTCTGAACTTCCCGAAATATTCAGACGGCAGCTTCTGTTTAATAATCATCTCTTCAACTCTTTCCAGTGCATCGAAAATGGTTACATAAATATTATGTAAGACATTACTCATAATCTGCCAGGCTTCATCATATTCCGGAGAAAACATCGTGCCGTCCCATTCAACAGGTTCAATTGCAGCAGCCAGTTCTTTAAAGCACAGAACTGAAAATGTACCGGAAAGATACTCCCGATCAAGATTATCCTCCATAATATACAATTCAGTGAGATCATTAACCGCCTTATTCATTTCACTGCTTAAATAGGGTTCCACCTGTCTGAACCTGGTGTAACCGGATCTCACAATATTTTTATATACGAAAAACTCATAGCCTGCATCGAGTCTGAGAGAAACCTGACGCATGGCCTCAGTAAACAGAAGCTTAGCCTCTTCAATTTTCTTCTCATCCAGAAATGAACCGCATCTTTCACAGGCTGACAGAAAAGTATTGGAAATGTAATCCTTGACCACCCGGATTATCACCTGTACGCGGTTTACAAATACCTCTGCTCCAATATTTCCGGCCTCAGGATTAGCCTGAAGA
Organism: uncultured Pseudomonadota bacterium; assembly: GCA_900315145.1. Taxonomy (GTDB): domain Bacteria; phylum Pseudomonadota; class Gammaproteobacteria; order Enterobacterales; family Succinivibrionaceae; genus Ruminobacter. The sequence continues at coordinate 2,886 of OMYE01000075.1, read as the reverse complement.
TAATCTATATAGGCATCAAGTCTTTCTCCGAAAAACTCATTTGCAAGTTTGCAGAGAGTGAGTGTAAGAACCATATCACTATCGACTGTGTTTTTACCTTCCTCACCCAAAGCTGCTTCAACCGTCTCTTCGGTAACTCCGGCGAGCTTATCAACTACAAGAAAACCTTTTACGTTGGTTTCAATGTTTTCCATGCATTCGGTTATCTCCAGATTTTCGTTAAGCATTTCAATGTAGCTGTCATAAAAGCTCAACTGGTCCTCGGTCCATTTGTTCATAAAAAATCCCATATTTCTATATAATCAAAAATCTATTTACAATATATTAATTATTCTTTATATATTCTACGTATAACAATTTACTTTTTAATTTAGAAAATAACAACCGGTATAATATTTATAACATAAATATTGTGAGGTATGTACAATTTTTATGATTACAGCTTTTCCGGCGAACCTGAATTCATAAACATACTCTATGAAAAAGGTATGCGACCGTCAGAGGCTCCATAATGACTTAAATTTCATTCATCTAAAAATAGTTTGATAAAGCATTGTCTGAATAACTACACTTAAAGGTAATTAAAAGGGAGTTTAAAATGTTTTCTAAAAAGATAATAAATGTTTAGTTGAAATAATGTGAACTAAAATTTCATTAGTTTAGTTTAGAAAAATGACCTATTCCCCATAGACCATTACAGACAAATTCAGCCTTTGTTGAATCATCCTGGATATGCTTCTGAATATCAGACCATTTATATGGCCTAAGCATATCAAGAAATCCTCGATAGAACTTATAATTATTAAGCGTTCTTCAGTTTGATAATATCTTCCATGTCTGACTGCTTCTTGCTGAAGAACGCTTCGGCTTTTTTTGCGCAAATAGCCAATCCAGCCAAAGCTGCAGTGGTATGCTCCAGCTCTTGTATTTCCTTAGTCTGTATAGCTAACTCCTGATTTTTTTTGTCAATCAGTTCATCTTTTTCTTTCAGCAGCGCGTTTTTTCATCAATAATCTTAGAAAGCTTGGGCGTAATCGGCTATAATTGACCACTTTTAATTTAATTAGTTGCCCAGTATAACATAATACTTTACCGCTTTTAACTAAAGAGCAGAATTATGCTTTATATAAGAACTATAAAAATAATTGACAATATTTTTAGGTGTGATTTAATTCGGAGTATCTACTTAGGCTAAGGAAAAAAAGTATTTCCTTAGCTTTTCCAAAGAATCCTAGAACCACCGAAACTTATTTAAATGTCTGGCTGTGCATATTTTATGCCCCGATTATTATAAAACGTAAAATTTGACGAGTATTATAAAAACGCTCGTCAAAAAACGCAAAATCTGACGTGTATTATTAAAATACTCGTCAAAAAACGCAAAATTTGACGTGTATTATTGAAATACTCGTCAAAAAACGCAAAATTTGACGTGTATTATTAGCATTCATTATCAAAAATAAAGGTTAATCGTAGAGAGATTTATGGAAGGACAATACAGCATTCCTGATTTATTTTCATTATCAGGAATTGAGACAAACAAAGTTTTAAAAGCATGTAATTCAGCCCATCAAGCACTAGGCGAACTAAAGGGTTTTGTTAATACAATGCCAAACCAAGGAATTTTGCTAGGTACTTTACCATTGCAAGAAGCAAAAGATAGTTCAGAAATTGAAAATATCATTACAACACAAGATGATATGTACAGTAGTAATTATAAAACGCAACAGTTTACTTCCATTAGTGCCAAAGAAGTTCACCAATATGCCCATGCAATTAATTACGGATTCCAAAAAATTCAAGAACATCAATTGATTACTTTATCAACAATCAAAGAGATTCAACAAATTCTAGTCAATAATAATGCTGGTTTCAGGAGTCAAACAGGAACTAAGCTAATAAATCAAAGTACTGGTAGAAGCGTTTATACACCACCTCAAAATAGTGATGACATACTTAAATATATGTCTGCTCTCGAACGTTTCATCAATGATTCTGATGATATAGATTTAGATCCTCTTGTGAAAATGGCAATAATCCATCACCAATTTGAAAGCATTCATCCTTTCTATGATGGAAATGGAAGAACTGGACGAATTGTAGATATTTTGTACCTCATTCAACAAGGGCTACTAGATACACCTATACTATATCTGTCCAGATACATCAATCAGAATAATGGCGAGTACTATAAGTGCATACAAAATGTAAGAGAAACCCAAAATTGGGAAGATTGGCTAATTTTCATGATAAAGGGCATTGAGCAAACATCTAAACAAACTATTATGCTTGTAACAGAAATTAAAAATTTAATGACTCGTCACAAGCAAATCATTAAAACCAAAGCTCCAAAATTATACAGTCACGAATTATTAAATAATTTATACAAATACCCATATACAAAAGTAGAATTTGTAGCCGAAGATTGTGGAGTATCACCGAGCACAGCATTACGAAAACTATCTGACTTAATTGAATTAAATATAGTCAAACAAATAAAATATGGTAGGGAATCCTTCTACGTAAACACAGAATTATTTAACATTCTTTCCCAATAATTCCAAAAAGAAGTGATCCATTTTCGTGGAAAAATTTTTTGATTAAATTTTGGCCATTAGTGAACAGCAAATAAAAAAATTTTTCTGAATGAAGCACTTATCAAGTTAAGTTAAGGCACTATTTTAATAGTGGTGGAATTCTAGGAAGGTATCCTTAGCAAGACTATCAGTGAGAGTTACCTCTCTCCCCTACGGCACGCTCTTGCACAGAATCTGACTTTTACTCACCAATAAATGATTAATTGAAAAGAGGCTTTAGAGTTGAAAAATACCACCTGCATTTACCAATCACCTCTCTAAAACAGAGAGATTATCAGAATACTGAATA